>DASVXU010000100.1:0-6741 GCA_036392515.1 Gemmatimonadaceae bacterium | reverse complement strand
TCCCGTAGCCGACGTCGCCGACGAGCAGCCGGTCCATGGGACGCGGCCCCTCCATGTCCCCCTTCACGTCGCCGGTGGCCTTCCGCTGGTCCGGCGTGTCCTCGAACAGGAAGGAGCTCTCGAGCTGCCGCTGCCACGCGGTGTCCGGGACGTGCGGCGGACGCGAGGCGACC
The DNA here is from genome assembly GCA_036392515.1 of Gemmatimonadaceae bacterium. Lineage (GTDB taxonomy): Bacteria > Gemmatimonadota > Gemmatimonadetes > Gemmatimonadales > Gemmatimonadaceae > JABFXC01. The sequence goes on along the minus strand of DASVXU010000100.1, from coordinate 6,568 downwards.
TTGCGGCGCGCGTAGAGGTCGAGCAGCTCGAGCGTCATCTCCTGGATGGCGGCGCGCGTCTTCTCGCGCTGCTGCTGCCACCGCTTGCCGCCCAGCTTGTGGAGGCGCGGCGGGGGCGCGTCGCTCGACACGTCGCCGGCCGCGCGGTAGCGCTCGACGAGGTCGAGGCGATAGAGCGGGACGTTCAGCTTGTCGCCGCCCTCGTACTCGATGACCGCGACCTCGATCGCGCTCTCCTGCACGAAGGTGGTGACGATGCCGCGGTAGATCCCGATGCCGTGCTCGAGGTGGACCACGTAGTCGCCCGGGGTGAGCGCGCTCGCGACGTCGAGCGCCGCGCCGGCGGCGTAGCGACGCGCGCGGCGGAGGCGCCGCTCGCGGCGGAAGATCTCGTGGTCGGTGAGGATGCGCAGCCCGGGATCGGTCGCGCCGCTCGGCGGGATGACGAATCCTCCGTGCAGCACGCCGACGACGAGCGCCGCGGGCGACGCGCCGTACTCGCCCTCGGTGAGCAGCTCGTCGAGACGCTCGCACTGCCCCGCGTTGTCGCAGAGGATCATCGTCGGCATCCCGGTGCGGACGAGCCGCCGCAGTCGCGGGATGTCGCGGTCGATCTGGTCGGGGGGCTGCAGCGGGAAGACGATCGCCCCCTCGGGCGCGGTGGCGCGATCGACGATGCCGATCGTGCCTAACGCTCGGAGAGTGGAGAGCACCTCGGCGGGCGGGTCGAAGAGCTCGGCGCGCGAGGCGGCGTCCTCGCCGCGGCGGCGCGCGAGGTCGATGTGGTGGGCCGCCTCCTGCCAGTTGCGCTCGAGCTCGCGCGCGAGGTCGGTGCCCTCCGGGAGGACGAGCAGCGTGTCGGGGGGAAAGAGCGTGCCGATCGACACGCGCTCGACGTTCCCTTCCTCCTCGTCGATCTCCGGCGGCGCGGTCTCGGAGGGAAGGACGAGCGCGACCTCCGCGGCGCGCGTCGAGCGCTGGGAGTTGAGGTCGAAGTGCCGCAGCTCCACGATCTCGTCGCCCCACAGCTCGGCGCGCACCGGATCGGTCATGCCGAAGCCGTAGATGTCGACGATCCCGCCGCGCACGCTGAACTGCGCGACGTCCTCGACCATCGTCACCCGCTCGTAGCCGACGCTCTCGAGGTGGCTCACGAGGTCGCCGAGCTTCCAGACGTCGCCCTTGCGCAACTCGAGCCGCGAGGCGGCGACCGCGCGCGGCAGGCGCGTCCGCTCGAGGAGCGCGCGCGCGGTCGTGAGCAGCACGCGCACCGCCCCCCGGGACAGGCGCTCGAGGGTCTCCACCCGCTCGCCCGCGATCTCGGCGTGGGGCTCCGCCTCGCCGAGCGACTCGCGCGGAGGATAGAGCGCGACGGTTTCCGGCTCGTCGACGATGGCGCCGAGGTCGGCGAGCCACCGCTCCGCCTCCGGAACGCCGTCGGTCGCGACGACGAAGAAGCGCGTCGGATGGGCGCGGACGAGGGCGGCGATGGCGACGGCGTCGCTCGAGCCCTGCAGCCCCGCCACCGTCGTCGTGGCGCGCGGCCCCGGGAGATTGCGGGAGACGCGGCCGAAGGCGGCGAGCCGCTCGACCGCGTCGAGGATCGAGGGGAGCGCCATCAGCCCGCCGTCCGCGAGGACAGCCCGCCGATCGCGCCGGAGAACCGGCCGGCGACGACGGCTTCGGCGACGAGCAGCGCGAGCGCGAGGACGAGGAGAAGGCTGCCTAACGGCCGGCGCGCCGCACGACCGAACGCCGTGCCCGCGAGCGATCGGCCATCGTGCGCAACCCGCGCCGGCGCGCCGAGCCGGCGTCTCAGTCCTTCATCGTCCATTCGCAGCAACCGTGACTCCTCCGCCTCCGCGTTCACCACGACCGCGCCCACGCGCGCCCCGCCTCGCATCCAAAAATACACGCCTGTGCGCTGCGGCAGGACGAGCGTGTCGCGCACCCCCGCGCGCGAGCCGTCGGGGGTCTCGACGCTGTCCACTCGCGCCGGGACGGCGACGCGCGCGCCCGGAACCGCCGTCGTCGAAGCTCCTCCGAGGGGGGAGAGGCGCTCGGTGATCGCGCGCGCGAGCCAGGGAACGAACCCCGCCGACGCGGGAAAGGTCGTCGCCGCGGTGTCGAGCGCGGAGGCGACGAGCACGTAGCGATCGCCGGCGACGATCCATGGCTCCGCCCCGACCGTCGCGAGCGTCTCCGCCGGGGCGGCGCTCGACGACGCCAGCGCGAATCGGGCCGCGACGTCCACGTCGCCGAGCCCTTCGCCTCGCGCACGCGCCACGCCGCGCCGCTCCGCGCCGAAGCGCCACGGAATTCCGGCGCGCTCGAGCGCGCGGTTCGCGACGCCGACTCGCGCGGGGTCGAGCGGCGCGACGACGAGTGCGGGGAGGGCACCGAGCGCGTCGGCCGACGTCACCGAGACGTCGCCGCCGCTCGAGACGACTCCCGCCGCGACCAGCGCGTCGATCGCGCGCGCGGCGAAGGGACCAGCCGCGCTCGTGACGCGTGGTGGCGTACCGCTCCACGCCACGGTCCAGCGCTCGTCGTCGGCGGGGAGCTCGTCGGGCGGAAGCGCAACGCGCACCGGACTCCATCCGGCCGGCGCACCGGCGACGACGATCTCCGTCTCGCCGAGCCCGGAGGCGGCGGTGACGACGTTGCCGCGCGCGACGGTCCTGCCGCCCAGGTCGACGCGGACGGGAAGCGTGTCTCCTCCTTCGGCGCCGAGCATTCCGATGTGGACGGCGCCGCGGCCGCTCCACCGCGCCGGACGCGGATCGGCGGCGAGGATCGCATGATTCGCCGGCGGCGCGACGCCTGGAGCCCAGACCGCGTCCGCCTCGCCGCTGGCCGCGTTCCACGTCGTGGCCTGCCCGTCGGTGAGCACGACCACCGCGGGCGCCGCGTCGCGCACGCCACGCGCCAGCGAGCCCGCGGCTCGCAGCGCGGCAGACAGATCGCCGGCGCCGGCGAGGGGACGCAGCGCGTCGAGGGCGCCGCGGAGCGTTGCGGCATCGCCCGCGACCACCGAGCCGTCGGCGGTGACGAGCCAGAGACGGTCCTCGGCGCCCGACGCATCGAGGACTGCGCGCGCGGCGGCCTTCGCGTCGTCGAGCGTCGATCGCCCCGCGACGACGGCGCCGCTGCTCATGGAGTTGTCGACGACCAGCGCGAGCGCGGCGCGCCCGTGCCCGGCGCCGAATCGCGCGAGCGGACGGGCCGCGGCGAGCGCGAGAAGGAGGACGAGAAGGATGCGCAGCACGGCGAGCAGCGAGCTGCGCGCGCGCAGCGTCCGCTCGTGGTCACGCGTCGCGCGCGCGAGATAGCGCGCCGCGGGGAACTCCACCGTTCGTGCGACGCGCCGGCGACGAAGGTGCAGGAGAAGCGGAACGATCGCCGCGAGGGCGAGCGCGAGCGCGAAGGGGGAGAGGAAGCTCACGAATGCCTGACGTGAATCAAGCGAGGCCTTCGCGAGCCGCGAACGCGGCGCGCAGCGGGATGCCGAATGGCGCGTCGGTCATGACGGTGGCATACCCGGCACCCGCGCCGGCGAGCACACGACGCCAGTCGGCGATCGCGCGCTCGACCGTCGCCGCGTAGGCGTCGCGCACTTCCGCCGGCGCGACGGGCACCGCGAGTCCCGTCTCCGGATCGACGTAAACGGCCTCGGGCCCTGGCTCCAGTGCTCGCTCGGCGGGATCCATGACGTGCAGCACGACGAGCTGATGACCGCTCGCGCGCAGGGCTCGCGCGGCGCGCGCGACCGAGTCGCCGTCCATGAGGAGGTCGGAGACGAGGACGATCATCCCGCGACGGCCGACCGCGTGCGCGGCGCGGGCCAGCGCGGCGGGACCCGCCGTCGCGCCCCCGCCTTCCTCGCTCGCGAGCGCGGCGACGAGGCGCCGCCAGTGTCCCTCACGGGCGCGCGGGGGAACCGCGGTGCGGATCTCGTCGTCGAAGCGAAGGAGACCCACCGCGTCGCGCTGCCTGATGTAGAGGAGCGCGATCGCGGCGGCGAGCCGCTCGGCGTAAGCCAGCTTGTCGAGGCGGCGGTCGCTGCCCCGCCAGCGCATCGAGCGGCTGACGTCGAGGACGATCGTCGCGCGGAGGTTCGTCTCCTCCTCGAAGCGCTTGATGACCAGCCGATCGCTGCGCGCCGCGACCTTCCAGTCGAGGTAGCGCAGCTCGTCGCCGGGGAGGTAGGCGCGGTGCTCCGCGAACTCCGCGGCGCCTCCTTTCCGCGGAGAGCGATGCAGCCCGCTCATGAACCCATCCACGATCCACCGCGCCGTGAGCTCGATGTGGCCGAGTGAGGCGAGGATGGCGGGATCGAGCAGGTCCGGACGGGTCATCGAGGAAAAGGTATCGCGCATCACGCGGCAACGGGATTCGTCCTGTGTCAGCTGTCACCACCGAGGGACAGAAGCCGGTGCGCGAGGCTGCGGAAAGACGCGAAAAGTGTTGCGAATCATCCACTTAGCGGTCCTACGATGGAGGGCATGTGCCCTGCCCTCCAGTCTGGTCGATCACCCATCCAGGGGACGAACAATGCGCAGCCGAATGATCAGCATGGCGCTCCTCGCGGCTCTCGCCGCCTGCGCCACCACCGTGCAGCAGAGCGAGTCCGCATCGGCTCCGCCGATCCCGGTTCGGAGCTTCGAGCCGAAGATCGACATCGTCTCGTCGGGCGGGACCATCGTGCATCGCGGCGAGGACGTCCGGATCCGCTTCCGGACGACGGACGACGGCTACGTGATGGTCGGCCGGATCGACACCGACGGCCGCTTCCAGATCCTGTACCCCGCGCGCTCGATCGACAACGGCCACGTCTGGGCGAACCAGATCTACGAGGTCGGCCAGGACGTCAGCCGCGCCTTCCGCGTCGACGACTCGCCGGGGATCGGCTACGTCTTCGCGATCGTGAGCCCGACGCCGCTGCGCTTCACGCAGTACTCGCGCGGCTCGGGCTGGGACTACCACGAGGCGGCGATGGTGCGCGGCGACCCGTTCGTCGCGATGCATCACGTGGCGGAGGCGGTGCTGTACGACGCCGACGACTACTACTCGATGGACTACGTCGAGTACAACGTCGAGCGCCAGTACGCCTACCCGCGCTTCGTCTGCTACGACTGCCACCGCGGTCGCACGTCCTGGGACGTCTACGATCATTCGTGCGTGCGGTATCGCGTCGTCGTCTACGACGACCCCGAGTACTACCCGTACCGGCACGGCGGCACGCGCGTCGTCTACTCGCGTCCGCGCTACGAGTTCAAGGACGTCGTCGCGCGCAACGGCAGGAGCGACGCGGGCACGATCGAGCGCCGCCGGCGTGACGGGGACGAGGTCGTGGACCGTCGCCGCCCGGGAAGCCCGGGAAGCGACCCGAACGTGCAGCCGCCTAACGGCGGGAACCGCGGCAACGACGGCGCGACCCGTCCGGGCGACGACGTCGGCAACGGGAATCGCGACCCGCGCGACGATCGTCGCGGCCGCGGCGTCGGGAACCCCGGGAACCCGGGGAATCCCGGCAACCCGAACAACCCCGGGAACGGCGGCAATCCCAACACCGGGGGGAACGGCAACGGAAGCGGCAACGGCAACGGCAACGGTCACTGCGGAAGCAGCGGCGGCAACTGCGGGAATGGCAACGGGAATGGTGGCGGCAACGGCACCGGGAACGAGGGGAACGGCAACGGCCCCGGGAACGGGAACGGCAACGGGAATGGTGGGGGCGGTCATCCGAACCCGCCCGTCACCGGCGGCGGGAATGGCAACGGCAACGGACAAGGCAACGGCCAGGGCAATGGCAATGGCAATGGCCAGGGCAACGGGAGCGGCAACGGCAACGCGAACGGCAACCGCAACACGCGCCCTTCGCAGCCGATGATCGAGCCCGAACGTCGCCCCGTCGTGCAGAGCAACGTGGACGAAGCGCCCGCGCCACGCCCGTCCGAGCCGCAGATCGAGCGGCGTCCGGTGCCGCGCGACGAGCAGCGGCTCGAGCCGGGCAGCGAGCCGCGGATCGAGCCGCGGGCGGAGCCCCGCACGGAGACGCGGCCGGAGCCGCGCGCCGAACCGCGGACGGAACCGCGGGCCGAGCCACGCAGCGAGCCACGCAGCGAGCCACGCAGCGAGCCACGCCAACAGCAGCAGCCCGAACGGCGCAGTGAACCGCAGAAGGAGAACAATCCGGCGCCACGCTCGCAGCCCGTGAAGCCGCGGGAGCGCGACACGGAACGAAAGCCGTAGCAACCGGATAGCTCCATGCAGCGGGCGGCGCCCGCGCCTCTTCGGGCGCGGGCGCCGCTTCGTTAGATTGCATGGCTACCCGACACAGCCCCTTCAGCCGGACCCGCGTGAAGCTCGATCACATTCGCAACTTCTGCATCGTCGCCCACATCGACCACGGGAAATCGACGCTCGCCGACCGCCTCATCGAGGCGACGGGGATGCTGCAGAAGCGTGAGATGCAGAACCAGGTGCTCGACACGCTCGACCTCGAGCGTGAGCGTGGCATCACGATCAAGCTCAACGCGGTGCGCATGTCCTACACCGCGAAGAA
>DASVXU010000099.1:0-8279 GCA_036392515.1 Gemmatimonadaceae bacterium | reverse complement strand
CGCGCGACGACGTCGCTGGGCGCGGGTAGCTCGAGGCGCTTCGCCGAGGGGCCCCTCCCGGTGGGGCACTGCTCCGGTTTAGCTTCCCTGCGCTCCTCCCGAAGGAACGAAATCGTACACGGAGACGTCGCCGATGCGAATGCTAGTGCTCGGGGCCGGGCTGCAAGGCTCCGCCTGTGCCTACGACCTGCTGCAGAATCCCGAGGTGACGGAGGTCCGGATCGCGGACCTCAACATCCATCACCTCCCCGAGTTCCTGGCGCCCCACTCCGGCCCGCGGCTCATCCCGACCCCGCTCGACGTGCGCGACCGCGAGGCGGTGCTCGGCGTCATGCGTCAGACCGACGCGGTGATGAGCGCCATCCCCTACTACTTCAACCTCGACCTCGCGACGCTCGCGGTGGAGGCCGGGGTGCACTTCACGGATCTCGGCGGCAACACCGAGATCGTGCTCGGGCAGAAGCAGCTCGACGCCCGCGCCCGGGCCAAGGGGATCTCCGTCGTCCCCGACACCGGCCTCGCCCCCGGGATGGTGAACATCCTCGCGCAGCACGGCATCGAGCAGCTCGACGAGGTGAGGTCGGTCAAGATCTACGTCGGCGGGCTGCCGCAGCATCCGGAGCCGCCGCTCAACTACCAGATCGTCTACTCCCTCGAGGGAGTGCTCGACTACTACACCACCCTCTCGTGGGTGCTGCGGGGCGGCAAGCCGACGCAGGTGAAGGCGCTCAGCGAGATCGAGCCGGTGGACTTCCCGTCGCCGATCGGCACGCTGGAGGCCTTCCACACCGCGGGCGGCCTCTCGCTGATGGCCAACCGCTACGAGGGGAAGATCCCGACGATGGAGTACAAGACGCTCCGCTACCCCGGGCACGCCAAGATGATGGAGGCGATCCGCGACCTCGGCCTGCTCGACCTCGAGCCGGTGGAGGTGAAGGGCGGGCGCGTGGTGCCGCGCGACGTCTTCATCAACGTCGTCGGCCCGCGGCTGCGGAAGCCCAAGGGCCAGGACCTCGTGGCGCTGCGCGTGGTCGTGCAGGGCACCAGGGGCGGCCAGGCGACCTCGCTGGCCTGGGAGCTCGTCGACCGCTACGACGCGAAGACCGGGATCACCGCGATGATGCGCACCACCGGCTACTCGCTCTCGATCACCGGCCAGATGCAGGCGCGCCGGCAGATCGCGCCCGGCGTGCACACCCCCGACGAGGCCGTGCCGGCGGCGGCGTACATCGCCGAGCTGCAGAAGCGCGGGATCGCGATTCGCCAGATCCAGGACTGAGCAGCCGTCGGGCGAGGCTCGTCGGGCGCACGGCGTCGGGCGCACGGCGTCGGGCGTCGGGCGCACGGCGTCGGGCGTCGGGCGCACGGCGTCGGGCGTCGGGCGAAACGGCGTGTCAGGGTTTGCAGTTGCGCCCGACGCCCGACGCCCGACGCCCGACGATCGCTACACCACCAGGTTGAGCAGCCGTCCCGGCACGAAGATGACCTTCTTCGGCGCCCCCTGGACGAACTTGGCGATGTTCGGCTCCGCCAGCGCGGCCGCGAGGGCGCCGTCCTGCGAGATGTCGCGCGTCACCTGGATCGTGCCGCGCAGCTTGCCGTTCACCTGCACCGCCAGCGTCAGCAGCTCCTCGGCGGCGAGCGCCGGGTCGAAGGACGGCCAGCCGGCGTCGAAGACGCTCCCCACGCCGCCGAAGCCCTCCCACAGCTCCTCGGCCAGGTGCGGCGCGAAGGGCGCCACCAGCTGCACCAGCGGCTGCACCTCGGCCACGTGCGGCGTGCGCTCGCCGGCGCGGAGCACGTTCATGTACTCCATCATCGCGGCGATCGCCGTGTTGTAGGAGAGCCGCGGGACGTCGTCGCCCACCTTCCGGATCGTCTGGTGCAGCTTGCGCAGCACGGCCACCTCCGGCTCCCCGTCGCGGCGCGCGTCGGTGGCCGAGCGCCAGAGGCGGTCGAGGAAGCGGCGGACGCCCGAGATCCCAGCGTCGCGGAAGTCGCCCCCCTCCTCGAACGGCCCGAGGAACATCAGGTAGGTGCGGAAGGTGTCCGCGCCCCACTGCTCGATGTAGCGGTCCGGGACGACGACGTTGCCCCGGCTCTTGGACATCTTCGCGCCCTCCTTCACGATCAGACCGTGGGCGCGGAAGCGCGTGAACGGCTCCTCGAAGTCGATGTGCCCCATGTCGTGGAGCACCATCGTCACGAAGCGCGAGTAGAGCAGGTGCAGCACCGCGTGCTCGTTGCCGCCGATGTACGAGCTCACCGGCAGCCACTTCCTCGTCAGCGCGGCGTCGAAGGGGACGTCGTCGCGCTCCGAGCTCGGGTAGCGCAGGAAGTACCAGGCGCTGTCGAGAAAGGTGTCGGAGACGTCGGTCTCGCGGCGCGCCCGCTTCCCGCACTGCGGGCAGGGGACGTGGTACCACTCCTCGTGGCGCGCCAGGGGCGAGATGCCGGAATCGTCAGGCCTCACGTCCTCGACGTACGGCAGCTCGACCGGGAGATCCTTCTCCGGCACCGGCACCGTCCCGCACGACTCGCAGTAGATGATCGGGATCGGCGGACCCCAGTAGCGCTGGCGCGAGATGCACCAGTCGTGCAGCCGGTAGGTCGTCACCGGCTCGGCGGCGCCGCTGCCCGCGAGCCAGGCGACGATCTTCGTCTTCGCATCCTCGACGTTCAGCCCGTCGAACTCGCCGGAGTTGACGACGCGCGCGCCCGCGACCTCGACGTCGGCCGCCTCGAGCGGCGCATGGGGCTCGACGCCGGCGCCCGCGACGACGCGGACGATCGGCAGCTCGAAGCTGCGCGCGAACTCGAAGTCGCGCTCGTCGTGCCCGGGGACGGCCATGATCGCGCCCGTGCCGTACTCCATCAGCACGTAGTCGGCGATCCAGACCGGGATCGCCTCGCCGGTCGCCGGGTTGATCGCGGTCGCGCCGGTGAAGGCGCCCGTCTTCTCCCTGTTCGTCTTGCGCGAGATGATGTCCTGCCGCGCGGCGCGCTCGCGGTAGGCCTGCACCTCGGCGCGCCGCTCGGGGCGCGTGATCGCGTCGACCAGCGGATGCTCGGGGGCGAGCACGAGGTACGTCGCGCCGAAGATCGTGTCCGGCCGCGTCGTGAAGACGGTGATGTCGTCGGTGCGGTCGCCGTCGTCCACGACGCGGAAAGTCACGCGCGCCCCCTGCGAGGCGCCGATCCAGTTCCGCTGCGCGGTGCGCGTCGTCTCCGACCAGTCGATCGTCTCGAGGTTCTTCAGCAGCCGCGGCGCGTAGTCCGTGATGCGGAAGAACCACTGCTCGAGCTGGCGCTGCTCGACCGGCGTCTTGCAGCGCTCGCAGACGCCGCCCTCGACCTGCTCGTTGGCGAGGACCGTCTTGCAGCTCGGGCACCAGTTCACGGCCGCGCGCTTCTTGTACGCGAGGCCGCGGTGGTAGAGCTGCAGGAAGATCCACTGCGTCCACTTGTAGTACGAGCGGTCGGTGGTCGAGAGCTCGTGGCTCCAGTCGACCATCAGCCCGGCGCGGTGCAGCTGGCGGCGGAAGTTCTCGATGTTCCGCGGGATCAGCTCACTCGGATGGACCCCGACCTTGAGGGCGTAGTTCTCCGAGTGAATGCCGAAAGCGTCATAGCCGATCGGCTCGAAGACCGTGTGCCCTTGCAGGCGCTGGAATCGTCCATGGATGTCATTCCCCGTGAACGCGTAGAGGTTGCCGATGTGCAACCCTTCCGCGCTCGGATAGGGGAACATCATGAGCTGGTAGAACGGCTTCTCGCCCCGCGCGAGGTCGGGGGAGTTGGTGCGGTTCGCGTCCCAGCGCGCCTGCCACTTCCGCTCGACGGCGGCGGGCTCGTAGCCGGGCGCCTCGGCGTCCGGACGGGAGGGGGTCGTAGTCGGATCTGCCATGATGAACCACGAAATCTAGCGGGGCACGCGAGCCGACGTCCATGACCGAGAGAGAAGCAGGCACCCCCACCCCGGCGGTCCGCGACGGCGGAAGCGGAAAGACCCTTCGCCGCCGCATCCTCGTCGGCGCCGCGATCGGGATCGTCGTCATGCTCGGCGCGCTCGCCTGGGCGGGGACGGCTGGGATCGGCGGCGTCTTCCACCGCGAAGCGGAGCTCCGCGTCCGTGACGCCGCCCAGCGCTCGGCGGTGTTCATCGACCGGATGCTCACCGAGCGGCAGCGCGAGCTCGACATGCTCACCGCCTCGCCGACCGCGATCGACGCGGCGCGCGAGGGCACCCGCCGCGCCTCCTCGCAGGGACTCGAGCGCGAGCCGATCGAGGCGCTGGAGCAGCGCTTCAACGCGACACGCACTCTCGACGTCGATCCGCGCTTCCGCCGCTACCTGACGGACCTGAACTCGAACGTCGGGGCGATCGAGGCGATCGTCACCGACCAGTGGGGCCACAACATCGTCGTCACCTCCATCACGCAGGACTTCATGCAGGGGGACGAGAGCTGGTGGCAGACCGCCGCCGAGAGGGGCCACACGCCGCCGTCGGCGGAGTTCGACGACTGGTCGAAGCAGGTCGTGATGACGATGTCCGGCGCGATCCGCGAGCCGGCGACGCAGCGCACGATCGGCGTGATGAAGCTGACCTTCAACCTCTCGCGCACCGACAGCGCCCTCGCCCGCAGCGGCGGGACGAGTGGCGGGATCCGCGTCGAGCTGATCGACGCGGACGGGATCGTGATCGCCAGCTCGGCGGACACGCCGCGCATGCGCCCCTTCAACGGCGCGCAGGCGGCGGCCGCGGCCAGCGACACGGTGGTGCACTACCAGGCCGACAACCGCGCGAACATGCTGGCCAGCATCCCCGTCGGGGCGAGCGGGTGGCGCGTCGTCGCGCACGTGGACGACGCCACCGCGCTCGTCGACGCGCGGCGGATCCAGCGCTACCTCAACTTCGCGACCCTGGCCCTGGCACTCGCGCTGCTCGTCGGGCTCGCGTGGCTCGACCGCTTCGTCGCGACCCGCATCACGCATCCGACCGAGCGCCTGGCGAGCGTCGCCGAGCGCGTCGCGGCCGGCGACCTGTCGGTGGACGTCGCGGACGTCGAGACGACCGACGACGAGATCGGGCGGCTCACCCGTGCGACGGGGACGATGATCCGCGAGCTGCGCCGACTTGCCACCGCGCTGCGCGCGACGTCGAGCGAGACGGCGGCGATGGCGGGGGAGATCACGAGCGGCGCCGCGGCGATGGCGACGACCGCCGAGGCGATGGCGCTCACGTCGAGCGATCTCAGCGAGCAGTCGGGGGCGATGTCGCAGGCGATCGCGCAGTTCACGAGCGACGCGACGCGTCTCGTCGCGATCTCCTCGGAGCTCGACGCGGGCTCGCAGGAGGGGCTCGAGCGCAACGTCAGTCTGCGCGAGCTGGCGGCGGCGAACCGGGCGCGGCTCGACGAGAGCGCGAGCGCGCTCGACACGCTCAGCACCGACGTCGCCGCGAGCGCGAGCGCCGCCGATTCGCTCGCCCAGGCGTCGGAGGAGATCCGCGCCTTCGTGACGTTCGTGCAGAAGATGGCGCGCCAGTCGAAGCTGCTCGCCCTCAACGCGGCGATGGAGGCGGCGCGCGCCGGGATCCACGGCCAGGGGTTCGCGGTGGTGGCGGGCGAGGTTCGCCGCCTCGCGACCGAGGCCGCGGAGAACGCCGAGCGCACGGAGACGCTCGTGCGCGACGTGCTGATGCGCGTCGGCGACTCGCGCGCGAGCACCGCTCGCACGGTCGAGGCGGTGGCGTCGGTGTCGACGGCGACGCGCGAGGGACTCGACTCGTTCTCGAGAATCGAGTCGGCGGTGGCGGAGAACGAGGAATGGATGCGCGCGATCTCGCACGCGTCCACCGAGACCCACGCGCTGATCGACGAGATGACGAAGCGGCTGGAGTCGGTCGCGCGGACGACGGAGAGCTTCGCCGCGTCGATGCAGGAGGTCGCGGCGTCGAGCGAGGAGCAGAGCGCGAGCACCGCGGAGATCGCCGACGTCGCGCGCGGCCTCGCGCGCTCGGCGGAGGAGCTGGCGCGTCTCGTCTCGGCCTTCCGCCTCGGCGACGTGCCCGCGCCGCCGGCGGGGACTCCTGGAGTTCCCTCGATCGCGGAGAACGTCGTCGAGGAAGAGGAGCTGGTCGCGGGCTAGAGTGGGGGTCGGGGGTCGGCGCCGACGGCGGACCCCTGACCCCCGACCCCTTCTTCAGGAGTCGAGCGCCGCTCTCACCCGCCGCACCAGCTCTTCCGCGCTGAAGGGCTTCGAGATGAACGCCGAGCGGGGGGCGATGATCTCGTGGTGCTCGCTCGAGCCGGCGGTGTAGCCCGACATGTAGAGCGCGCGCAGCTCCGGCGACGTCGCCTGCAGCCGCTCGACGAGCTCGGTGCCGCCCATCTCCGGCATCACCATGTCGGTGAGGAGCAGATCGACCGCGGCGTCCTGACGCTGGCAGAGCGCGATCGCGTCGGCGCCGTGGCGCGCCTCGAGCACGCGATAGCCCTGCTTCTCGAGGAGACGCTTCACGAGGGCGCGCACCGCGCTCTCGTCCTCGACGACGAGCACCGTCTCGGTGCCGCGCGGCAGCCCGTCGCCGCCGATCGCGGGAAGCCCGATGGGTGTCCCCGTGGCGAGGCGCGGCAGGTAGACGGTGAAGGTCGTCCCCTTCCCGAGCTCCGTGCGGAAGGTGACGTGTCCCCCGCTCTGCCTGACGATGCCGTAGACGGTGGAGAGACCGAGCCCCGTCCCCTTCCCCTGCTCCTTGGTGGTGAAGAAGGGCTCGAAGCAGTGCGCCTGCACCTCTGCGGTCATCCCGCGCCCGTTGTCGGTCACGGAGAGCATCACATACTCGCCCGCGCGAACGACGCCGTGCGTGTGCGCCCACGGGGCGGTGAAGACGACGTTCGCGGTCTCGATGATGATCGAGCCGCCGCGCGGCATCGCGTCGCGCGCGTTGAGCGCGAGGTTGACGAGCACCTGCTCGAGCTGGCCGGGGTCGGCGCGCACGTGGCCGAGCCCGGGCGCGGGGATCGTGACCAGCTCCACGGTCGCGTCGATGAGGCGGGAGAGCATGCGCTCCATGTCGGCGACGACGACGTTGAGGTCGACGATGCGCGGCTGCAGCACCTGCTTGCGGCTGAAGGCGAGGAGCTGCCGCGTCAGGCTCGACGCGCGGTCGGCGCTCTGCACGACCTCGGCGGTGTCGGCGCGTCGCGGGTCGGCGGCGTCGAGCGACCCGTGCAGGAGGTCAGCGTGGCAGCGGATGACGGTGAGCAGGTTGTTGAAGTCGTGCGCGATCCCGCCCGCGAGTCGTCCCACCGCTTCCATCTTCTGCGCCTGGCGGAGCTGCTCCTCGAGCTGGATGCGCTCGGTGATGTCGGCGATGATCATCATGATGCCCACGACCGCGTTTCCGTCGTCGCGCAGCGGCGCGGCGGAGAGGGAGACGTCGAGCGGCGCGCCGTCCTTGCGGCGGCGGAGCGCACGGCAGCCGGTGAACGCGGCGCCCCGCATGACGTCGGCGAACTGGCGCCGGAAGTCCTCCTGCGCCTCCGGGGGCACGTTAGGCGCCGGGTGGCCGAGCACCTCGTGCTCGCGCCAGCCGAAGAGCTGCTCCGCGGCGTGGTTCCAGCTCAGCACGTGCTGCTCGGCGTCGAAGGCGACGATCGCGAGCGGCGACGCGTGGACGAGCGTCCGCAGCAGCTGGCTGGTGGTGTGAAGCTCGCGGTGCGCGCGCGCGAGGTCGGCGGGGGTGGAAGGCGGCGCGAAGAGCGGAGGAGTCGGCATCGACTCGGAGTATCGGCGGGCGCTGCACCTCGATTGAGACGCGGTTTCGTGACGAGTGATTAATGAAACGACCCGGCGGGCGGTGAAGCTACCCTGCGGGCGGTGAGGTGTGAGGTTTCGTGACTCGTGCTTCGTGAAACGGAACTCCGGGCGGTGAGGTGTGGGGACGAGTGGGGAGTGACTCGTGACCGGCGTCGACGGCAGGTAACGCGTGTCACGAGTCACGAGTCACTCACCCTCACACCTCACCCATCGCAGGGTCGTTTCACGCAGCACGAGTCACTCATCGCCCGAAAAGGCGACCAAGCATTCCCCCCCCGACGTTCTCCCCTCTCACCGCCGCCGCCAGCGCGGCCGCGAACTCGAGAGCCGTCTGGTACCGGTCCTTCGTGTCGCGCGCCATCCCCTTGTTCAGCACGTACTCGATCCCCTCGCTGAAGTTCAGGTCCGGGCGCATCGCGCGAATCGGGGTCGGATCGCTCCGCAGGCGGTTGATC
>DASVXU010000098.1:0-10975 GCA_036392515.1 Gemmatimonadaceae bacterium | reverse complement strand
CCCTTCTCGCCGGCGTACTTCGCGCTGCTCCAGGCGATCCCCGAGCTGCGCGATGCCTTCGCCCTCGGCGACCGGGTGCTCATCTACGGGCGGACAGTGGCGATCGAGACCGCGCCGGACGGCGTGGAACAGCTCGGCGACGCAGAAGTCGCCACGACGGCGCGGGCGTGGTAGACTGGACGGAGACATGGACATCGACGCCGAGCGGCTCTTCCGGACCTACCACGCGACGCTGGTGCCCTACCTGACGCGCCGGCTGGGCGACCGCGACTGGGCGGAGGAGGTCGCGCAGGAGACGTTCGTGCGCGCGCTGCGCCAGCGCTCGCTGACCAACGAGCGCGCGTGGCTGTTCACCGTGGCGAACAACCTCGTGCGCGACGAGGCGCGGCGCGATGCGCGGCGGCGGAAGCATCTCGTGCTGCTGCGCGAGGAGGCACGCGAGGCGGAGATGGCGGAACCGGAGCCGACCTCGCTCGAGCGGGCGCAGGAGGCGGCGATGGCCCGGCGCGCGGTGGACGCGCTCGCCGAGCGCGACCGGCTCGCGCTGCTGATGCGTGAGGAAGGGCTCGACTATCCCGAAATCGCCGAAGCGTTAGGCCTGTCGGTGGGCTCGATCGGAACGACACTGTGCCGGGCGCGGAAGCGCCTGGTCGAGGCATACGAAGCGCTGCAGCGCGGCGCCGGAGAGGGACATGCAGCATCCTGACGAAGGAACGATCCACGCCTGGCTCGACGGGGCGCTTCCCGCCGAGGAGGCGCACGCGCTCGCGGCGCACGTCGCCGGCTGCGCGACCTGCGCCGCCGCGGTGGCGGAAGCGCGCGGGCTGCTCGCGGCGTCGTCGCGGATCCTGTCCGCGCTCGACGCGGTGCCGGGGGGCGTGATCCCCGCGCCGACGCCGGCGCCGGCGGAGCGCGACGCGACGCCGATCGCTGCGCGTATGCCGCGCCGCGGCTTCCGGTTCGTGAGCGCTCGCTGGCGCGCGGCGGCGGCGGTGCTCGTGCTCGCCGGCGGCGCGTGGCTCGTCGCCGAGGGAACGCGACGTGACGCAGCGAGCGAACGTGTCGCGACGGTCGCGGCGGACGCGAGCGCGCCGATGGTCGTGCAGCAGCAGAGCGGCGCACCCAGCGTGGCGTCGAGCGCGGTGCCCGAGGCGGAAGCCGCGGGCCCGGCGGCGCCGGCGCGCAAGCAGCTCGCTTACGCGAAGGCGACCGCGCCCGCCCCGCGCGCGCCCTCGCTCGACACGGCGACGCGCATCGCCGCCGCGAACCAGCCCGCGCCCGGCCTGGTGGGCGACGTCTCGGCGATGCTCCGTCGCCAGGAATCGGCGAGCAGCCGCGACACTCTCGCGAGCCGGAACACGCTCGCCGAGTCGCGCGTCGCGGACGCGCGCGCGGCGGATACCGCGCAGCGGCGCGAGCCCGCCGCGA
This sequence comes from Gemmatimonadaceae bacterium, assembly GCA_036392515.1. Lineage (GTDB taxonomy): Bacteria > Gemmatimonadota > Gemmatimonadetes > Gemmatimonadales > Gemmatimonadaceae > JABFXC01. The sequence continues at coordinate 9,547 of DASVXU010000098.1, read as the reverse complement.
AGATGCTGCTCGACGAATCGATCGCGGCGCGGCGCAGGCTCGCGCTGCGCGAAGCGCCGCGCATCGTGCTCGACCGCGCGTACGTCGATTCGGTGCTCGCCGCGGACTCGGTCGCCGCGATGAGCGGACGGCCAGTGGAGAGCGGAGCCGGCATGGGCGCCGCCGCGTACGCGGACGCGGCACCCGCGCCCGCCGCCGCGAAATCCGCGGGCGCAGCGGCCCCGATGGCGCGGCGCGCCGCGCCTCGCGGCGAGAGCACGATCATGCGCGCCGCGGGATGCTGGATCATCGACACCACCGCGTGGTCGCCGATCGCGCGCGCCGGGACGGACACGAGCGCGCTCCTGCCGCGGCGGATCGAGCTGCGCACCGAGCGTGGATTGCTCGGCGACGAGTGGAACGAGCTGATCCTCCGCCCCGCGCCGGGGGAGCCCCCATTCCCCGCGGGAACCGCGGCGATCTGGAAGCCGATCGGCCGCGACAGCTACCGCCTGACGATAGGCGAGGCCGAGCGCTGGATCTCGGCGACGATCACGATCGACGGCGATTCGCTGAGCGGACGCGCGCGCGACTACGCGGGCGAGCGGGGGCCGATCCGGACGGCGGAGTTGAAGGGGCGGAAGGCGGTGTGTCGGACGGAGCCGTAAAGACAGGGGTCGGGGGTCGGCAATGCCAACTGGCAGCGCCTGCTCCCCGACCCCTGACCCCTACCCTCGAACTCCCCTCACTCCTCTCAACAGCCACTCCCTAAGCTCCGGATCATCTGCGATCAGCTCCGCCGGGACAACGACCCAGGTCCCCATCGCCCCTTCGCCGCCGGGCGCGAATGGTGTCACCCCCGGCTCGGCGAGCGAGCGCTCGTACTCCGCGGGCGGCGTCTTCACGAGAAGCGAGTCCTCCCACGCGATGACGAAGGTGGACTTCCCGAGCAGGAAGCCGCGTCCGCCGAAGACGTTCTTCTGCCGCGCGCCACGGATCCCCGCGCCGGGAAGGAGATCGGCGATGCGCGCGACGAGGCCGGAGTCGTAGGACATGGGACGGAAATTATGGGGGGTCGGCCCTCGGGGGTCAGGGGTCGGCGACTGCCACTTGGCAGTGCCCGACGGCTGACCCCCGACCCCTGACCCCGACCAGCGTCCAACCATTCCCCCATTCCGCGTGTCTCAGGTGAGCACCTCCTCACCTCAACCGCGACCCGACCATGCGCTTCGCCGCCCCCATCCTGATCTTCTCGCTCTTCGCGAGCACGCCGCTCTACGCGCAGCGGACGCGCGTGAAGGAGGACACCACCGATTGGCTCGAGGACTGCCGCGACCGGAGCGGGCGGTGGGGAGGGGACGACCGCGCGCGGCACTGCGAGGTGCGGCGGATGGCGGTGCGCGCCGGATCGGGGCAGCTCGTGATCGACGCCGGGCCTAACGGCGGGATCAGCGTCGTCGGGGGCGACGTCGACAGCGTCGTCGTCGTGGCGAAGATCGTCGCGCAGGCGGAGAGCGACAGCGAGGCGGCCGACATCGCGAAGGAGATCGCGGTGCAGGTGTCGCCGACGAACGTCGGCGCGAAGGGCCCGTCGACGCACGGGCGCCGGAGCTGGTGGGTGAGCTTCGACGTCACCGTCCCGCGCGACGCGACGCTGAGCGCCGAGACGACCAATGGCCCGATCTCGCTCTCGGGACTCTCGGGACGCGTCGAGGCGCGCGCGGTGAACGGACCGGTGAGCGTCTACGAGATGTCGGGCGACGTTACCGGCCGCACGCAGAACGGTCCGATCACCGCGGAGCTGCGCGGCACGAAGTGGAACGGGCGCGGGCTCGACCTCGAGACGCAGAACGGCCCGGTGACGCTGCGCATCGCCGATGGCTACAACGCGCACCTCGAGACGGGCACGGTCAACGGCCCGATGCGCTTCGACTTCCCGGTCACGGTGCAGGGCCGCATCACGAAGCGTCTTTCCGTCGACCTCGGCAGCGGCGGGCCGACGATCAGGGCGGTGACGACGAATGGGCCGGTGACGGTGCGGCGGATGTGAACTGCAGGGGTCGGGGGTCGGGGGTCAGCCGTGGGCGCCGACCCCTGACCCCCGACCCCTTCCTCAGGCGGCCGCCCGTTGCTCCTCCGCCTCCCGCTCGCCCTTCGACCGCAGCGCCCGCGTCACCACGCGTCCCGCGACGACGGCGCCGACGAGCATGGGCAGATAGAAGGTGTAGAAGCGCCACCACACGAGTGACGCGCCGAGGTAGGTGGCCGGGATGATTCCGCCGAGCGCGGAGCGGTAGGCGACTTCGACGACGCCGGCGCCGCCGGGGGCGGGGGCGACGCCCGCGCCGTAGTAGAGGGTCAGCGGCCAGAGCACGAGGGGCGCGAGCGGGACCGCGGGCGCGACGGTGAGCACGAGTGCGGCGAGCACCGCGATGCGCGCCGCGACGTGTACCAGCGAGACGGCGAGCGCGGCGAGGGCCCACCCGGGATGCGCGCGGCGCAGCGCGCCGAGCCGTTCGCGCAGCTGACGCAGCGTCTGCTGCATCCGGCGCCAGCGCGCGCCGTGCAGCCCGATGCGGCTGGCCCAGCGTGGTGCGCCTCCGCGTCGCCGGCTCGGGCTCGAGAGGAAGAGCGCGATCGCGAGTCCGCCGACGAGCAGCGCGACAAAGCCGACGACGACCCCGGCGAAGCCGGCGAGCGCGCCGTTCAGCCGCGGCAGCGCGATCGCGAGCCCGATGACGAAGATCAGCAGCGAGGTGATCTCCATCGTCAGCTCGGTGAAGAGCAGCACCATCGCGTTCCCCGCGCCGATCTTCGCCTCGGTGAGGATGAGGAATCGCGTCGGCTCGGTGCCGGAGCGCGACGGGGTGATCGCTCCGCCGAAGTCACCGCCGAGCGTCGCGCGCAGCGCCGGGCGCAGCGGGAGCTCGAAGCCGATCGCGCGCGCACCCCAGCGGAGCTTGAGCGCCCGCATCGCCACGTCGAGGCTCGTCAGCCCGAGCGCGAACAGATGCGCGCGGAGCGGCAGCGTCATCGAGCCTCCCCCCTGCGGCCAGGTCGAGACGACGACCCACGCCGAGACAGCGAGCGCGGCCGCGAAGGAGAGAGCGACGAGGGTCCAGCGAAGGGGCGACATGCGCGAATTCTAACGTCGAGTGTCCATCGCGCGTGTCATGCGCGCACGACGGAGTGTTGGTGACAGTGACGCGAGGCACCACCGGAACGGCTCTTGCCGCTGTCGTTCCCCCAATCCTCGCTCCGAGGTGATCCCGGCGATCTGGCGCCGACGTCCGTACGACAGCGAACGTGAAAGCACAGAAATCCAGCCTACCGAAGCCGGCGCGGCGGCCGGCCGTCCCCATCACGATCGAGTGCGTGTCCCCCGACGTGCAGGGGGGACGCTACCCGGCGAAGCGCATCGCCGGCGACCTGCTCGAGGTCGGCGCCGACATCTTCAAGGACGGGCACGACCTCCTCGCCGCGCGCGTGCGCTGGGAGTCGCCGGACGGAAGCACGGGCTCCGTCGCGATGCGCTACGACCAGGACAACGATCGCTGGAGCGCGAGCTTCCCGCTGGATCGGCTCGGCCGGTGGTCGTTCATCGTGGACGCGTGGACCGACCGCTTCGGCACATGGCGCGCCGGGCTCGAGAAGAAGATCGCAGCCGCCGTGGACGTGAGCCTCGAGCTGCTCGAGGGCGCGCAGCTCGTCGAAGCAACCGCGCGCCGCGCGCGTGACGCAGCCGAGCGTGTCGCGCTCCGTGCCGCCGCGCTCACCCTGCGCGACGAGAAGGCGACCGCGACCGAGCGTCAGGCGGTCGCGGTCTCCGACGCGCTGCTGCAGTCGGTGCAGGCGAACTACGGTCCCGACGACCTCACCACCTTCGCCTATCCGCTGGAGGTCGTCGTCGACCGGCCGCGCGCGGCGTTCGCGGCGTGGTACGAGCTCTTCCCGCGCTCGCAGAGCCCGGTGCCGGGGAAGCACGGCACCTTCGCCGACACGATCGCCCAGCTCCCGCGCATCGCGGAGCTCGGCTTCGACGTCGTGTATCTCCCGCCGATCCATCCGGTCGGCCGCACGGCGCGCAAGGGGAAGAACAACACGCTCACCCCGACCGCGGACGACGTCGGGAGCCCGTGGGCGATCGGGAACGAGAACGGCGGCCACGACGCGATCGAGCCGGCGTTAGGCACGATCGGAGACTTCGACCGGCTGGTCGCGGCGGCGAACGAGCTGGGGATGGAGATCGCGCTCGACTACGCGCTGCAGTGCTCGCCGGACCATCCGTGGGTGAAGGAGCACCCTGACTGGTTCCACATCCGTCCCGACGGCTCGATCCAGTACGCGGAGAACCCGCCGAAGAAATATCAGGACATCTATCCGCTGAACTTCTGGTGCAAGGACCGCGAGAACCTCTGGAACGCCTGCCGGGACCTGCTGCTCTACTGGCTCGGCCACGGCGTGCGGACCTTCCGCGTCGACAACCCGCACACGAAGCCCTTCTCCTTCTGGGAGTGGGTGATCCGCGAGGTGCAGGCGGTCGATCCGAACGTGGTCTTCCTCGCCGAGGCGTTCACGCGGCCGAAGAAGCTGAAGGGGCTCGCGAAGTTGGGCTTCACGCAGTCGTACACGTACTTCACCTGGAAGAACACGAAGCCCGAGATCGAGCAGTTCATGGACGAGCTGCTCGAGGCGGGCGAGTACCTGCGCGGCAACCTCTTCGCGAACACGCCGGACATCCTGCACGAGTACCTCGTGCACGGAGGGCGGAACGCCTTTCGCGTGAGGCTCCTCCTGGCGGCGACGCTGCAGCCGCTGTACGGGATCTACAGCGGCTACGAGCTGTCGGAGAACGTTCCCGTGAAGCCGGGGAGCGAGGAGTACATGAACTCGGAGAAGTACGAGATCCGGCAGCGCAACTTCGCCGCGCCGGGGAACCTCGACGCCGATCTCCGGCTCCTGAACAAGGTCCGTCGCGAGCATCTCGCGCTGCAGGGGACGACGAACGTGACGTTCCACCCGACGGACAACCCCAACATCCTGTTTTTCCGGCGGGCCGGGGCAACGGCAACGAGCGACGAGCGACTGAACGCCAACGAGCAACGAGCAACTGAACTGCAACGAGCGACGAGCGACCAACGACAACCAACCGGCAACCGGCAACCGGCAACCGGCAACCAGCTGCTCCCTAACGACATCCTCGTCGCGGTGAACCTCGATCCCGCGAACCCGCATCACACGACGGTCGAGGTGCCGGTCGCGGAGATGGGGATCGGGGTCGACGAGAGCTACGTCGTCGAGGACCTGCTCACCGGCGCCCGCTACACCTGGCGCGGCGCGCGCAACTACGTGCGGATCGATCCCGCCCAGCAACCCGGCCACCTGCTTCGCGTGCTCCGATGACCGTACCGATCACCACAAAGGACGCCAACAAGGACGCGCCGAGCGATCCGCTCTGGTACAAGGACGCGATCCTGTATCAGGTGCACGTCAAGGCGTTCCGCGACGCCGACGCCGACGGCTACGGCGACTTCAAGGGGCTCACCGAGAAGCTCGACTACATCGCCAACCTCGGCGTGACCGCGCTCTGGCTGCTGCCGTTCTATCCGTCGCCGCTCAAGGACGATGGGTACGACATCCAGATGTACGAGGCGATCCACCCGACGTACGGGACGATCGAGGACTTCCGGGCCTTCCTCGACGCCGCGCACGCGCGCGGGCTCAAGGTCATCACGGAGCTCGTCATCAACCACACCTCGGACCAGCATCCGTGGTTCCAGCGCGCGCGCAACGCGCCCAAGGGATCGCCGGAGCGCGACTGGTACGTCTGGAGCGACGACCCGAAGAAGTACGGCGAGACGCGCATCATCTTCACCGACACCGAGAAGTCGAACTGGTCGTGGGATCCGGTCGCCGAGCAGTTCTACTGGCACCGCTTCTTCAGCCACCAGCCCGACCTGAACTTCGACAACCCGGCGGTGCTCGAGGCGGTGATCAGCGTCATGCGCTTCTGGCTGCGCATGGGCGTGGACGGGCTGCGCCTCGACGCGATCCCCTATCTCATCGAGCGCGAGGGGACGAGCTGCGAGAATCTCCCCGAGACGCACGTCGTGCTGAAGAAGATGCGTGCCGCGCTCGACGCGGAGTTCACGAACCGGCTCTTCCTCGCCGAGGCGAATCAGTGGCCGCCTGACGTCATTCCGTACTTCGGGAACGGCGACGAGTGCCACATGGCGTTCCACTTCCCGCTGATGCCGCGCATGTACATGGCGCTGCGCAAGGAGGACCGGACGCCGATCGTCGAGATCATGCAGCGCACGCCGCCGATCCCCGCCGACTGCCAGTGGGCGATCTTCCTCCGCAACCACGACGAGCTCACGCTCGAGATGGTGACCGACGAGGAGCGCGACTACATGTACAACGAGTACGCGACGGATCCGCGGATGCGCATCAACGTCGGCATCCGTCGCCGGCTCGCGCCCCTCATGGACAAGGGGCGGCGGCAGATCGAGCTGATGAACGCGCTGCTCATGTCGATGCCCGGCACGCCGATCATCTACTACGGCGACGAGATCGGGATGGGCGACAACATCTTCCTCGGCGACCGCAACGGCGTCCGCACGCCGATGCAGTGGACCGACGGCAAGAACGCGGGCTTCTCGGAGGCGGACAGCGCCGCGCTCTACAGCCCGGTGATCGTCGATCCCCCGTACGGCTTCCAGGGAATCAACGTCGCCGGACAGGAGCGCGTGAAGACCTCGCTGCTCCGCTGGATGCGGCGGCTCGTCGGCGTGCGCAAGCAGCATCGCGCCTTCGGGCGCGGCACCTTCGAGCCGATCCAGGCGGGGAACAAGCGCGTCCTCGTCTTCATGCGCCGCTTCGAGGGTGAGACGCTGCTCTGCGTCAACAACCTCTCGCGCTACGCGCAGTTCGTGGAGCTGGACCTCTCGGAGTTCCAGGGGTGCGTGCCGGTCGATCTCTGGAGCGACCAGCCCTTCCCGCCGATCGGTGAGCTGCCGTACCTGCTGACGATGGGGCCGCACGGCTTCTACTGGTTCAGGCTCGTCGCCGCCGAGGAGGCGCCGCCGTCCGCGGGGACGCCCGACCCGGGGATGCGGAAGAAGCCATGAGCGAGCGATCGCTGCCGACGATCCGCGTGACGCGCGCCTTCACCGAGGCGCTCTGCGCCGACGCGCTCGCCGAGCTGAGCGCCGCCGAGCTCACGGCCTTCCTCCTCCAGCGACGCTGGTTCGGCGGCAAGGGACGCGCGCCGAGCGACGTGCGCGTCGGCGACGTCGTGGACCTGCGCGCGGGCGACGCGCACTTCGCGATCGCGCGGCTCGACGTCGAGATGGGGGGACGCACCGCGTTCTACCAGCTCCCCCTCGCGGTGCGCCGCGACGACGGCGCGGAGAGCGCGGGCGCGGTGCTCGCCCGCGTCGAGTGCGAGGGCGGGGAACATGGGCTCCTCGTGGACGCGGTGGAGGACGAGGGGTTCCGCCGCGCGTTAGGCAGGGCGTTCGCGTCGGGGGCGACCTTCGGCGGCCGGGCGCGCTGGATCGTCGAGCCGGTGGAGGGCGGCGCGGCGCGCCCCGAGGTCGGCGACGTCCCCTCGCGCACCGTGCGCGCCGAGCAGAGCAACACCTCGATCATCTTCGGCGACGCGGCGATCATGAAGCTCTTCCGCCGCATGGAGCCGGGGATGAACCCCGACGTCGAGATCGGCCGCTTCCTCACCACGAAGACGCGCTTCACGCACACGCCGCCGCTGCTCGGCGTCATCCGCTACGAGGGGAGCGGCGACGTGCACGCGATCGCGGGGATGCTGCAGGGCTTCCTCGCCGGCTCGCGCGACGCCTGGCAGGACGTGCTCGAGCGGAGCCGGCCGTTCTTCGCCGCCGACGCGCGCGACGCGCGGCATCCATACGTCGAGGACGCCGAGCAGCTCGGACGCGTGACGCGCGAGCTGCACGACGCGCTCGCGTCGGCGCGCGAGGACGCGGACTTCGTTCCGCGCCGCGCCACGCCTGCCGACGTCGCGCGCTGGGTGGCGAGCGCGCGACGGCGCGTCGAGGAGGCGACCGCGCTCCTCGCCGAGCGCCTGGAGGCGGACGGGCTCCGCGACGCCGAGCAGGCGCGCGCGGTGCTCGAGCGGCGCGACGCCGACTTCGCGCACCTCGACGAGATCGCGGCGACCATCGGCGACGACGCCGGCCGGCTCGTGCGCCATCACGGCGACTATCACCTCGGCCAGGTGCTGCGCACCGCCGGCGGCGACTTCCAGATCATCGACTTCGAGGGGGAGCCGGCGCGCCCGCTCGCCGAGCGCCGCGAGCGGAACAGCGCGCTGCGCGACGTCGCCGGTATGCTGCGGTCGTTCGCGTACGCCGCGGCGACGCTCGCCGCCGAGCAGCGCGGCAAGGCGGATACGCACGCGCTGGAGCAGCGCGCCGCGGAGTGGGAGCGCGGGGCGCGCGCCGCCTTCCTGCACGGCTACCTCGGCGGCGGCCACGCGGCGTTCCTGCCGGACGAACCGCAGCGCGTGGACGCGCTGCTCGAGCTCTTCGAGACGGAGAAGGTCTACTACGAGATGTCGTACGAGCTGAACAACCGTCCGGAGTGGGTATGGATCCCGCTCAATGGCGCGCTGGCGCTTCGATCGACGCCGGCGGGTCGGACGTGAGCGGCATCTGGTCTCTCGAGCGCGGCGCGAGCGTCGAGCGCGACGGCACGCGCTTCAGCGTGTGGGCGCCGAAGGCGAAGCGGGTCGAGGTGGTGCTCGAGGGTGAAGGCGCGCGGAGCGTGACGCTCGACGCGCGCGAGGGGGGCGTCTTCGAGGGCTTCGTTCCGGGAGTGCGCGCGGGCGCCGACTACCGCTATCGCCTCGACGGTGGCGAGCCGCGCCCGGACCCGGTGAGCCGCTGGCAGCCGCAGGGGGTGCACGGGCCCTCGCGCGTCGTCGATCCGTCGGCGTTCCGCTGGAGCGACGCGACGTGGCGCGCGCCGGAGACCGCGGACTATGTCATCTACGAGCTGCACGTCGGGACGTTCACCGCCGAAGGGACCTTCGACGCGGCGATCGCCCGGCTCGGCGAGCTGAAGGCGTTAGGCGTGACGGCGATCGAGATCATGCCGGTGGCCGAGTTCCCCGGGGCGCGCAACTGGGGGTACGACGGTGTCGCGCTCTACGCGCCGCACAGCGCATACGGCGGCCCGGAGGGGCTGCGGCGGCTGGTGGACGCGGCGCACGGCGCGGGGCTCGCGGTGGTGCTCGACGTCGTCTACAACCACGTGGGGCCGGAGGGGAACTTTCTCCCGCTCTACGGGCCCTACTTCACCGAGACGTACAAGACCCCGTGGGGCCCGGCGGTGAACTACGACGGTGCCGACAGCCCCGAGGTGCGGCGCTTCGTGATCGAGAACGCGCTCTACTGGGTGACCGAGTACCACGTGGACGCGCTGCGGCTGGACGCGATCCACGGGATCTACGACTTCGGGGCGAAGCACGTGCTCGCCGAGCTGGTGGAGCGGGTGCACGAGCAGGGCCGCGCGTCAGGCAGGCAGGTCG
>DASVXU010000097.1:0-35682 GCA_036392515.1 Gemmatimonadaceae bacterium | reverse complement strand
CGGCGCCGCCGAGGACAAGCCGGTGATCGTCGGCGACGACATCGAGGTGCGGAAGAAGCTCCGCCTCACGATGAGCTGCGACCATCGCGCGGTGGACGGCGCCGTCGGCGCGAAGTTCCTGCAGACGCTGAAGCGGATGCTCGAAAATCCGCTCATGTTGGTGTATTGATACCGTGAACGAGAAAGGGCCCGGCGAGGATGTCGCCGGGCCTTTTCTCGTTCCTCCGGCTTCGACACGGCGAGGAGAGAGGAGAGAGACTCCGACAGAGAGATCAGGGAGGAGAGACGAAAAAACGATCTGGCAAGAGCACACGGATCTGATCATTCCTCGACACGGGTCTCCATCCAATCCGCGCGCTTCTCACGTTCGCGGCGGATCATGGTCAGGAGGAGCCTCGTCGCGCTCAGGAGGGTCGCGAGGCGGGCCTCGACGATCGACTTGCCGAGGAGCTCCACAATCGTGACGTACCAGGCGCGGGTTTCGCCCGCAGACCCCAGCGAGTACTCGTAGAATCTCACGCGCTCCTTGGGCGAACGCCGGCCGTATCCCTCCGCCACGTTCGCCGCGATGGAGGCCGCCGAGCGCATCAACTGCCCCGCGACGAGGGCTCCCCGCGGATCCCCGAGCAGTCTCTCGGCGTCCCGCCAGGCCAGAGCCCCGAGGTACAACCCGAGCCGGTAGACTTCGACCTTCCACGTCGCGTCGCTCCTCACCTCAGCGGGTACCGTCGCCTCCCACTCATCGTACGTCATGCCGCGAAGCTACCCGGTCCTGTCGCGACACCATCACCCAAACACCACCAGAATCGTTTTTTCGTCTCTCCTCTCTCATCCCTCCATCGGAGTCTCTCTCTTCTCTCCTCGCCGTGTTGAAGCTCGCTCTCTCCTCGCGTAGCTTTCACGAGCACGCGATACATCCTGCGCGAACGCGCCCCTCGCTCTTCGTGGGATTGACGAGAGACTACTGACGAGACACCCATGGCAAGCTTCGACGTTCTCTTCCTCGGCGGCGGGCCCGCCGGATACGTGGGCGCGATCCGCGCCGCCCAACTCGGCTTCTCCGTCGGCGTCGTCGAGCGCGAAGGGCTCGGCGGCACCTGCGTGCTCTGGGGCTGCATCCCCGCGAAGGCGCTGCTCGAGGCGTCGCTCTACGCGAACCACGTGAAGAAGGCGTCCGAGTTCGGCGTGAACGTCGGCGACGTCAAGCTCGACTACTCCGTCGCGATGAAGCGCTCGCGCGCCGTCAGCACGCAGAACTCCAAGGGCGTCGAGTTCCTCTTCAAGAAGAACAAGATCACCTGGATCAGGGGCGACGGCCGCATCACGGGGAAGAACCAGCTCACCGTGAAGACCGCCGACGGGAAGGAAGAGAAGCACGACGCGAAGAAGGCGCTCGTCGTCTCCACCGGCTCGCGCGTGAAGGGACTCCCGCAGGTCGGCCTCGAGCTGAACAAGACGACCGTCATCTCGTCCGACGAGGCGCTCGTCCTCGAGAAGGCGCCGAAGTCGATCGTCATCGTCGGCGCGGGCGCGGTGGGCTGCGAGTTCGCCGACGTCTTCAACGCGTTCGGCAGCGAAGTCACTCTCGTCGAGGTCATGCCGAACATCCTCCCCGTCGAGGACGCCGACTGCTCGAAGGAAGTCGAGCGGAGCTTCAAGAAGCGGAAGATCAACGTCCTCACCGGGGCGAAGATCTCCGACGTGAAGGTCGGCAAGAGCTCCGTGTCGATGACGATCGAGTCCGGCGGACAGAAGTCGCAGATCGAGGCGGAGAAGGTGCTCGTCGCCGCGGGGCGCGCGCCGAACATCGAGAACATCGGCCTCAAGGAAGCCGGCGTGCAGCTCACCGAGCGCGGCTTCGTGAAGATCGACAGGAAGATGCAGACGTCGGTGCCCGGCATCTACGCGATCGGCGACGTCGCGGGGCCGCCGATGCTCGCGCACAAGGGCGAGCGCGAGGGGATCGTCTTCGCCGAGTATCTCGCGGGGAAGCACGCGCACGACATGGATTACGGCAACATCCCGGGCTGCACCTACTGCCACCCTGAGGTCGCGTCGATCGGCCTCACCGAGCAGGCGTGCAAGGACAAGAAGCTCGACTACAAGGTCGGCAAGTTCCCCTTCTCGGCGAACGGGCGCGCGCGCACCTCGGGGGAGACCGAGGGCTTCGTGAAGATCATCCGCGACGCGAAGTACGGTGAGATCCTCGGCGCGCACATCGTCGGCGCGCACGCGACGGAGATGATCCACGAGCTCGTCGTCGCCCGCACGAACGAGTACACCGTCGAGGAAGTCGATCTCGCGATCCACGCCCATCCGACGCTCTCCGAGGCGATCGCCGAAGCGGCGCTCGATTCCCTCGGGAAGATGATCCACGCGTAGCACGGCTTTCTGTCGGCTTGAGCGGTCAGGGAGGACATCGAGGACCACGGAGGACACGGCGGGTTGCTTGTGCACGGCACCCGCTGTGTCCTCCGTGGTCCTCGCGTGCCGTTCTCGGTGAATCACCCACAGCCGATAGACCAGAGCCCCGCTCTCTCGCTCCGACGTAGATTCCACTCATGACCTCCGATCGCGTCCTCTGGACGATCCGCCTCGGCCGCATGGCCTACGCGGAGGCACTGGAGCTCCAGCGCGCGGTCGCGCGGGCGCGAATCAGCGGCGCGGTCCCGCAGGACGTGCTCCTGCTCGTCGAGCACGACCCCGTCGTCACGATGGGTCGCACCGCGAAGCAGCAGAATCTCACCACCGCGCCGGAGCTTCTCGCGGCGCGCGGAGTCGAGCTGTTCGAGGTCGAGCGTGGCGGCGACGTCACGTACCACGGCCCCGGACAGCTCGTCGGCTATCCGATCGTCGACCTCAAGCGGCACAGGCAGGACCTCCACTGGTACCTGCGTCAGGTGGAGGAAGCGCTCATCGTCGCGATCGGCGCCCGTGGCATCGAGGGCGAGCGGAGCGAGGGATACACGGGGGTATGGACGCGCGGGCTCGCCGGCGCCGAGCCGCACCCACCGCGCAAGCTCGCGTCGATCGGCGTGCACGCCCGCGACTGGGTGACCTGGCACGGCTTCGCCCTCAACGTCACGACGGAGCTCTCCTACTTCGACCTCATCGTCCCCTGCGGGATCGCGGGCGTGGACATGACGTCGATGGCGCGCGAGCTCGGTGCGGCGGTCGCGATGGAGGAGGTGGAGCGCGAGGTCGCCGACGCCTTCGGGCGCGTGTTCTCGCTGGAGACGGTGGACGTAGCGGCGGACGCGCTGCAGCTCGACGCGCCGACGGGCACCTGACGAGCGGCGCCTAACGCCCCCGCTCGAGACGCGCCGCCATCGCGCGGCTGCTCAGCAGCCGCTGCAGCGCCGGATAGTCCACCTTCGAGTTGTGCCGGCGGTCGAGCGGGATCGGACAGTCGTCCACGATCGCGTCGATGGACGCCCAGCTCAGCGCGCGCTCCATCTCCTGGCGCTCGCGCACCGCGAGCCGCTCGCGCGCGAGCAGCAGCCGCTTCCCCTCGCGCGCGACCACCGCGATCGTGCGCCCCGGCACGACGAGCCGCGCCGCGCACTCGACGGCGAACGGATACAGCGTCCCACGACCGTCCACGATCGCCGCGCCCGCGCGGCCGAGCAGCCAGAGTCGGCCCCGCTCGTCGAGATAGCCCAGGTCGCCCGTGCGATGCCAGACGCGGCCCGCGTGGCGAACCTTGGTCTCCGCGTCGCCGCGCCCATCGAGGTAGCCGGGCACGACGTGCGCGCCGCTGACGACGATCTCCCCCAGTGCCCGCGCGACCGGGGGCATGTCGAGCGCTGTCGCGATGCTCGCCCGTCGATCGACGATGCGCAGCAGGACCTCGTGCACCGGTCGTCCGACGAGCAGCCCCGCGCCGCCGCGCATGGCGGCCAGGTCGCCGCTCGACAGCTCGCTCCCCGCCTGATGCGCGATCGGCTCCGCTTCCGTCGAGCCGAACACCGCCATCACCTCGGCGCTGCTGACGGCTCTGGCGCGCGCGATCAGATCCGGGAAGACCGGTCCGCCGCCGGTGACGATCCGCCGGATGGAGCCCAGCGCCACGCCCGCGCGCGGCGCGTTGACCAGCCGGTCGACGAGCGCCGGCGAGGCGGTGATGCGCGTCGCTCCGTGTCGCTCGACCTGCGCCAGCACCGGCGCCGCGTCGATCGCACCGGGACGGCGCAAATCGGCGTCGGGAAGGATGCTCGTCGCGCCCGCGCCGAGGTTGGTGAGCACGACGATCGGAAGCGAGACGAGATCGATCTCGCCCGCGCTCGCCGCGACCGATCGCAGCGCCTCGTGCTGCGCCCGCAGCACGGCGTGACTCCGGACCGCTCCTTTCGGCGCGCCCGTGCTTCCGCTGGTGAAGGTGAGCAGCGCCGGGTGATCTCCGCTGACCGCGGCGAGCCTCGTGGTCGGCGCGAGCCGCCGTGCACCGTGGACCGACGTCGCGCCCGGCAGCCAGCGCGCGCTCGTCAGCTTCAAGGGGACGCGGCGCATCGCCCGCATCGTCAGCGCGAGCCCGATGCCCAGCGCCCCGGCGAAGAGCGCGCGCGGCCGGCTCGCGTCGAGCGCCGCGGCGACCTGTGCCCGCGAGGCGGAGGGCTCGAGCACGGTCGCCACGGCGCCGATGCGGAGCAGCGCGACCACGAAGGCGTAGAGCTCCGCGGAGGGTCGGTGAAGCAGCAGCACCCGGTCGCCCGCTTCCACCCCGCGCTCGCCCAGCAGCGTCGCGAGCCGCGCCGACCAGTCGTCGAGCTGCGCGAAGGTCGTGAGCCGGTCGCGCCTCCCCACGCGGTCGACGATCGCGACCGCCTCCGGCCACCGCTGCACCGTCGCGAGGAAGGTCGCGACGACGTTCGAGCCCTCCGCCTCGCTCACCGCGCCGTAAGCCGCCGCTCGAAAAGCGCGTATCGCCGGATCTCCCGGGCGGTACGATTGCTCAGCGCCCGGGAGCGGTCGTTGCCGACGTGGATCAGCGCGTGGATCACGCGCCGGAAGCCCAGCGCCCGCGCGCGCTCGTGCGTCCGCTGCGCGAGCACCGCCCCCAGCCCTCGATAGTCCGGGAGGACGGCGAAGGTCTTCGCGATCGCGCTCCGGATCCGCTCTCCTCGCTGCGCCTCGAGCACGTTCGGCACGGCGAAGAAGAATCCGACGCAACGCCCGTGGTGCTCGGCGAGCGTCACGAGCTCGGGCTGCACGATGGCGCGCGCCGGCCCGTACTGCGCGCGGAACGAGGCTTCGTCGAGCGGCGTGTAGAGATAGTTGCGGGCGAAGCTCACCCGCGCGACCTCGTGGATCGATCCCAGCTCCTCGTCATAACGCGCCAGGTCGAGCGTGCGCAGCCTGACGCCCCGCGCCTCCATCGCCCGCGCCTTCTCCTCCGCGCCGGGATCCGCCACCGACAGATCCTCGTTCGCCGCCGAGATGTACTCCGAGTGCTTCGTCCATCCCGCCGCCCGCCACCACTCCGGCCACTCCGCAGGGTTCCACGGCTCGAGCAGGAACTGCGGCTCGGTCCCTCGATCGACGACGAACCGGTAGCGCCGCCAGGTGTTGCCGTCCATCGGCCCGAGCACGATCGTCGCGCCCGCCGCTCGCGCCGCCTCGACGGCCGCGTCGAGCACGAGCCGCGCCGACGTCGCGTCAGTCGCCGCGAAGTGCCCGACGACCGCGACGCGCTCTCCCTCGAGCGGCGGAGCGCTTCGCCACCACGCGGAGCAGCGCGCGAGGAGCGAGCCACCTTCCCGAACGACGAACGTCGCGTCGGCTGCCGTCTGCGCGAGCTCGCGGCTGCCCACCGGCGTCCAATCGGCCGGTGCGGCGAAAGCGTCGAGGAGGCCGGGGTCCTCGAGACGCTCCGCGCGCGCGCTCATGCGCTCACCGCGGCGCCCGCGCCGATGATCGCCGTCGTCAGCGCGAGCACCACCTGTCGCACCCAGCCCAGCGCGTAACCGTCCTCCGCCGCACGCGCCACGTAGGCGAACGCCATCGTCCCGATCAGCACCGCGGGGAACGAGAGCAGCGCGTAGTACCCGCTGCGCTCGGTCCCCGCCGACATCACGTACGTCGCGAGCATCGTCAGCCACGCCGCGGTCGCCGCCATCGGGATCGCGATGCGTCCGCGCACCTCGGGACGCGCGACGCGGAACCAGTTGAGGCCGATGAACGCGAGGTGCGCGGCCAGCGTCAGGCAGAAGCCGAGCAGCGCGACCTCGGCGCCGACGAGCGGCCGAACCGCGAGCCAGACGAGCGACGCGCCGACCACGCTCGCGATCGCGATCGCGCTATGCGGGCGCTCGCGCACCTGCTCCTCGCGCGGCCAGAGAATGGTGTAGCTCAGGAAGAGCACGAGCAGCGGGACGATCCACCGCCACCCGCCCAGCGTCCACGCGGCGTACCCGAAGAGAACCGCGAGCAGTCCCGCCCCATCCGTCAGCGTGCGACGTCGGCGCAGGAACACCACGAGCCCGAGCATCGCCGCGGTCACCGCGAGCACGCCGACGAGCGCCGGCGCCGGCATCCGCAGGTACCCGCGCAGCAGCCAGTATCCGCCCAGCGGGATGAAGAGGTTGTCGAGCCCGCGCCAGGACACCGCTTCGACGAGCATGACCACGAGCGCGAAGGTGATCGCGATGAGCAGCGCCTCGACCTTTCCCACCGGCGAGAGCAAGGCCAGCGGAACGTGCGCCGTGAAGTACGCGACGAGAAGGAACGCGCTCGAGCCTTCGGCGCTCTTCTTCGCGTCGGCGTCGGCGACGAAGGCCGTCTGGCCGTACCGCACGCCGATCAGCGCCGCGGTCGCGTCGGCGAGGGTCAGCGTGAGCACCGGGACGAGGAAGAGGATCGGGTCGCCGCGACTGATCCAGAACAGGAGCGCGACCGCGACCGGGAAATAGAGCTCTCCCTCGCTCGCGCGCCGCACGCCGTCCACCACGCCGCCGAGCATGTCGTGCGCGCGGCGCGACGTCCGCAGCGTCATCAGTACCGCGATCGTCGCCGCGGCGAGGACGAACGCGGGGCGGGCGCTCCGGAACACCCACGGGTACGCCACCGTGCTGATCCCGAGCGCGAGGTGCATCGCCTTGCGCGACAGCTCGGCGTCGAGCGCCATGCGCGTTCGAGCGACGCGCAGCACTGCCAGCATCGCGAGCAGGAAGCCGGCGATGATCGCGACGACGACCCATTCACGACCGCTCATCGCGCCTCGTCGAGGTGGAAGGCCGAGTAGAAGAACGCCTTGTCGCGCGCGAACAGGCAGCTCGCTCGCTCGGAGAGAGCGCGCACGCCGTCGGGGCAGACGTCGGTTCCGCGGCGCGGCACGATCATGTTCCAGTACGCCATCCGCGCACCCGGGCGCGCGACGTCGAGCACCCGCACCAGCAGCTCGCGGTGCGCGTCCGGCGACATGTACTCGAAGATGTTGCTGAAGTTCACGCGATCCACCCCGTCGAGCTCCCCGGAGGAGATCAGCTCCTCGATCGACACCCCGTGCAGCTCGAGGCGATCGATCTTTTCGCGGATCTTCTCGAAGCTCTCGGCGCGCAGCGCGTGTGGGAGCGCGTCGCCGTGAGTGCCATGGAGGATCCAGTACAGATAGGGATTCTTCCACGGCTCCAGGTCCACGAGCGCATGCCGCACGCGACCCATCAGGTGGTCGGCGACGCTCCGCTCCGCGTACCGGAAGAAGCTCGGGTCGCGGCCGAGCCTTCCGAGCACCGTCTCCGAGAAGAAGACGCGGAAGAGCATGCGCCAGCGACGCGAGTCCCACCGCTCGGTGAAGAATCGCTCGCGCCCCTCGCGGTCGCGCGGCTCGAGCAGCATCTCCACCGTCGAGCGTGAGTGCACCAGGGGCAGCACCCACTCGCGGAAGATCGCGAAATAGCGCTCGAACTTCCCCGCACCGCCGATGCCGTCGTCGATCGCATCTCGCCGCGCGTCCCAGAATTCGCGCGTGGCGCGATCGAGCTGCGGGCGGCAGCGCTCGTAGAGCCGATGGCGCCGCGCGCTCGGCCGCGATCCCATCAGCTCCAGCAGCTCCGCGTGCGACAGCGCGCGGTACGCGGCGACACGGAGCTTCACCGCCGCGAGCTGCGCCGGGTTGAGATCGACCGCGATCACCCGCTCGGCGCCGCTCGCGAGCAGCGAGAGGGTGTTGTCCCCCGCGCTCGCGATCGAGAGACACACATCGCCTGGCCGCGGCTCCAGCGCGCCGAGCAGGACGTCGGCGTCCTCCCAGCACTGCGCGTAGCGGAGGATCGACCAGTCGGTGCGGGTCGCGGCCTCGCTACGCATGCGTCGCCTCCGGCGCGATGCGGCGCACCGTCCCCGTGCGGCCGTCCAGCTCGACCTCGTCGCCGGTACGCAGCCAGGACGTCAGACCCGGCACCGCGATCACGGCGGGAAGCCCCAGCTCGCGCGCGACGATCGCCGAGTGCGAGAGGAGGCTCCCGCGCTCGACGAGCAGCCCCGACGCGGCGGGAAAGAGCATCACCCACCCCGGATCGGTACGCTCGGCGACCAGGATCTCGCCCGCGTGCAGCTCCGCATCGCGCGGATCGTGGACGACGCGGACCTTGCCGCGCACCGTTCCGGGATAGCAGCCGGTCCCGACACGGCTCTCCCCTGTCGCCGTGGGCGCAGGAGTGGTCGGCGTACCGCGGTGATCGTGCGCCGCGTGCACCACACCTCGCGTCTCGAAGCGGTCCGCAGGCGCGGGCTCGGTCCGCCAGCGCTCGTACTCGGCGCGGCGCAGCTCGATCAGCCCGCGCAGGTTGACCGTCGTCGCCGTCCCCTCGACGGTGCCGAGCAGCTCGTCGATCTGCAGATGGAAGACGTCGCGCGCGTCGCCGATGACCCCCATCGCCGCGAGCCGGCGACCGAGCTCGATCACGATGCGGCGCACCCGCCCGAAGACGCGCGTCCGCTCGAAGCGCAGGTTCTCACGATCGCGTACACGCGCCCGCGCCTGCGCGAGCACCCGGCCCACCAGCCAGCGTCGCACCGGCCGACGGCCGAGCATCGCGCGCAGCCGCCGCTCGGCGTCGGCGCGAACGTCGACCGCCTGCGCCGGCGGCTTCTCACGCAGCCGCGCCTGCGCCGCGCGCCCGATCGCGCGCAGCAGGGGCGTCGCATCGTCGGCGAGCGTCTCCGTCTCGAGCTTCAGCTCCTCGAGGCAGCGGTCGCCGAAGCGCGCGAGATAGTCGTCGAGCTCGGCGCGCAGTCGGGCGTTCGCTCTCACGGCGGCGTGCGCCTGCGCCGGCGTACCGCTCGCCAGCGCGGCGACGAGCGCCGGCTCGTGTGATGCGGTCCTTCCCATCTCGCGGATTCGGCGCGCCGGCTCCGCGCTCACGATCTGCCCGTCAGCGGCGACGAGATCGTTGTGAATGGACGCGTGCTCCTCGCCGCCCCACTTCTCCACCAGTCGGCGGAGGAGACCGTGGTGGATCATCGCGAAGAAGTCGTTGAGCAGCGGCGCGTCCCAACTCGTGAGGAGCTCGCGCTCGAGCTGGCGATAGTGCGCGACGAGCTCGTCGGGACGCATCTCGCTCAGCGGCAGAGGCAGCGTGTCGAGCACGCGGTGGAGTCGCGCGTGGAACTCGCGCACGCTGCGCGCGATCCGCGCGTTGCCCGAGACGAGCCTCACCGCCATGCGCCCCACCGCGACGGTGTCACGCCAGCGGTCGACGCGGCTCGCGGTGCCGAGCTCGCGCACGATCTCCTCGGGCATCCCCTCGCGCACGCCCATCATCTGCTCCATGAACCGCCGGTTCAGCCGGAAGCCGGGGAGGAGCGCCAGCGCGCGGTACCAGCTCAGGAGATTGTAGTACACGCGCCCGCGCACGAGCCCGATCATCGTGCGCAGCGAATCGCCGTTCGCATCGATCTTCGCGGCGCTCACGCCGACGATGCGCAGGAACTGCCGGTAGACGTGCTCGTAGGCGTAGCGCGCGAAGGAGTACGTCATCGGCGTCGTCACACCGCCGTAGCTCTCCGCGATGTTGCTGTTGTCCCAGATCGCCAGCGCGCCGTCGGGGTCGGGGAGCGCCGCGAGCGAGGTGATGGCGCGCGACTGCAGGAGCTGGAGCTTCCCTCCCTCGATCGCCCACTCGATGTCCTGCGGCGCGCCGAACGCGGCCGCTGCGCGACGCGCCAGCTCGGCGACACGGCGGACGTCGTCGTCCGTCAGCGCGGGCGCGCTCGCGAGATCCGTCGCGATCTCGACTTCGCGCACGCCGTCGCCATCGCTCTCCTGCCGCACTCGCTTCGTCGCGATCCGCCGGTCGACGATCGTTCCGTCGCGCGCCACGCGCCAGCTGTCGGCATCCGCCTCGCCACTCACGAGCGCCGCGCCCAGCCCCGGCGTCGCCGCGACGACCGCGACACCGCGCTGCCCCGTCGCCGGATCGGCGCTGAACGCCACGCCCGCCGCCTGCGCGTTCACCATCCGCTGCACGAGCACCGCCGGACGCGTCGCCTCCGCCCGGCCGGCGACGTCGCTCCGATATCGCGCCACGCGCGCGCTCTCCGCCGAATCCCACACCTCGCGAACGCGCGCCGCGACCTCCCGGTGCGCCACACCCAGGAAGCTCTCGAACTGCCCCGCGTACGAGTGCGCGGCGCCGTCCTCCTCGCGTGCCGACGAGCGGACCGCGACGCGCGTGCCGTCGGGCGCGAGCCGCGTCAGCGCATCGGCGAGGGCTCGCTCCCAGCACTCGCCCGCGTCGCCGCGCACGACGAACCACGCGGGAACGTCGAAGCCGTGCGTCATCAGGGTGTCGAGCGCGGCGGCCTTTCCTCCCAGGACCTCGCGCCCCGCCGCCGATCCCGGCCAGACGATCGCGTCGCTCATCGGCGCATGACGAAGGGGATGATCCCCACGACGACATACATCGCCAGCGTCCAGACGCCGGCGAGCGGCTCGATCCACCGCGCGCGCGCCACCGTGGGACGCGCCGCGAATGCGCTCCCGGCGACCGCCGCGGCGAGCCAGATCGCGCCGAGCACCGCCGTCGTGAGCAAGCCGGCACCGATCTGCCGCGACGCCGCCCACGCGCAGAGCAGCGCGACCGACATCGCGCCCATCCACGTCGCGATGGAGCGACGCGCGCCCCAGAGCACCGTGTACGTCTCGACGCCGTGCTCCTCGCGCTCCGGCGCGCGGATCTTCCGGCCGACCTCGACGACGACGCCGTTGAAGAAGCTCGCGATGAGGAACCAGCGCAGCCCCGCCGCCATCGGCGCTCCCGCCGGCAGCCAGTCGCACGCCGACGCGTAGAGGTCGATCAGCGGCATCACCGGCATGTGCGTGAGGATCACCACCACCGGCCGGCGTCGCAGCCACTCGCGCGCGAAGAACTCGCGCGTCATCAGCGCCATGTACGCCCACACGAGCAGGAGCAGCGGTACGAGCCGCGGCGTCAGCCAGAGCGCCAGCCCGAGCTGCACCGCAGCGCCCGTCGCGGCGAGCGTCGAGAGCTCGCGCAGCGTGACGAGCCCGCGCGGCACCGGCCGGTACGGCCGGTAGCGCGCGTCATCGTCCGCGTCCTTCAGCTCGTCGGCCACGCGAAGCTGGAAGAAGAAGAGCAGCGCGGTCGCGAACGCCACGACGAGCGAGCGCGGCGCCACTTCCGCGCCTGGTCCCCGCAGCAGCGCCGAGAAGCAGACCGCCGCCCCGGAGAACGCCGCGATCAGCGGCGCGTGCGCCAGGAGAGGAAATCGCTCGCGCTGGTACGTCCACCAGCGGCCAAGCCCGCGCGACGGCTGCAGCGCGGCGGTCGTCATCGCGCCCCTCGAGCCAGCCGCGCGTGCGCGCGCGAGAACTCGTTCGCCACGAGCGCTCCCACGATCGACAGCTCCCCCGCGAGCGAGATCGCCGCGACCACTTCCGCGAACGCGTTCGCCTTCCCCTTTCCGGCGAGCCCGAGGATCTCGAGGCACGCGCGCTGGCTCGGCAGCCCGGTTCCGCCGCCTACCGTGCCGACGATGAGGTTCGGCAGCGTGACCGCCGCGTAGAGATCCGCACCGCGCAGCTCGAAGCGCGTGACTCCCACCGCCGACTCCGCGACGCATGCGACGTCCTGCCCGCACGCGAGATAGAGCGCGGCGAGCCCGTTCGCGTAGTGCCCCTGCACGCCGATCGTCCCGCTGAGCACACCGCCCACCGCGGAGACGCGCCAGTAGTCGGCCATCGCCGACGCGGTGGTGTGCAGCCGCTGCTCGACGAGCGCGCCCGGGATGAGCACCTCCGCCGTCACGCTTCGCCCGCGCACCGACAGGAACGACTGCGCGCTCGCTTTCTTGTCCCCCGAGTGATTCCCCTCGACGTACCACGCCTCGGGGCGCACCGGACAGTTCGCGACGATGTGGTCGCAGATCGCCTGCGTCGCGATCGTCACCATGTTCTGCCCCGCCGCGTCGCCCGTCGTGTACTCGAAGATCAGGTAGACGTGGTTCCCCTCGAGCGACACGCGAAGGTCCTTCAGCTTCCCGTGGCGCGTCGTCGCTTCGCCCGCCGCACGCAGCTCCTCGAGATGGCCGAGCGTCCAGGCGATGAACTGCCCCGCCTCGTGCAGCGACGCGAACGCGAACGCCGGCGCGCGCGTCACCCCCTCGTTCACGAGCACCGCCGCGCATCCACCCGCCTCGGTGATGAGCTTCGCGCCGCGCGCGTACGACGCGACGAGCGCAGCCTCCGTCGTCGCCAGCGGAACGAGATAGTCGCCCTGCGCATGCGTCCCGTTCACCCGCAGCGGCCCCGCGATCCCGACCGGGACCTTCACCGTTCCGAGGAACGACTCGATGCTCCCCTTGTAGCGCTCCGCCTGCGCCGCCGTCTGCGCGTCGAGCAGCGCCTCGCGGCACTCCGCGCTCGCGCCCACCGACGCCCACCGCCGATCCAGCGTCTCGGGGTCGACCCCCGAGCCTCCCGCCGGGCGGATCACCGGCGCTCCCTCCTTGGCCGCGAGGCGCGCTCCGAGCTCGGCCGCGTTCTTCTCGGCCAGTAGCCGCTCGAGCGTCGCTGTTGCCTGTCGCTGATCGATGGACATGCGTGGGTCGGGGAAGTTCGGGATGCCGCGCCGGAGAGGGCGCCGCGGGGGGAAGCCGATTCGTACCATTGGACGATCTCCGCTCGGGGTGCGCTACTCTCTCATCATGCGGCCCCGCCCGGCGCCGACCCATCCGTCAACCGACGTAGCAGCCGCTCCGTCACTCCCGACCGCGCGGAACGGGTTTCGCCCGTTCTTCGGTACGACGCTATACTTCGTCACGATGGACGAGCTCCCCCGCCTCTACCCCCCGCGCGAGCGCACCACCGCGCCGAGCGACAGCGCCACGCTCCTCTCCGGACTGAACCCCGAGCAGGCCGCGGCCGCCGCCCACGGCGACGGTCCCCTGCTCATCATCGCCGGCGCCGGCACGGGGAAGACGCGCACCCTCGTCTACCGCGTCGCGCACCTCATCGAGCGCGGCGTCCGCCCCGAGCGCATCCTGCTCCTCACCTTCACCCGCCGCGCCTCTCAGGAGATGCTGTCCCGCGCCGAGCGCCTGGTGGGGAGCGCGAGCGGACGCGTCCATGGCGGGACCTTCCACGCCACCGGACACCGGCTCCTCCGCGCCTACGGCGAGTCGGCAGGGCTCGCGCGCGACTTCTCGATCATCGACCAGGGCGACGCCGAGGAGCTGATGGGGCGTGCCCGCGCGCAGCTCGGCTTCGGCGCGGGCGCGAAGCGGTTCCCGAAGAAGGAGACGCTGCACTACGTCTACTCGCGCCACATCAACACCGAGAAGCCCCTCGAGGTCATCCTCGGCGAGGAGCTCCCGCAGTTCGCCGAGTACTCGGACCAGATCACGCGCATCTTCGCCGAGTACACCTCGCGCAAGCAGGAGCGCAACCTCCTCGACTACGACGACCTGCTGCTCTTCTGGGCGCTGATGCTCGAGGCGTCGGAGGAGCTCGGCCAGCGCATCTCCGCGCTCTACGATCACGTTCTCGTCGACGAGTACCAGGACACCAACATCCTGCAGGCACGCATCCTCCGCGGGATGTGCCGCACGCACCGCAACATCACCGTCGTCGGCGACGATGCGCAGAGCATCTACGCCTTCCGCGGCGCGAGCTTCCGCAACATCCTCGAGTTCCCGAAGCAGTTTCCCGGCGCCGCGGTCGTCACCCTCGAGCAGAACTACCGCTCGACGCAGCCGATCCTCGACACGACGAACACTCTCATCTCGCGCGCCAGCGAGCGCTTCTCCAAGACGCTCTGGACGGTGCGCGGGGGCGGTGAGAAGCCCTGGCTCGTCACCGCGCGCGACGAGCACGAGCAGACCCGCTTCGTCGTCGACCGGATCCTCGAGCTGCACGAGAACGGCACGCCGTTAGGCGAGATCGCCGTGCTCTTCCGCGCCGGCTACATGTCGGCCGATCTCGAGATCGAGCTGGCGAACCGGAAGATCCCCTTCGAGAAGTGGGGCGGGATCAAGTTCCTCGAGGCGGCGCACATCAAGGACGTGCTGTCCTTCCTCCGCGTGCTCGACAACCCGCGCGACGAGATCAGCTGGTTCCGCATCCTCACGCTGCTTCCCGGCGTCGGCGAGGTCACGGCGAACAACGCGATCCACGCGCTGCTCGAGCGCGGCTGGGACGTCACCGCGCTCGACGAGTTCGTCCCCCCGCCCCGCGCGCGCGCCGCGCACGCCGCGCTCACCGGAATGCTTCGCGAGCTCCGCGACAACCCGTCCGGCCTCACCGGCGAGGGTGCGGCCGGCGGTGCCGACGAGGGAGCCGTCGCGCGCGACATCGCGCGGATCCGCGTCCTCTACGACGACGTCCTTCGCGAGCGCTACGACCGCCCCGATCCCCGCCTCG
Organism: Gemmatimonadaceae bacterium; assembly: GCA_036392515.1. Lineage (GTDB taxonomy): Bacteria > Gemmatimonadota > Gemmatimonadetes > Gemmatimonadales > Gemmatimonadaceae > JABFXC01. The sequence goes on along the minus strand of DASVXU010000097.1, from coordinate 20,804 downwards.
CCGATCTCGACCAGCTCCAGTCCATCGCCGCCGCGTATCCCACGCGCGGCGCCTTCCTCTCCGCGCTCACCCTCGAGCCGCCCTCGTCCACGCAGGACCTCGGAGCGGGCGCGGACAGCGAGGAGGACCACCTCGTTCTCAGCACCGCGCACAGCGCCAAAGGCAAGGAATGGGACGCCGTCTTCGTCATCTGGGCGGTGGACGGCTGGTTCCCCTCCTCGCGCGCCATGGGCGATGACGACGAGCTCGAGGAGGAGCGCCGGCTGATGTACGTCGCGATGACCCGCGCCCGCAACGAGCTGGCGGTCGTCTATCCGCTCAATGCCTACGCGACGCCGCGCGGCGCGGAGTACTCGATCGACCAGCTGTCACGCTTCGTCGATCGCGGCGTGCGGGAGCACATGCAGCGCGTCGTCCTCGCTCCGCCAGCCCCCGAGCCCACGCAGGCAGCGCCGCCGCAGCCGCTGCTCGACCTTCGTGCCCTGCTTCGCGGGCGCTTCTCCCCCTAACGCGCGGCGAGCCAGTCGCGGATCGCGCCGTAGGGATCCTTCGGCCTGCTGCGCGCCAGCGCGACGATGCGGGTGATCGCTCGCGGCAGCTCCGAGTTCTCGCGCGCGTACACGCGATCGAACAGGTCGAGATCCGTCAGGTATACGCGCCGCGCGAGGAGCGCCGCGTTGTCGAGCGGCACTCGCTCGAGGTAGCGCGGACCGACCGTCCGCAGCTTCGGCCCCAGGCTGTCCACGAGCTCCACGCGCGCGCGTCGGTAGATCGTGTCGCGCGCCGCGAGCCGCGCCTGCTTCGCCGCACCGTCCTCACCCGGATGCGCCTTGAACGCCGAGTCGATGGTGTGATGCAGCGCCCCCCAGAAGCTGCCCAGGATCTTCTCGTCCTCCCAGCGCGCGCTCGCCTCCTCCACCGCCTCGAACGAGCCGCGGCTCCTGAAGAACCACTCCGCGCCACGCCCGCCGACGAAGTTCGCGAACGACTCGTTGAACACTGCCTGCCCCGGCGCGTAGAACGTGTTGTGCGTCAGCTCATGGATCACGGTGTTCGCGAGCTCGATCGAGTCGGCGGCCAGCGTCGTCGAGAGGATCGGGTCGTTGAAGAATCCGAGCGTGCTGAACGCCGACGCCGGCCGCAGCGACGCGTCGAAGCCGTCGTCGCGCATCCTGTCGCGCGACTTCCGCGCCGCGCCGAAGTCGAAGTACCCCTTGTACGGCACGCGTCCGACGACCGGAAACCACCACGTGTAGCGCTTCAGCTGGTCGCGGTACGCGCCGGAGAGCACCAGCACCAGCGTGTCGCGCCGCAGCCTGCTGTACATCGTGAAGCTGCTCCCGCTCTTCAGCTGCACGGAGTCCGCGGCGAACGCGCGTGCCGCGAGCACGAGCCGCAGCTTCGTCCGCGTCGCGGCGTCGGTTTCCGCGTCGTCGATCACGTCGGTGATCGCGCGCCGCCGCGCGAGGATCACCCCCTCCTCCCACGCCGCGCGCAGCAGGTAGCGTCCCGTGGGCAGCCCGACCAGCAGGAGGACGACCACGACTCCGATCCATCGAAGCGTGCGCAGCACCGGGCGCCGCCACCGCCGCAGGCGATGGCGTACGCTCGTCGACGGGGTGGCGGCGGCGGCTGGAGTCGTCAGGGCAGGCGGAAGATCGCGATCTGCGGCTGCAGCGTCGACGGCAGCGCCGTGCCTCCCGACGCCGTCATCTCGAGCCGCGTCGAGCTGCAGCCGGTGCTGCCGCCGACGATGTAGTACGCCGACGTCCCCTGCACCATGTTCCGCGTCGAGGAGCTCGTGCATCCCAGCGCGACCGGCGTGATCGGAGCGGGGCAGCTCTGGTTCGGGAAGGTCGCCGCCCCGCACACCCGTGCGAAGATCTTCCGCGTGTCGCGCGAGGTGAACCGGTAGCGCTGCGGCACCGCGGTGCGCGGAACCCCGTCGATGCTGTCGGCGTACGTCGCGATCCCGAAGTCGCCGAACAGCGCGGGGAACGGCTCGCCCGCCGCCGCCGATACGTTGTCGATCCCGCGGCGGTTCGTCTGCACGAGCTGCTTGTAGATCTGCTCGCCCTTCTGGTCGCCGAGCCAGCGCAGGAAGAGCCACGCCGCGCCGCGCTCCTCGAGCGTCCCCATTCCGGCGAACGTCGTCACCGAGTGCTTCGTCGACGCATGCAGGTAGTTGTACGCGTTCTGGAAGTCGGGGACGATGAACCCCTGCGACGAGTCGGGGAAGAGCTGCGCCGGGTCCGAGCGCCCCGAGGGAGCGGGGTACTTCGCCTCGTAGTACTTCGACCCGAGCTCTTCGGCGATGTGGCTCAAGCCCTCGTTGAGCCACGTCACCTCGCCCTGCCCCCCACGCAGCAGCACATGCTGGTTGTACGAGATCATGTGCTGGAACTCGTGGATGAACGTCGGCGGCGTGCCGCGCTTCACCTGGCTCCTCGGATGCGCGCAGCTGAACTGCCCCGCCGAGTCGGGCGCGATGGAGTAGAACACCTCGCTCCGGTTCGAGCCGCTTCCGTTCGTGAGGTCGTAGCCGAAGAAATACCCGGCGACGTAGCCCTTCGTCCTGCAGTCCGCCGACGCGGTCAGCTTGTTGATCCGCTGCGAGAGGAGCACGATGATGTGCCCGTTCCCGTCCACGTCCGAGGGGGACCCGAACGCGGCGGTGTCGATCGGATAGAGCACCTCGTCGAACAGCTTGCCGAAGTCCGCGTACTCGGCCGCGCTCAGGTTGTCCCTGACGCCCGTGTCCTCGTAGATGTAGACCCGCGCGCCGCTGTAGCGCAGCCGGGCTTCGGTCTGAACGAAGCAGTTCCCCTCGAGGCTGCCGAGGACGTAGAACTTGCGCACGCTGTCGGGCGCCGTCGCCGCGCCGGCGACGCGGGCCGCGCCTCCGTTCGACTCGAGGCGCGACGTGAGCGGGAGACGGCTCTCCAGCCGGCGCAGCCGCGCATCGAGCGCTCCCTGCGCGCTGATCGTCAGGGTCGGCTCGCTGTAGGGCGTCGCGACCGCTGCCGCACCGCTCCCCACCGCGAGCGTGAACGGGGTCGAATCAGGAACAGTCCCCTGCACCGCGTATTGCGGCACGACCAGGTAGCGTCCGTTGGTGTCGCTGAGCTGGGCGCTCGGCGCCGGGAAGCCGACCACCGCGCCGTTCAGCGGTGCGATCGACAGCGCCGCCATCGCTGCGGCGCGTGCCGGGGTCGGTCCGCTCTCGGCGAGCGGGAGCTGCGCCGCGGTCATCGCGTCGAGCTCCCCGAGCACGGCGGTCGCGCCACAGGACTGCAGGTTTCCATTGGGCGACGCGACCCGCTCCGAGGAGCAGGCGGCGGTCAGTGCGGCGAGCGCCAGGACGAGCGGGGCGCTGGCGATGCGACGGAGCATGCGACTCCTGAGAAGTGCGAAAACCGGGGTACCCCCGGTATGCGAGCGGCGTTCCCGGCTGAACGATAGCCACCGGGGCGCCGGACGGGCCACCACCAACCTCGGACGACGTGCGTCATCGCGCTGTAACGCCAGTTACAACAACGCCTTAGAGGGGGTGTCAAGCGCTTTGCCAATACCCCCCCGCCCGACTATTATCCGACAATGTCCTTCGTACACCTCCACTGTCACTCGGAGTACTCCCTCCTCGACGGCGCGAACCGGATCGAAAGCCTGATCGCGCGGGCGCTCGAGTTCGAGCAGCCCGCCCTCGCGATCACCGATCACGGCAACATGCACGCGGCGTGGGAGTTCCAGGAGAAGGCGCGCAAGGCGAAGCTGCGCCCGATCCTGGGAATGGAGGCGTACGTCGCGACCGGCGACCGGCGCGTGAAGGCGCGCCCCGCCCCGGGGATGAAGCCGTACTACCACCTCGTTCTCCTCGCGCAGAACGCGGTCGGCTATCGCAACCTCGTGAAGCTCTCCTCGCTCGCCTACACCGAGGGCTTCTATGTGAAGCCGCGTGTCGACCGGGAGCTCCTCGCGAAGCACGCTGAGGGAATCGTCGTCACATCCGCCTGCCTCGCCGGCGAGGTCGCGCAGCACCTCATGGCGAACGAGTACGACAGGGCGAAGGAGGTCGCCGCCTGGTACGCGGAGCTCTTCAAGGGCCGCTACTACCTCGAGGTGCAGGCGCACGACTCCGAGGGACAGGCGAAGCTCAACGAGCAGATCTTCCGCCTCGCCGACGACGTCGGCCTCCCGGTGGTCGCGACCAACGACGCGCACTTCCTCCGTCGCGAGGATCACGACTCGCACGACGTCCTGCTCTGCATCGGGCTCGGCAAGGACCGCGGCGATGCCGACCGCATGCACTACGACCAGGGGCTCTACTTCAAGAGCGCGCCGGAGATCGCCGCGCGCTTCAAGGGCCGCCCCGACGTCCTCGAGAACACGCTCAGGATCGCGGACGAGGTGGACGTCGAGTTCGGGAAGAAGTATCACGTCCCCTCCTTCCCCCTGCCGAAGGACGTCGCGACGGAGAACGATCTCCTGGTCAAGCTCGCGACCGAGGGAGCGGTGGAGCGCTATGGCGCTCCGCTGCCCGCTCATGTGCAGGAGCGCCTCGACTACGAGCTCGGCGTCATCGTGAAGACCGGCTACGCCGGCTACTTCCTCATCGTCTACGACTTCATCAAGGCGGCGCGTGACCGCGGCATCCCCGTCGGGCCGGGCCGCGGCTCGGCGGCGGGCTCGCTCGTCGCCTACGCGCTGAAGATCACCAACGTCTGCCCCCTGAAGTTCGATCTCCTCTTCGAGCGCTTCCTCAATCCGGAGCGCGTGTCGATGCCCGACATCGACGTCGACTTCTGCTTCGAGCGGCGCGGCGAGGTCATCGAGTACGTCCGGCAGAAGTACGGCCGCGAGTCCGTCGGCCAGATCGTCACCTTCGGGACGATGAAGTCGCGCGCCGCGATCAAGGACGTCGGGCGCACGTTAGGCTTCACCCCGCAGGAGACCGACGCCCTCGCGAAGCTGATCCCCAACCAGCCGAACTTCTCGCTCACCGTCGCCGAGGCGATCGAGCAGATCCCCGACGTCGCGAAGCTCTACAAGTCGGACGAGCGCTACCACCAGCTCCTCGACTACGCGAAGGCCCTCGAGGGACTTTCCCGCCACACCGGCGTGCACGCCGCCGGCGTCGTCATCGCGCCGGGGCCGCTCGACGACTACGTCCCCACCTGCACCCAGTCCTCGAAGGGCGCGGGCGCCGGTGACGACGAGAACGTCGTCGTCACGCAGTACGACATGACCGCCCTCGAGAAGGCGGGCATGCTCAAGATGGACTTCCTCGGCCTGACCACCCTCACCGTCCTCACCGACGCGGTGAGCTCGGTCGAGCGGCGCACGGGGAAGCAGATCGACCTCGACGCGCTCGCGCTCGACGACCCGGACACCTTCAAGATGCTCCGCAGCGGCCGCACCGCGGGCGTCTTCCAGTTCGAGTCCAATCTCGCCACCGACGTGCTCCGGCAGATGCGCTGCGACCGCTTCGACGACATCGTCGCGTCGAACGCGCTGCTGCGTCCCGGTCCGCTCGACAGCGGGATGCACATGGTCTACGTGCGCCGCAAGCGCGGTGACGAGCCGGTGAGCTACCTCCTCCCCGAGCTCGAGCCGATCCTCCGCGAGACCCTCGGCGTCATCACCTATCAGGAGCAGGTGATGCGTATCGCGCAGGTGCTCGCCGGCATCTCGCTCGCCGAAGCCGACGTGCTCCGCAAGGCCGTTGGAAAAAAGGATGCGGAGCTGATCCGGAAGGAGCTCGGCAAGTTCGTCGAGAAGTCGGTCGCGCGCGGCTTCGACCGGCGCATCATCGAGGACCTCGCCGGCCAGATCGAGACCTTCGGCCGCTACGGCTTCAACAAGTCGCACGCGGTCGCGTACTCGGTCATCGCCTATCACACCGCGTGGCTCAAGGCGCACTATCCCGCCGACTTCATGGCGGCGATGCTCTCGGCCTGCATCGGCGACACCGACAGCGTCGTGAAGTACATCAACGAGGCGCGCGAGCTCGGCATCGAGATCCTCCCGCCCGACGTCAACGAGAGCGGCTACAAGTTCACCGTCATCGGCGACCGGCAGGTGCGCTTCGGGCTCGGCGCGATCCGCAACGTCGGCCGCTCGGCGATCGACTCGATCCTCGCCGCGCGCCGTGACAAGCCGATCGCCTCGCTGCACGACCTCTGTGAGCGCGTCGACCTGCGCGTCTGCAACAAGCGCGTCGTCGAGGCCCTCATCGGCGCCGGCGCCCTCGACTCGCTTGGCGGCCATCGCGCGCAGTACGCGAAGGCGCTCGACGACGCCATCGCCGAGGCCGCGCTCAAGCAGGAGGAGAAGGCCAGCGGTCAGGTGTCACTCTTCGGCGACCCCTCGTCGAACGGCGGCACCAGCTCGCGCGGGACGAACGCGACGCTCCCCGTCGCCTCACCCTGGCCCGAGTCGGAGCGCCTGCAGCGCGAGAAGGAGATTCTCGGCTTCTACATCTCGGGCCATCCGCTCGAGCCCTATCGCACCGAGTGCGAGCTCTTCGCCACGCACCAGGTCTCGCAGCTCGGCAACTGGACCCCCGATCAGATGACGCTCGGCGTCGTGATCACGGCGGTGAAGAAGCAGATCTCCAAGAAGTCGGGCGCCGAGTTCGCGCGGTTGACAGTGGAGGATTTTTCGGGATCTTCGGAGGTGCTCGTCTTCCCGGAAGCATGGGCCAACCTCGCCCATCAGATCCGCGTCGACGTGCCCGTTCTCCTGAAGGGCGGTTACTCGAAGCGCGACCAGGGCGGGGAGAATCCGACGTTCATCGTCGAGACGGTGACCCCGCTCGCCGCCGTGCAGCACAGTGGCCAGGTCGCGATCGCGATCCAGCTCGCACAGGGCGCGAAGATCGCGCCCGAAGTCATGGAAGACGTACGCTCCGTCGTCGAAGCGCACCCGGGACCGTCGGCCCTCGAGCTCCACTGGAGCGACGGCAGCGGCTCGCGGGCGCGGCTGCGCTCACGCTCGTTGAAGCTGTCGGCGACGAATGCCGCGCTCACCGAGCTCCGCGCGGTGCTCGGCACCGAGCGCGTCAAACTCGTTCGCGGCGGTTGAGTGCCTAACGGAAGCAGCGACTGCCAGGGAGACACCGGAAATGGCTAGTGCGCCGGTAATGGAGTTCGAGAAACCGATCGCGGAGCTGGAGAAGCAGATCGACGAGCTGAAGCGCCTCGCCGACGGCCAGCGGCTCGACGTCGGCAGCGAGATCGCGCCGCTCGAGCGCAAGCTCTCCGACCTCCGCGATCAGATCTACAAGAACCTCACCCCGCTCCAGCGGGTGCAGGTCGCGCGCAACAACAAGCGCCCCTTCACCCTCGACTACATACGCCTCGCCTTCACCGACTGGATCGAGCTGCACGGCGACCGCGCCTTCCGTGAGGACGCCGCCATCGTCGGCGGCTGGGCGCGTCTCGACGGCGAGACGGTGATGGTCATCGGGCAGCAGCGCGGCCGCGACACGAAGGAGAACCTCAAGCGGAACTTCGGGATGCCGCACCCCGAGGGCTACCGCAAGGCGCTCCGCCTGATGAAGCTCGCCGAGAAGTTCCACGTCCCGGTGCTCACCTTCATCGACACACCCGGCGCATGGGCCGGGCTCGGCGCCGAGGAGCGCGGCCAGAGCGAGGCGATCGCGCGCAATCTCTACGAGATGGCGCAGCTCGAGGTCCCGATCATCGCCACCGTCATCGGCGAGGGCGGCTCGGGCGGCGCGCTCGCGTTGGGCGTCGCCGATCGCGTCCTCATGCTCGAGAACGCGGTGTACTCGGTGATCACCATCGAGGGATGCGCCGCCATCCTCTGGAAGGACGGCAAGAGCCCCGAGATGCGCGAGCGCGCCGCCTCGGCGCTGCGCATCACCGCCCCCGATCTCTACGAGCTGCGCGTCATCGACGAGATCATCCCCGAGCCCCCGGGTGGCGCGCACTCGAATCAGGAGGCGACGGCGAAGGCGGTGCAGGAGGCCCTCATCCGAAATCTCGACGAGCTCAGAAAGTACAAGCCCGACAAGCTCGTACGCCGCCGCCGCGAGAAGTTCCTCGGCATGGGCCGCGTCGCCGAAGGCTGAGTCGGCCCCGTGCTCCCGCCACACGCTCATTCCACCCACCTGCCGATTCCTCGTCTCTCCTCGCCGTGTTGAACGACGCCGGCCACCCCGACCCGCGCTCGTCGTAGTGTTGACCGACGCCCGGCGCAACGAGCTCCTCGAGGTTGCTTTCAAGGGCAACCGCCGCGAGTTCTTCCTCTGGGACGGTGACCCCGTCCCCGCCGTCGGCGCGCCCGTCGTCGTCGAGGTCGAGCGCGGCGAGGATCTCGGACGCATCCACGCGACCGGCGAGCTCGCGACGAAGCGCTTCGCCGGCGTCCCCCACGGCGCCGCCGCCGGCGACGCGACGCGTCGCGTCCTCCGCCTCGCCGCGCCCGAGGACGTGAAGCGCGAAGCCGAGCTCCGCGCCGAGGACGAGATCGCACGTCGCAAGGCGATGGAGCGCGTCCGCGCTCACGGCCTCGTCATGAAGCTCACCGACGCCGAATGGCAGTGGGATCGCAAGAAGCTCACGATCTACTTCAGCGCCGAGAAGCGCGTGGATTTCCGCGCGCTCGTGCGCGAGCTCGCGACCCTCTTCCGCGCCCGCATCGAGCTGAAGCAGATCGGGGTGCGCGACGAGGCCAAGCGTCTCGACGGGATCGGCCGCTGCGGGCGCCAGTACTGCTCCGCCTCCTGGCTCCCCGAGCTGCGCCCCGTCAACCTCGGCGTCGCGAAGGACCAGAAGCTCTCGCTCAATCCCTCGCAGATCAGCGGCTCCTGCGGGCGGCTGATGTGCTGCCTGCGCTACGAGCACGAGTTCTACGTGCAGGCCCGCAAGCGCTTCCCGAAGGAAGGGAAGATCATCACCACCGCCCGCGGTGAGGAGAAGGTCGTCGCCAACGACATCTTCAACGACCGCGTCAGCCTGCGCGCACCGGACGGCGAGACGCGCGTCATCGCGCTCGCCGACCTGCGCCGCGAGATGGGAGACGCCGAGCCGGCACATCCGCTCCCCGCCGGTGGCGATCCGTTCGTGGCCCCGGCCGAGGAGCGCGAGCCCACGCTGGACGCGGCCGTGAGCGGCGCCGAGCTCGAGCCCGAGACGGAAGGCGACGTCGCCGCCGCGACCGGCGAGAGCGTCCAGGGCGGAACGACCCCGATGCCGCGCGATCGCCGGCCGCACCGCCGCCGCGGGCGCCGGGGAGGTCGGCGCGGTCGCGAGGGGCGCGGTGGTCCCGACCAGGGGCCACACGATGGCGGCTCACCCAATGGCGACGCCTCGGGCGACCGTCCGCCAGGCAAGTCCGGAGACTGACCGAGTGGCGCGTTTCTACATCACGACCGCGATCGACTACGCCAACGGCGATCCGCACATCGGCCACGCGTTCGAGAAGATCGGCGCCGACGCCATCGCCCGCTTCCACCGGATGAACGGGGATGACGTCCATTTCCTCATCGGGATGGACGAGCATGGCCAGAAGGTCGCGCGCACCGCCGAGGAGCGCGGGGTGTCCGCCCAGGCGTTCGTCGACGAGATCGCCGACCACTTCCTCGCGATGTGGCGCCGGCTCTCGATCAGCAACGATCAATTCATCCGCACCACCGCTCCGCAGCACAAGGCGGGGGTGCAGGCGCTCCTCGAGCGGATCTTCGAGCGCAGCCCCGAGGATTTCTTCGAGCGCTCCTACGAGGGGTGGTACTGCGTCGGCTGCGAAGCGTTCAAGCAGGACGCCGAGATCGTCGATGGGAAGTGCGTGCTCCATCCCACGCGCACGCTCGAGTGGGTCCAGGAGCGGAACTGGTTCTTCCGACTCAGCCGTTACGGGCAGTTCCTGCGCGCGCACATCGAGAAGCACCCGGAGTTCATCCAGCCCGAGTCCCGGCGCAACGAGGTGCTCGGCTGGCTCGATCAGGGGCTGGAGGACATCAGCGCGAGCCGCAGCCGCTTCACGTGGGGTGTCCCCTTCCCGCGGCCGACCAGCGACGGCGAGAGTCAGACCACCTACGTCTGGTTCGACGCTCTCCCGAACTACCTCACCGCCACCGGATTCCCCGCGAAGGAGAGCGAGCGTCGCTGGCCGGCCACGGTGCATGTCATCGGCAAGGACATCACCCGCTTTCACGCGATCATCTGGCCCGCGATGCTGAAGGCCGCCGAGCTGCCACTTCCGGAACGAGTGTGGGCTCACGGCTTCGTCCTGCTCGGTGGCGACCGCTTCAGCAAGTCGGCGGGTGTGAAGCTGGACCTGAACGAGGCGATCGATCGCTTCGGCGCCGATGCGTTCCGCTACTACCTGCTTCGTGAGGTCCCCTTCGACGCCGATGGAAACTTCTCGTGGGAGCGCTTCGAGGAGCGCTACACCGCGGAGCTGGCGAACGCATGGGGGAATCTCGTCAGCCGCGCCTCCGCGATGATCGAGAAGTACCGCGGCGGCGTGACCCCGGCGGGTGCACGGGGCGCCGCGGACGACGCCGACGCCGCCGATGTGGACGCTTTCGTCGCCGCGCTCGATGGACGGAACGGATACCTCCCCCACGAGGCGCTGCGGGTGCTCGCCCGGATGGTCGCGCGGTCGAACGAGTTCGTGCAGAGCTCCGCGCCGTGGACGCTGGCGAAGGATCCGGCTCACTCGCGCCAGCTGGACGACACTCTCGCGTCGCTCTCCCGCCAGATCGCAAGGCAGTGCGTCCTCTACGCGCCGTTCATGCCTGTGAAGGCGCAGGCGGCGTGGCGGCAGATCGGGGGCACCGGCGACGTCGCCGATCAGAGGGTCCCGTCGCTCGACGCGCTCGACACCGGCGGATGGAAAGTCGCGAAAGGCGAGCCTCTCTTCCCGCGCCCCCTCCCCGCGCGCGAAGGGTGAAAGACCACCCCGCCCGGGTGCGCGGAGTCACATACGGTCGGGCTCGTTACACCCCAGCTTCTGGGCAGTCTTTCCGCTGAAGACGCGGCCCACAGGGGGCCGTGCCGTGGCTTTGGAGGGCGGATGGCTCATCGACGCTGGACGCTGCTGGTCGTACCCGAGGGGTCCACCGAGGCCCCGCGCAGCTTCGCGATCAGCGGGCGCGGCCTTCGCGCGCTGACCACCGGCGCGACCATCGTCGGACTCATCGCCCTGCTCGGCCTCGGCGCCGCCATCAGCGCCTACGCGACCCCCAGTGGCCGCGCCGCACGCGCCGACTCCGAGCAGATGGGACGCGAGCTGGCCGACCTCCGCGCGAAGCTCGCGGTCCTCCAGGATACCATCCGCGCCATCGGCGTCCGCGACGAGCGAGTCCGCACCCTCGCCGGCCTTCCCGCTGTCGATTCGGCGGTGAGGGAGGCGGGGATCGGCGGCCCCGGGACGCCCGAGCTGGACAGCGATCCGGTGTACCGTACGAACCCGACTCTCGGGAAGCTCGCCTTCGGCGCCCGCAACGATCTCGATGGGCTGATCCGCCGCGCGAACATCCTGTCGGCGAGCTTCGCCGAGGTGACGGACACCCTCGCGAAGAACGTTCAACGGCTCGCCAGCACTCCCTCGATCATGCCGACGGCTGGCTGGCTCTCGAGCCACTTCACCCAGCATCGCTTCCACCCGATCCTGCACATCTCGCGTCCCCATGAGGGAATCGACGTGAGTGCCCCCATGGGAGCGCCCGTCGTTGCTCCCGCCGGCGGGATCGTGATTCTGGTGACCCGCCAGAACGGCTACGGTCTCGTGATGGAGCTCGACCACGGGAACGGGATCGTGACGAAATACGCGCACCTCTCGCGGATCAACGTGAAGCAGGGGCAGCGCGTGACCCGCGGCCAGCTCGTCGCGAACGTCGGCAACAGCGGGCTCTCGACCGGACCGCACCTCCACTACGAGATTCACGTCAACGGCCGGGTGGTGGACCCGCTGACGTACGTCCTGCCAGGCGCGATCCCGGACTGACCGCCTGCCGGTCCCGGTTGCTCCGCGTGCTGCGGAGACCGACCACGCTTGCACACTGCGTCGACTCGCTCCGTTGTCACCCCGTGGAAGCGCATGTCCGTGCGTCTCGTGGGGCCCGTATGCGTCTGGGTGGGATTTTCGTCCTGGCTCTGGTCGGATCAGCGGGAGCCTGTGGCCCCGCACCATTCCGTGCGCATCGCTTCGACCAGCCCGGCGAGAAGCTGATCCTCGCCGACGAAATCGCCAGGACGGGCGCCCTCAACGCCTGGGAAGCGATCCAGCGAACGCCCACCTTCCTCTCGCGACGATCGCCGCGGACCGGATCGCGTGGATCCGCATCCCCACGGGCACGGTCGCGACTGCGCGGTACGGCACGCAGGCCGGGTCTGGCGCAATCGTCGTTCAGACCTGGGGCGCCGGGCAGGATGAGCTCGCCCGCCACTCGCGCCACACATGCAGAACGGCCCGATGCGTGATGCGCATCGGGCCGTTCTGCTTTCTCGCTCCGGGTGCCGATCGCTAACGCACCGCGATCAGCGCCGTCTGGGTCACCGGTGCCGTCGCACCGGCGGGGGTGAAGCTGAACGTGATCGTCGCATCGCCGACCTTCACGCCGGTCACGATCACGGTCTGCGCGACCGGATCGATCGTGCCGATCGTGGCGATCGTCGGATCACTGCTCACGACCGTCGGGGCGCCCCCGGTCGTCGTGCTGTTGTTGGCGCCGCGATACGTGTAGCGCAGCGTCACGCTCCCCTTCGGCGCGATCGTGGCGCTGCTCGGCGTGATCACGATCGACGCGACCGGCGACTGATTCACCGTGATGATCGACGTGTCCGCGACCGTCGCGGTATCGACCGCCGCGGGATTCGAGGCCTTGGAGACATTGACGTACTTCGCGATGACCCGCGCCGTTCCGCCCTTGAGGCCCGTCACACGCCCCGTGGAATTGACGCTCGCGATCGCGGCGTCCGCGCTCGGGACCGAGAAGGTCGCGGCTCGTACGATCACCGTATCCGAGGTCACGGAATCGCGGACGATGATGAGCGACTTGACGGTATCGCCGGCCGCCCCGAGCAAGGTCGCCTTGAGCTGCACGGTGCTGCCGCTGTTGATCGTCGCAGTGGCCGGCAGGAGGTCCACCTGCACGACCGGATGCGGACGAACGGTCACATTGATGTAGGCAGGCTGCGAGGTCACCCCGTATTCCACGCGGAGCCGGGTCGTTCCCGGCTGCCGCCCCACCGCGTGGTAGGTGCCGGTCTTCGCATTGTAGTAGACCGAAGCAATCGTCGGATCATCGGGCACGTAGCTGACCGTCGCGTTCGCGACGGTTGTCCCCTGTGCATCCTTGACGACGGCGGTGAGTGGAGCGCTGAGTGAATCCACGCGCACGTCCACCGTCGCCGGTGATGGAGTCACGACGAACGAGGGACGCGGCGCCGCTGGGTCCTTGTCGTTGCCATAGCAGGCGCCGAGGAGCAGCATCCCGGTCGCGAGCAGAGAAGTTCGAAGACGCATTGAAGGCGTGAGCTGTAAGGTTGTCGGCGCGTCCCTGTCGAGCGACGCGCTCATTCCGCGAGATGACGCCGCCGCACCGGTCAACGTTGGCCGGTGCGGCGGACGGACATCACGCCTTGTTCGGATCGCAGGTCTTGTACTTCGGGTTGTTGTGCTCTTCCACCGGAACCGGGAAGCTGACGTTCGTGCCATAGGTCCGGTTGCCGGAATAGGCGCCCGACGGGAAGACGGTGTTCTGGGTACGACCGTACTGGTAGATGAGCCGACGGAGGTCGCCCAGACGGTGCGAGGTGATCCACATCGTGAACGCCCGCTCCTGGAAGAGCAGGTTGAGTCGCGCGTCGAACGCCTGCTGCGCCGTCGCACCTCCGGGAGCCGGATCACTCAACGGTCCGAGCGGAGCCGACGGGTTGCTGCACGTACCCGCGGACACGGCGAGGGGATAGCACTGATTGTACGTCTGATACGCGTCGCGGACCGCGTTCATGTTGTCGAGGTACTTCTGGATGTCACCCGCGTTCAGCGCCACCTCCGCCTGGACGTACCGAGCCTCCGCTCCCGACGCGAGGACGACGTTCGCCTTGCGCTCGGGGTACTTGAGGTTGAGGAACGCGGCCGAGTTGTCGAAGCCGGCGACGGCCGTCGGGTTGGTCGCGGTCCGGACATCGACGCCGTTCACGAACGAGCTCCGGTACGGAAGCCCGTTGCCGCCTTCGCGGTTCGCGACCGAGAAGCGCACCTGGCTGTTGTTGAAGCTCCAGACGCTGTTGTTCTCGCGGCCGGAGTTCTCGGAGTGGAAGATCTGGTACGTGAACGCGATCGGCACCGGCGCCGCGGCGGCGTTCGCCGAGTCGCGGTACGTCTGGTTCTGCGCGGCCGTCGAGTCCCGGTTCACCAGATCGAGGTACGCCCGGGCGCGCCCGACACGGACCAGGTTGCGGATCGACGAGCTCGAGTTGCTCTTGATGTTCAGCGCCGAATCCGCCGACGCGAAGCGCGCCAGGGCGCGGCGCAGCGTCTCCGACTTCGAGAGCGGGCTTCCGTTCTGGATGTTGCCCGCTGCGTCGAACTCGCTGAACGGCACCCCCTCGCAGTAGTTCTCGGCGAAGAGGATGTACGAGTATCCGGCGAGCGCGAGCGCTTCGGCGCCGCCGTTGGCGAAGCTCGTCGAGTCGCCCGCCGAAGCGCGCGTGCCGGCGAGCGACGCGTACTGCGCCGCCGCCGCCTCGGTCGAATGCCGCGCGTTCTGAAGGTTCGCGAACACCGGCAGGTTGTTGGAGTTGTTCTCCGAGATCGCGCGCTGGTCCATCTCGATGCGCGTTCCGAAGGTGTCGCTGATCCTCCACTCGTCGCCGAGCAGGCCGGAATAGAGGATCTGTCCCTCCGTGCCCGAGGTCCCGCTGAAGGCGACCTGGAAGTCGCTGATCGCGCCGGCCAGAACGTTAGGCAGCGCCGACTTCCCCGCCAGCTGCTCGGGGTGCACGATGTCCGGATCCTTCGTTCTCACGATCTTGTCGAGATTGCACGCGGCGAGGGGAAGCGCGAGCGCCGCCGCGATCAACGCGTTGCGCGTCGCCCTCCGTCCCCGGAGCGATCCAATGCGAGAATGCATGTTGGCAGTCGTCATTTAGAGTGAGCTCCGTCGGTCAGAAGTCGACATTGACGCGAGCCGTGTAGTAGCGGACCGGGGCCTGCGAGAGGAAGTCCGACTGCGAGAAGTTGCTCCCGCTGTTCGTCGTGACCTCCGGGTCGAAGCCGGTGTAGCCCGTCCACGTGTGCAGGTTGCGGCCGGAGAGCGTGAGGCTGAGCCCGCGCGTGCGCGCCATCCGCGCCCAGTCGTCCGGTGCGTTGAAGGTCACCGCGACCTCGCGAAGCTTCACGAAGTCCGCCTTCTCGATGTATCCGGCGACCGACTTGAAGCCCATGTAGCCCACCGCGTCGGCGAGAGCGGCCGCCTGCTGGCGGAGCGGCGTGCCCGGCACGTAGAGCGCCGCGCAGTTGGCCACTGTGCCGCAGCGGAAGTCTTCCGTCGCGTTGTACTGATAGAACCCGCCCTTGTGGTCGAGCAGGGCGTAGAGCTTCACGTACTTGTAGAGCGTGAACGTGGAGCTGAGCGAGATCTGTCGCGTCGGCAGCGGGTTCCCGAGGTACACCGCCGTGTCGCCGAGCGTGTACTCGTTGTACTCGATCACGCCGTTGTGGTTGGCGTCGTTGTAGTAGATCGGACGCTGGAAGTAGCTGCCAAGGGGCAGCCCGGGCGTGTGCTTCTGCGTGTTGCCGCCGAGGCCGAAGATGATCGGGTCGACGCCCTTGCCCAGCTTCTCCAGGCGGTTGCGGTTCCACGACGCGTTCAGCGTCGCATCCCAGCCGAAGCGCTCCATGCGGAGCACTGCGGCGTTCAGCCCCAGCTCGAGCCCGCGATTGCTCACCGATCCGATGTTCTCGTAGCGCGAGAGCACCGTCCCCGCCGACGGCGGCAGGTTGCGCGCGATCAGCGCGTCACGCGAGCGCTTGTTGTAGTACGTGGCGTCGAGCGAGGCGCGGTCGCCGAAGAGGCCCGCCTCGAAGCCGACCTCGAACTCCGCCGACACTTCCGGCCTCAGATCCTTGCGCCCCAGACCCGCGCTGGTGAAGCCCGCGGTCTCGGTACCGTTCACCGCGACGGCGACCGGCGTGAAGTACACGATCGCGTCGCGCGATCCCGGCTGCACACCCGACTGGCCGTACGCCGAACGAAGCTGCAGCGACGAGAGGACATCCGTCTTCGGGAAGAAGGACTCGTCGCTGATCACGTACGAGAGGCTCGCCGCGGGATACGTGACGAAGCCGAAATCCGTTCCGAACGCGCTGTTGCGGTCGCCGCGGATCGTCCCCGTGACGAACAGCCGGTCGCGCCACGCGATCTGCTCCGAGGTGAGGAAGCCGATCGTGCGCGTGTCGATGTTGTCCTCGCCGACCGCGAAGTTCGACGCCGTGCCGGCGAGCGAGCCGGTCCCCGCGAGGAGGTTGCGGCCGAACGCCTGGACCGACGTGAAGTTGTCACGCTGGAACTGCGCGCCCGCGGTCGTCGTCGAGACGAAGTCGTTCAGGAACGGCGTGGTCGCCGTGCCCGAGAGGTTCGCCGTATAGTTGAAGATCTGGTAGCGATTGCGCGTGCGGTATCCGATCCGGTTGTTGGTGTTGTTCGTCAGCCGGTTCGGCGGGAGGATGTTGTAATCGTCCCGGTTCAGCACGTCGTATCCGAAGGTGCCGTTGAAGCGCAGCCAGCTGGTCGGGTTGTACACCGGGTTCGTTCCGACCGTGAAGCGCTCGATCCCCTGCCCCGCCTTCAGGAAGTACAGGGAGTCCGGACGGCGCGTGAAGTACCCCGCGCGCGCCGGGTCGTACACCGCGCGTCCGAGCAGCCCGCCGCCGAGGACGCCGAGGTTGTTGTTGTCGTTCTGCGGGAGCTGGAGGTCGCTCGTCACGTAACCCATCTGCACGCCCGTGGTCAGGTCGGGACGGATGTTGACGTTGACGTTGCTGCGCAGGTTGATGCGATTCAGCCCGTTGTTCCGATAGACGCCCTTCTCTCCCTCGAGATCGCCCGAGAGGTAGTACTGCACGGCGTCGGTGCCGCCCGCGGCGTTCGCGCCGTAGCGCTGGCGATATCCGGTGCGGAACGGGTTGTCGATGTCGAACGGCCGCAGCTTGGCGAGCGAGTCGGCGCTGCAGCCGCCCTGCGGGATCGGCACATACTGATCGGCGAGGAAGCAGGTGACGCCGCTGTACTGCCGGTTGAAGTTGCCGTAGTTGAACGGATAGTCCGTCGGGTCGTGCAGCGTTCCCTGCTCGACGTACGCGTTGAGCCGGGGCTTGCCCGAGCGACCGCGCTTCGTCGTGACCTGGATGACGCCGTTCGCCGCCGCCGTCCCGTAGAGCGCCGACGCCGCGGGCCCCTTGAGGATCTCGAGATTCTCGATGTCCTCGTAGTTCAGATCGTTGAGCCGCGAGGTGCTCTGGCCACCGACGCCGATCGAGAAGGAGCTCGAGCTGCTGTTGACGCGCACTCCGTCGATGATGAGCAGCGGCTCGTTCGAGAGGTTGACCGAGTTCGCGCCGCGGATGCGGATGCGCTGCGACGACCCGGTCGTGCCGCCGGCCTGGATCACCGTGACACCGGCCGCGCGCGCGTTGAGCAGCGACGCGACGTTCGGGGTCGCCGCGTGCGGGATCTCCGTGACCGGGAGCGTCGCGACGGAGTTGCCCGTCTCGCGCTTGCGCTGCGTCTCGCCCGTCGCCGTCGTGACGACCGCGTCGAGCGTCACCGCCGCGGGGCTCATCGCGAAATCGGCCGTCTGCGTCTCGCCCGCCGCGACGGCCACGGTCTGTGTCCGCGCCTCGAAGCCGATCCGCGCCGCGCGAACCTGATAGGTCCCCGGCGGCATCCCGACGATGCGGTAGCGGCCGTCCTCATCCGTTCGATCGCCGCGCTGCGTCCCGACGATGAACACCTGGACGCCCACCACGGGCTCGCCACTTGCGCCCGCGGTCACACGCCCGGTGATCGTGCCCGAATTGGCCGCGCCCGTGAGCTGCGCGCCCGCCACCGTGGCCATGCACACGAGCCCCAGTGCGAGCATCACCAATCCCTTGAGTTGACGAATCATTTCTCCTCCGAACACCTCGTGCAAAGGTAGATGCGCCGTCACGAACGACGACGCGCACGCCCACGAACGGAATCGTGAGCATGTCTGGGCAGCCGCCGCGCGGAGCGGCGACAGGACAATCGGATTTATGTGGACCTCGCCGCGGTTCGCGACGATCGTCGGGCGGGAGAGCCGCCGCACTGCGAGGGCAACTGCGAATCGGAGGGGTGCGTGCCGCCTGGGACCAACGGGTTTTCAGTCGGATCGAGTGATGGCGATCTCGAGCCATTGAGCTTAGGAAGGCGGGTGCCGAATGTCAACACGATGTAAGCGGGCGACCTTCGTCGTCACGGGAGTGCAAGCTGCCCGTCAATCCCGGTCGTCGGATCGCATTGCGAGCTGAAGCGGGATGCACCGGTCAGCCGCGGAAGCACGACGGGGTGGCCGGTCGCCCGGCCATCGACAGAGTATCGTGAACGAAAAGCAATGGAGCCGGCGAGAGCCGGCTCCATTGAGCGTTCCAGCGTACGCTGCCGTGCGGATCAGGGCGTCGGCGTCGCCGGCTTCGAGAAATCGACCGTTGGAGGTCCGCTCCGCATCGCGGGATCCGTCACCTCGAAGTACTTCCGGGGCTTCGCGCCCGTCACCTTCGCGGTCAGCGCGGTCGGGAACTGCCGGATGTAGGTGTTGTACTGCCTAACGGCGTCGTTGTAGTCGGTGCGCGCCACCGCGATCCGGTTCTCCGTTCCGGTCAGCTCGTCCTGCAGCTGGCGGAAGTTCTGATCCGCCTTCAGCTGCGGGTAGTTCTCCGAGATCGCGAGCAGACGGCCCAACGCGCCCGTCATCTGCGCGTTCGCGTTCGCCATCGCCTCCGGATCGCCACTCTGCTTCGCGCCCAGCAGGCGCGAGCGCGCGTCGGCGACGGCGGTGAAGATCTGCTCCTCGTGCTGCGCGTATCCCTTCACCGTCGAGACGAGGTTCGGGATCAGATCCGCGCGACGCTGCAGCTGCGTCTCGATCTGCCCCTGCGCCGCGCTCGCCTGCTCGTCGTACGTCTGGATCGTGTTGTAGCCACACCCCGTTGCCAGCACCGCCGCCAGGATGACGCCAACGCCTCGCTTCATCGAATCGTCTCCGTTCGGTTGATGGGTCGGACTGCCGACGGCCTCACGCCCCGCTGAAGCTGAGCTGCACCACGTAGCGCCCCGGCTTCACCGACCCCGGGGTGAGCTTCCACGCGAGCTTCGCCTTCTGGTTGAGGCAGTTGTTCACCGCGCGTCCTGCCGAAGCGCCCGTCCAGCGCGAGTCGCCGACGGTCGCGTTCGTGATGCCCTCGTTGCCTACGGTCACGACCATCGCGACGTTTCCGCTCAGCGAGGGGTCCGCCTTCTGGCCGAATTCGGTGAAGCAGAACTTCGTCACGCTCTGCTCCCGCTCGACCGCGTCCATCAGCGCGCCCGGCGCCGTGGGCACGCTCGATGACGCGCTCATGCTCGGCGGCGGGGTGAGCTTGCGCTTCTTGAAGGTGTCGGGCGCCGCGGCGGGAATGTTCGCCTGAATCTGCGAGAGGTCGGTCGCGGGCGTGGTGTCCACGTGCGCGGTATCGACCGGGATCGAGTCGCGCCGCGCCTGCTTCTCGTCCTTCGGGCATCCGGCGAGCAGCAGGATCATCGGGATCACTCCGACGATCGCGAATCGCGTCGCGCGTCCCCTGGTTCCATCGCCCATTCGAGTCATCTCCATCGTACGTTCGTCCTGGTAACGGTTGAAACGGATGTTGGCCGAGGGCCAGCGAGCGCGACCTGCGTCGCGCGTGGCCCCCGACCCCTTGCCGCCGGCCGCGTCACGAGACCGCGAGCCGATCGATGTATGCCACGAGACGTTCCAGCCCGGCGAGGTACCCGGCGATGAGTCCGTCCACCTCGGCTGACGGGATCTTCTCGCTCCCTCGCACATGCCGGACCACGCGCGCGAATGGCGCTCCATCGAAGCCGGCCTGCGTCGCGACCGCCAGTGCCAGTCCCGCATTGTCGGTCGGAGGAACCTGTCCCGACAATCGGACCACCGCGCGGAAGATCGTCATCATCGTGCTGAGGCTCGCCTCGAGCAGCGCGAGCTGCTTCCGCTGGTCGTTCCCGGCCGCGAGCACTCCCTGACGGAACTGGAGGAGCTTCCCCATCGCCTCCCGCTCCACCTGCAGGCGCAGGTCGCGCCGCGCGACGCTGATCCCCTCGAAGGGCGCTTCACCGTGCAGCACCTTGTGGCGATCGAGGATGTCCGCGTACTCCATCGCGAAGATGTCGCTCGACCCGCGCCACTCGGACGCGGTGAGCGTGAGCGGCGGTGGACTTCCTCCCTCGGTCCACGCGGCGCCGACCGCGGCCGCCGCGCGCAGCCGCTCCGGCGGGAGCGAGTCCGCGATCACGAGCACGTTGTAGTCCGACCGCTTGGGGATGTGCTCCCCTCCCGCCGCTGATCCGTAGAGGATCACCGAGCGCAGCGCGTCGCCGTAGGCGGCGCGAAGCTGCGCCACGAGCTCGTCGAGTGTCATCGTCGCCATGTCAGAAGCTCCTGCCCGCGCCGCCACCACCGCCGCCGCCACCGCCGCCGAATCCTCCGAAGCCGCCAAACCCACCGCCGCCGCCGAAGCCGCCGCCGCCCCAGCCGCCGCCTCCCCCT
>DASVXU010000096.1:0-48674 GCA_036392515.1 Gemmatimonadaceae bacterium | reverse complement strand
CGAGAACCAGAAGAAGCGCTTCGAGCTCGAGGACGAGCTGGACTTCTCCTTCGGGATCCAGAACCTCGCCCGCTTCCGCGGCAACTGCTTCAAGCAGCGCGGCTGCGTCTCGATGGTCATCCGGCAGATCCCCTTCAGCGTGAAGACCTTCCAGGACCTCGGCCTTCCCCCGGTCATCGCGAAGATGGCGGAGAAGCCGCGCGGTCTCGTGCTCGTCACCGGTCCCACCGGCTCGGGCAAGTCGACGACGCTCGCCGCGATGATCGACAAGATCAATCGCGAGCGGAAGGGCCACATCATCACCGTCGAAGACCCGATCGAGTTCATCCACCGTCACCAGGGCTGCATCGTCAACCAGCGCGAGGTCGGCACCGACACGAAGTCGTTCGGCAACGCGCTGAAGTACGCCCTGCGTGAGGATCCCGACGTCGTGCTCATCGGCGAGCTCCGCGACCAGGAGACGATCGCCGCCGCGCTGACCATCGCCGAGACGGGCCACCTTGCCTTCGCGACGCTGCACACCAACAGCGCGACCGAAGCGATCAACCGCATCATCGACGTGTTCCCGGCGCACCAGCAGGAGCAGGTGCGCACCCAGCTCCGCTTCGTGCTCGAGGGGATCGTCACCCAGACGCTGCTGCCCAGAGCGAAGGGCCGCGGCCGGGTGATGGCGGCGGAGATCCTCGTCATGACGCCGGCGATCCGCGCCCTGATCAAGGACGCGAAGATCGAGCAGATCCCGGGCATGATGCAGGCGGGCAAGAAGTACGGGATGCAGACGTTGAACGACGCCCTGTACGCGCTCTACATGGCGCGCGAGGTGACGCTCGACGAGTGCATCCGCGTGAGCAGCGAGCCGAACGACTTCCTGCGCATGATCGGCCAGCCGCCGATGGACGACGGCATGCCCCCGATCGGCGGGATGGGCGCCGCGCAGCGGCCGGTGGCGGCGAAGCGGTGACGGCTGGTGGCAGGAAGCTGTAGGCTGGAAGCTGGAAGCGAGAGCGTAACGACAACCGCCTTTGCAGTTCCGCAGTCGCTGACAGCCTCCTGCTTTCAGCCTCCGGCGGTACGAAGCGAGACACGCGAGGAGCCCGAAGAATGGCAACGTTCACATACACGGCGAGAACGCCCCAGGGCGAGCTCAAGACCGCTCAGATCGACGCGGCGAATCGGGACGAGGTCGTCGCGCAGCTGCGGCGGCAGCGGCTCAACGTCGTCAAGATCGACGAGCAGCCGGGGCAGAAGAAGAAGCTCGGCTCCATCAAGGGGCGCGACATCGTCATCTTCACGCGTCAGTTCTCGACGATGATCAACGCCGGCCTCCCGCTCGTGCAGGCGCTGGACATTCTCGCCAAGCAGAGCGAGAACCCCGCGCTCAAGGAGGTGACGAAGGCCGTCGTGTTCGACGTCGAGTCCGGACACACCGTCGCCGACGCGCTGCGCAAGCATCCCAAGGCCTTCGACGACCTCTACGTGAACATGGTCGCCGCCGGTGAGGCGGGTGGTATTCTCGACACCATCCTCATGCGACTGGCCGTCTTCAAGGAAAAGAACGACGCCCTCATCCGGAAGGTGAAGGGCGCGATGATCTACCCCGGCGTCATTCTCTCCGTCGCCGTCATCGCCATCGTCGTCCTCCTCATCTTCGTCATCCCGACCTTCGCGAACATGTTCGCGAGCGTCGGCCTCCCCCTGCCGCTGCCGACGCGCATCGTCATCGGCGCCTCGGGAGCCCTGAAGAGCTACTGGTGGGCGATCATCGGCGTCATCGCGATCAGCGTCTACTCGCTGAAGAACTACTACAAGACCTCGCAGGGACAGCTCAAGATCGACTCGCTGATGCTCAAGGCGCCCGTGCTCGGCGACGTGCTGAGAAAGTCGGCGGTGTCGCGCTTCACGAGAACGTTAGGCACGCTGATCGGCTCCGGCGTCAGCATCCTCGACGGCCTCGAGATCACGGCGAAGACCGCCGGCAACCGCGTGATCAGCGACGCCATCATGGAGTCGCGCGCCTCGATCGCCGGCGGTGAGACGATCTCCGCCCCGCTCGCCAAGTCGCAGGTCTTCCCGCCGATGGTCATCAGCATGATCGCCGTCGGCGAGCAGACCGGTGGTCTGGACGAGATGCTCTCGAAGATCGCCGACTTCTACGACGAAGAGGTGGACGCCGCGGTCGGCGGCCTCCTCGCCCTCATGGAGCCGCTGATGATCGTGTTCCTCGGCGTCGTGGTCGGCGGCATGGTCGTGGCGATGTACCTGCCGATCTTCGACATGGTCAACGCTGTTCAGTAGCGAGCGGCGTTCGACAGTGCGATGTGCGTGAGAGAAGGGGTGGCTGCGCGAGCGGCCGCCCCTTCGTGCATCGGCGGTCGGGCCCGCCGGAGCGGATGAGGCATGGCCGATGCGGGACGCGCGGGTACCCCCTCTCGGAGACCCTGCATGCGCTCCCGCAGATCGCTGCTCTACCTCCTGCCGCTCTGCTGTCTCCCCGCCTGCCGTCACGCCGTCTCGCCGCGGACGACGGCCTCCACGAGTGCCGACTGGCCGTCGTACAACGGCACCCTGGAAGGGACGCGTTTCTCCTCGCTCGCGGAGATCACGCCGTCGAACGCGACGCGCCTCGAGCGCGCGTGCACCTTCGACACCGGCGAGCAGATGTCGATGCAGAGCTCGCCCGTGGTCGTGAATGGCGTGCTGTATCTCACGACCGACACGAGCACGTACGCCATCGACGCCGCCACCTGCAACCGCATCTGGCACACCGGGCGGTCCTACGCCCCGCTGGGGTTCCTGAAGAACAATCACGGCGTCGCCTACATGGACGGGCGGCTGTTCCGGGTCAATGGCGGGGTGCATGCGTACGCGCTCGACGCGGCGACGGGGAGGGTGCTGTGGGACGTCTCCTTCCGCGAGCGCGATGGCGAGGGCGCGCCGATGGCTCCCATCGCCTGGAACGGTCTCGTCTTCGTCGGCAATGGCGGGGGCGACAACCTCGGCGTGCACGGCCACGTCCACGCGCTCGACGCGACCACCGGACGCGAGGTGTGGCGCTTCGAGACCGTCCCCGACACCGGCGCCCCACGCGCGACCTGGCCCTCCGGTCCCGACGCCCCGCTGCCGACCGGGGGCGGGATCTGGAGCAGCTTCACCCTCGACCCGTCCGCCGGGATCCTCTACGTCCCCGCGGGGAACCCCGCGCCGGACTTCATGCCGCGGCTTCGCGAGGGCGCGAACCTCTACGCCAACAGCCTGATCGCCCTCGACGCGAAGACCGGCAGGATGCGCGACTACGTCCAGGTCCTCGACGGCAGGCGTGACTGGCACGACTGGGACGTCAGCGCGACGCCGGCGCTGATCCAGACGCGCGGCGGACGCAGACTGCTCGCCCTCGCCGGAAAGGACGGGCAGCTGCACGGCGTCGATCCCGCCCCCATGCGCATCCGCTGGTCGGTCCCGACGACGACGCGCGACAACATCGACGCGCCGCTCACCCACACGAGCGCGACGCACTTCTGCCCGGGCACCCAGGGCGGGTCGGAGTGGAACGGCCCCGCGTACGATCCCGGGCAGAATCTCGTCTACGCCGGCGCCGTGGACTGGTGCACGAGCATCCGGCTCGTGCCTCCCGACAGCATCCCGCATCCACTGCCGATCGACTTCACCGGAAACGCGGGGGGCGGGTTCGGCCAGTTCGACCCGAAGGAGAACTGGGAAGGATGAGTCACCGCGACGGATCCGGACGCGGGGCAGATCCGCTGGCGCTACCAGGCCCGGACTCCGATCCTCGCCAGTGTCACGTCGACCGCTGGCGGCGTCGTGATCACCGGCGACATGACCGGCAAGCTCATCGTCCTCGACGCGCGGTCCGGTCGCGTCGTCCAGGAGCTGGACGCGGGGGCACCGATGGGCGGCGGCATCATCACCTATCAGGCGGGTGGGCGCCAGTACATCGCCGCCGCCGCCGGCTCGATCTCGCCGATCTGGCCGCTCGAGCAGGCCACCAGTCGCGTCGCGATCTTCCGGCTCCGTTAGGCACCGGCGCGCGACGGTCGATCGAACAGGCACAGGCACGACGGGGCGGCTGCTCATGCGGCCGCCCCGTCGTCCTTCCGCGCACCGTCACCGCACCCTCACCCCCACCTCCGCCAACGGCACATTCGCCGCGCTCGTCACCGTCAACCGCAGCGCACCCGCCTCCCTCGGCACCACCTCGAAGTCGTACGTCTCCCCGTTCCCGATCTGCTGCATCGCCGGCCGCTCCGTCGCGCGCGCGGCGGGGAGGTCCATCCCGTCCTTCGCCACCCCGCGCCAGCTCACCAGCGTCGTGTCGCGCAGCAGCCGCACGATCATGCTCGGCCGGTACGGGTGGACGTTGATCAGCCGCAGCCGGTAGCGCTCGCCGACGCGCAGATCGAGGGGCGCGGGCGTCAGGCTCCCGTTCAGCATCACCCGCCCGCCGTCCGCGTTCAGGCGGGGGACGGTGATCAGCACGACCCTGTCGTGCGTCGAGTCGAAGGCGGCGGGGTCGTCGACGACGACCAGCGCGCCGGTGAGCCCCGCCTGCTGCTGCCGCACCTCGTCGGCGTGCGGGTGATACATGAAGGTGCCGGAGCGCGGCGGCGTGAACCGCACCACGAACGAGTCGCCAGGCGCGATCGCCGGGGCGATGTGTCCCCGCGAGCCCGAGAAGTCGGCGACGCCGTCGAAGTAGCTCTCGAGCTCGATCCCGTGCCAGTGCACCGCCGTGGGCTCGGCGAGATGGTTGACGATCGTGATCGTCACCGGCTCGCCGCGCTTCAGCACGATCGTCGGCCCGGGGAGGATCGGTGCCGCGGACGAGCTCGCGCGATCCCCCTCGTGCAGCACGTACCCGAACGACGGCTCGGAGTCGGTGCCGGCCGAGTCGCGCTGCGCGACGAGACGGAGCTGCCGCCGCGCGCCATCGTCGGCTCTGGTGCGCACGCCAGGCGACGGACCGCGCACCTCGATCGCCATCACGAGCCCGCCCATCATGCCCGTGGCGTGATTGCTCACGTGCATCATCTGCTCCGCGGGGAGCGCCGAGCCGTCGAGCGGAGCGTTGCGCAGCACGTGGTAGTTGTCGTGGCAGTGGAAGAGCCAGTTCCCTGCGCGCGCCGCCACCCAGGTCATCGTGAAGGTGCGACCGGGCCGCGTCCGCTCCGTCACGACCCGGTACGGTGGCGCGCCGGGCGCGTAGACGCTGTCGATCGTCCCATCCCCGCGGCTCGTCACGTCGAAGAAGAAGCCGTGCAGGTGCATCGGGTGCACCGCGCCGCTCGCGTTGATGACGCGGAAGCGCACCGTGTCGCCTGACGCGTAGGAGAGGCGCTCGGTGTTCGGCCACGAGCGGCCGTTGATGGTGAAGCGCAGCAGGTCGTGCCGCCCCACCGGCGCGTTCGGGCCGGCGCGCGGCCGCCAGAGCGCGATCAGCAGCACGCGATCCTTCGGCGGCGGCGCGCCGCGCGGATCGACGACGAACGCGCCGCTCAGCTCCGCGCTCCTCGCCGACAGGGTGTCCGGTTCGGCGGCGAGGTCCGCCGAGTAGTAGTAGGTGCCCGGAGCTCCGGCCATGAATCGCAGCTCGCGCGTCGCCCCGCTCGCGACGACGACGGTGTCGCGTCCTCCAGCGGCGCCGCGCGTCGACAGCCCGCGGATCGCGAGCGCCTGGTCGAGCGTGTTCGTGATCGACGCGCGAATCTCGGTCCCCTCCGGCACACGGATGAGCGGTCCGGGGATGCTGGCGCGCTTTCCCCGCTCGGCGAAGGCGCGGACGACGAGCCCGGGCGCGGCCTCGCCGTCGGGGTGCCATTCCGCCTCGCGCGCCTCGAGGTGGATCGTCAGCACCCCGTTGCGCAGCGAGCCCGCCGGAGCGCGGTTGTCGTTGACGATGCTTCGCTCGATCGGCGGCGTCGGTCGGGTGATCGTGCGCGGAGCGAGGAGCGGCGCGGTGCTGAGCAGCGCGACGAGAGCGACGGCGGGACGCATGATCCCTCCATGCTGAGGTGTGCCGACCATAGCGGTTCCCGTACGCGGACGCAAATGCCCGGTCCCGCACAACCCTCGAGCCTGCATCAACGATCCCCCGCGCGGGTCCGTCCGCGCGGAATGCCTATTGCCCGATGGGCGCGCATGGCTGCCGCGACGACCTTCGACTCCACGACTTCGTTCGCGACGCTCGCCGACGACCTGCGGATCGTCAACGTCCGTGCGCTGCGCGGACCGAACGTCACGCATCTCGCGCCGATCGTCGTGGCCGAGCTGCGCGCGGGCGATCTTGCCCACGTCGCGCCCGCCGACGTCCCCGGCTTCATGACGCGCCTGCTCGCCGTCCTCCCCGGGATCGCGAGCGACGCGGCGGCGCATGGCGCGTCGTCGTCGTCGCGGCGGGCCCTGCCACTGTCATGGGGCGAATCGCTCCTTCGCGTCGCCCTCGAGCTCGAGCGGCTCGCCGGCACGCCGGTCACCTTCGGTCGCGTCACGGTCGACGATCCGGCGCGCGACCGATGGACAGTCGCCGTCGCGTATGACGAGGCCGAGCTGACCACCGAGGCGCTGCACGAGGGGGCGCGAATCCTCCGCGACTGTCTCCGCGGAGAGGATGCGGAGATCGAGGACACGGTCCGCGAGCTGACCAGGCTCTATCATCGTTCGCGTCCCGGACCGACGACGCTCGTCATGATCGAGGCGGCGCGCCGGCGCGGGATCCCCGTCCGCCGCAACCCCGACGACGGCATCGTCCAGCTCGGACTCGGCGCCACACAGCGCCGGCTCTGGTCGACGATGACCGACTTCACGAGCGTCATCGGCACCGAGATCACCTCCGACAAGCACTGGACGAAGCAGGTGCTGAAGCGCGTCGGGCTGGCGATCCCCGACGGTGAGACCGCGCGCACCCTCGAGGGCGCGCTCGAGATCGCGGAAGACATCGGCTTCCCCGTGCTCCTCAAGCCGCTCGACGCGAACAACGGGCGCGGGATCTCCGGGCGCATCGACACGCTCGACGGTGTGCGCGACGCCTGGCCGCGCGCCCGCGCCGAGCACGAGGTCGTGGTCGTCGAGCGCTTCGCGGAGGGGAACGACCACCGCGTCGTCGTCGTGAACGGGCGCGTCGTCGCCTGCGTCGAGCGCATTCCCGCGCACGTCGTCGGCGACGGGACGCTGAGCATCCGCGCGTTAGGCGCGGACGTCAACCGCGACCCGAACCGGAGCAAGACGAACCCGAACGCATCGCTCGCGCCCCTGCCGCTCGACGAGCTCACCGAGCGCTTCCTCGCCCGGACGGGCCGCACCCTCGACAGCGTGCCCGCGGCAGGCGAGATCGTGTACCTGCGCGCCACGGCGAACATCTCGACCGGCGGCACCGCGATCGACCGCACCGACGAGATGCACCCGACGAACCGCGCGCTCTGCGAGCTCGCCGCGGGCGCGGTCGGGCTCGACATCGCGGGACTCGACGTCCTGACCCCCGACATCTCCGTTCCCTTCCGCGAGAACGGCGCGGTGATCATCGAGGTGAACGCGTCGCCCGGCATCCGCATGCACACGCACCCGGACAACGGCGTGCCGCGCGACGTCCCCGGAGCGATCCTCGACATGCTCTATCCCCCCGGCGCGCCGACGACGATCCCGCTCATCGCGATCACAGGCACGAACGGCAAGACGACGACGACGCGCCTCGTCGCGCACCTCTTCCGCCAGGCCGGCTTCGCGACCGGCCTCGCGACCACCGACGGCGTCTACTTCCAGGAGCACCTGCTCCTCGAGGGCGATCTCACCGGACCCTTCGCCGCGAACGTCGTTCTCTCGCACCCCGGCGTCGAAGTCGCGGTGATCGAGACCGCCCGCGGTGGGATCCTTCGCTCCGGGCTCGGCTACGACCAGTGCGACGTCGGCATCGTCCTCAACGTGACCTCGGATCACCTCGGCATGCGCGGGATCGAGACGGTCGAGCAGCTCGCCGAGGTGAAGGGAGTGATCGCAGCCGTCGTGAAGCCGACCGGCTACGCCGTGCTGAACGCCGACGATCCGCTCGTCTACGCGATGCGCGAGCGCACGCCGGGGAAGTGGGTCTTCTTCACGACGAGAAGCGCGGTGGACCACCCGATCGTCGCCGGTCATCTCGCGTCGGGAGGGATCGCCGGCTGCATCGAGCGCGGGCGTGATGGCGACATGCTCGTCATCCGCGCCGACGGCCACCGGCATGAGCTCGCGTCGGTCGCCGAAGTGCCGCTCACATTCGGCGGCGCGGCGAAGTTCCAGCTCGAGAACATCCTCGCCGCGTCGCTCGCCGCGTACACGCAGGGGATGTCACCGGAGACGATCCGCGCCGGGCTGATGACGTTCATCCCCTCCGCCGCGCAGACGCCCGGACGCGTCAACGTGTTCGACACCGCGCGCGGCCGGGTGATCATCGACTACGCGCACAACGTCGCCGCGATCGGCGCGCTCATGGAGTTCGTCGGCGCGCTTCCCGCGAAGCGTCGCATCGCGCTCCTCGGCATGCCCGGCGACCGCCGCGACGACGACATCCGCGCCGTCGCGCGTCTCGCGTCGTCGATGGATCAGGTGATCTTCAAGGAGCACGACGCCTATCGACGCGGCCGCGCGCCGGGGGAGGTGGCCGCGCTGATGGCCGACGCGCTCGCAGCCGCCGGCTTCCCGCGTGAGCGGATCGCGACCTTCCTCGAGGAGGATGAGGCGGTCGTGCACGCGCTCGGGACGATGCAGCCGGGAGACGTCGTCGCGATCACCGCCGACGACGCGGAGGCGGTCCGCGCGCGGGTCGAGGCGCTGGGCGCTACCTGACGATCTTCGCGACCGTATCCCAGCTCCGCGTCGTCTGCTCCTTCCCGAGGGTCTGCTCGATCAGCGCCATGAACAACGGCGTCTTCGGGCCGCGCAGGTAGGACGTGAAGACCTCGCGCCCGATGATGGCGTGGATGCGCGCTCCCTCCAGCTCGACGGGGAGCGTCAGGCGCTTCGTCGGCGCCTCGCGGAGGAAGGTGACCACCCGCTTCGCCTCCGGCGCGACGTCGAACCCCGCGAACGGGTCCGCGTCGAGGAGCGCGCGCAGGGCGTCGATCGGGCGCACGATGGTGAAGAACGACTTCCCCAGCTCGCGCCTCATCGCCGCCTCCGCCTTGCGCTCGAGCACCGCTTCCGTCGACGTCCGCGCGCTGAAGACGACGTTCCCGCTGCCGAGCACCGTCTTCACCTCGTCGAACCCCGCCGCCTCGAAGGCCATCCTGAGGTCGGCCATCTTCGCGTTCGTCGGCATGATCCCGCGGAGGAGGGCGGCGTAGCGCATGGGGGCGAGGAGTACGGGAGTACGGGAGCAGGCACTGCCAGGGATATCTTCGCCTATCACCGGCACCGCGTGCCAGCCCCGATCGCTCTTGCGCCGCCCGCGCCGAGCGATAGCGTAGGCACGGGCACCTGATACGCGTACCCCGTACTGCCGTACTCCCGTACTCCCGGAAGAAATGGCCTGGATCGAGACCGCCTCCTTCACCGACGGCAACGAAGCGCTCGCCCGGGCCCGCGCGATGCAGCGCGCGCTGTACCCGGCGACGTACGGCACTCCCGTCTTTCCCGTCGCGCCGGGGGAGCCGTCGGCGATCGTCGCGTCGCACAGCCTCATCCCCGACGCGCTCTATCACGCCTTCGCGACCTTCGGGTCGCTGATGGCGCCCGACCTGCCGCTCGAGCGGCGGCACCACGAGATGATCGCGACGATGGTCTCGGTCACCAACAGGTGCCGGTATTGAATTGCCTCGCACGCAGAGTTTCTGCGCAGGGAAACGCTGGACGAGGGACTGGTCGAGGCGCTGAAGCGCGACTGGCGCACCGCGCCGATCAGCGACGCCGAGCGTGTGATGGTGGAGTACGTCGTGCAGCTCACCGAGGACGCGACGCGCATCTCGCCCGAGTATCACGAGCGCCTGCGCGCCGCCGGCTTCGACGACCGCGGCATCCTCCAGATCACGCTGATCGCGTCCTGGTTCAACTACATCAATCGGGTCGCGGACGCGCTGGGAGTGGGGCGGGGAGACTGAACGGCCGGCAGTACGCGGGTCCGGGAGTACGGGAGCAGGAGAACGATCATTCGCACCCGCACCCCGGCCCGCGCCCGCACCCCGTCCGCGCCGCGCGAGCGACACGCGCGGCGCGCCAGCCGCGCCAGGACAGGTACACGCCGGCGCCGAGCACCACCGCGAGCGCGAGCCAGCGCTGCACGTCCGCGGTCATCCCGCACCTCCCAGCCCCAGCGCGAGCCCGGCCCGGTACACCAGCAGCGCCGCGCCATAGGCCAGCGCGAGCATGTAGCCGAACTGCAGCGCGGCCCAGCCGACGCCGCGCCACCCGCCGCCCGTCTCGCGCACCGTGATCGCGACCGTGCTCGTGCACATGAGCGCGAAGACGTAGAACACCATCAGCCCAACGGCGACCAGCGGCGTGTAGACCGCGTGGCCGCTCCGCGGGTCGCGCTCGCCGCGCAGCCGCCGGGCGAGCGCCCTCGAGCCGTCGTCGGTCGAGGCGCTGTAGATCGTCCCCATCGTCGAGACGAACACCTCGCGCGCCGCGAACGACGCGATCATCGATACGCCGATCTTCCAGTCGTAGCCTAACGGCCGGACCGCCGGCTCGATCGCCTGCCCCACCCGCCCGAGCGCCGACGCGGCGAGCCGCTGCTCGGCGGTCGGCGTCGCGGGCGACTCGGCACGCGGGTAGTGCGCGAGCGCCCAGAGCAGCACGGAAATGGCGAGGATCACCGTGCCGGCGCGGCGGAGGAAGATCCGCACGCGCTGCCACACCGACGCCAGCAGGACCCGCGCGCTCGGTACCGAATACGGCGGAAGCTCCATGATCAGCGCGCGCGTGTCCGAACGGAGCAGGGTGCGCCGGAAGATCGCCGCCATTCCCAGCGCCGCGACGGTGCCGAGCAGATACATCGCGAGGAGCGTCACGCTCTGCAGCCCGACGATGCCGCCGACGCGAACCGCGGGGACGAACGCCGCGATGAGCAGCGCGTAGACCGGGAGCCGCGCCGAGCAGCTCATCAGCGGGACGACCATGATCGTAGCCAGGCGCTCCTCCCGCTGCTGGATCGTTCGCGTCGCCATGATCCCGGGAACGGCGCACGCGTACCCCGAGACGAGCGGGATGAAGCTCCGCCCCTGCAGGCCGAACGGGCGCACGTACCGGTCGACGGCGAAGGCGGCCCGCGCCATGTACCCCGAGTCCTCCAGCAGCCCGATGAAGAGGAAGAGGATGGCGATCTGCGGGAGGAAGACGAGGACGCTCCCCACGCCGGCCAGCACTCCGTCCACGAGCAGGCTGCGAAGGTCGCCGGCGGGAAGCGCGCGAAGCAGCGTCGCGCCGCCGAGGGCGACGAGCGAGTCGATCCCGTCCGCGATCGGCCGGGCCGCGGTGAACATCGCCTGGAACGCTGCGAGCAGGATCCCGATGAATACGAGAGGGCCCCAGACGCGATGCAGCAGCACCGCGTCCACGCGATCGCTCGTCGTCCGGCGCGAGCCCGCGCCCCGGGCTACGCATCGCTCGACGACCCCGTCGATCCACGCATAGCCGCGCTCGACGCCGACCTCTCCGCGCAGCCAGCCCCGCGCCGGTGGCGCCGGGAGCGTGGAGGCGCGCGAGATCGCGTGACGCAGGCGGTCGATCCCCTCGCGGCGCGTCGCCGAGACGGGAACGATCACCGCGCCGAGCTCGTGGATCAACTCCGGCACGTCGATCCGCGTGCCCTCGCTCGCCACGCGATCCATGCGATTGAGCGCGATCACGGTCGGCCGGCCGAGCTCGAGGACCTGCGCCGCGAAGAGGAGATTCCGCTCGAGATTCGCCGCGTCCACGACCACGACGATCACGTCCGCCGTCGGTATCCCCGCTGCGTCGCCGCGGAGGACGTCGAGCGCGATCGCCTCATCCGGCGACTGCGGCGAGAGGGCGTACGTCCCCGGCAGATCGAGCACGCTGACCGGCGTCGCCCCATGGAAGTACGTCCCCTCGGCGTGTTCGACGGTGACGCCGGGGAAGTTGGCCACCCGCTGGCGGAGCCCGGTCAGCGCGTTGAAGAGGGTGCTCTTGCCGGTGTTCGGGTTGCCGACGAGTGCCACTCGCAGCGCGGAGGAGGCGGCGCGCGGCCGCTCGACCAGCGACGGAGTCGCCGCGCCCGCCGCCGTCATGCGCCCACCGGCCGCACGGTGATCGAGGCCACGACCGAGTCGCCGAGCGCGACCCGCGAGCCCCTCACGTCGAGCACGATCCCGCTGCGGGTGTCGACCACGCCGACCCTCGCTCCCTCGAACAGCCCGAGGGTGCGCAGCCGCTGCGCGTCGTGCGCGGGGCAGGCGATGCAGAGAATGGT
The DNA here is from genome assembly GCA_036392515.1 of Gemmatimonadaceae bacterium. Classification (GTDB taxonomy): domain Bacteria; phylum Gemmatimonadota; class Gemmatimonadetes; order Gemmatimonadales; family Gemmatimonadaceae; genus JABFXC01. Next base: position 36,262 of record DASVXU010000096.1, on the reverse strand, counting down.
CGCGCGGGAGCCGGGAGCGCAGGCGCCGAGCGGGCACGCCTCGCACGCCGACGCGCACGCAGGCCGGGCGCGGCGCGGAAGCAGTTGCAGGAGAGCGCGAAGTGGACGCATGGCGGATCAACATCGCCGCCGCCTCGCCGCGCGTCAGTAGGGGGCGCGATGACAGAGAGTCGGGAAGTCGGAGGGCAGGGAGGCGGGAACGGCAGGGGAGTCGGGGTGTCGGGGTGTCGACTGCCTCGTGGCTGTGGCCGACCCCCCGACTCCCCGTTTCCGCTGCGCCCGATCGCGCGTCATGACGGCATGACGCGCTTTCTCATATCCGCGGCACTGGCCGCGCTCTTCGCTCGTGCCGCGCTCGCGCAGTCGGCGTCGACGCGGCCGACCATCGTCATCGACCCGGGGCATCCCTCCGAGGTCAGCGACGGCGCGACGGTGCAGAACGGGATCAGCGAGGTGCACGCCTCGTGGCTCGTCGCCCGGCGGCTCGAGTCGCTGCTGCGCGCGCGCGGCTATCGCGTCGTGCTGACGAAGCCCGCCGAGCGGCGGATGGTGACCAACGTCGAGCGGGCGACGGTCGGCAACCGGCAGCGGGCGGCGCTCGTCGTCCGGCTGCACTGCGACGCGAGCAGCGACAGCGGGTACGCGATCTACTACCCGGACCGAGTCGGGACAGCGCATGGGCGCACCGGTCCCGATACGAGCGTGATGCGACAGAGCCGTGAAGCGGCGGAGTCGCTCCACGTCTCGATGGCGTCGCACATCGGCGCGCGGCTCAAGGACGGCGGCGTCCGCGGCGACTCGCGCACCTTCGTCGGCGGAAAGCAGGGCGCGCTCACGGGCTCGATCTTCTCCGAGGTCCCGGTGGCACTGGTCGAGATGGTCACTCTCAGCAACCGGCACGACGCGGCGTTCATCCGCGACGTGGCGGGGCAGCGTCTCATGGCGCGCGCGATCGCCGAGGGCGTCGAGCGCTACGTGCCGATCGAACCTTCTCACGAGACTCGATGACGCCATTCAGGAAGTCGACGCTCGCCGCGACGGTCGTCGTGCTTGCCGCCTGCGGCGCGGGCGAGCATGCCGGCACGCGCGACGCATCACCGGCGAAGCAGGCGACCACCGATCCGAAGTACGCGTCGATGTCGCTCGTCGAGCTGCAGCGGGTTCGCGCGACGATCTTCGGGCGGCACGGCCGCGTCTTCGAGGACACGACCATCCAGCGCTGGCTCGAGGCGCAGCCCTGGTACCACGCCGACTCGACCTTCACCAACGCGCGGCTCACCGCGGAGGAGCGCGCGACGCTGGACCAGGTGCGCGGCGCCGAAGCGGCGCGCCACACACAGATCGAGCCGGGCGACATGCGGTTCTACGAGAACCGCGTCGTCACCACCGCGATGCTCGGCAGGCATTCGCCGCAGGACTGGGAGGTCCTCGAGGGTGAGGTGCTCGCGAACCACGGCTACGTGTTCTACGACGAGCACGCGTACGACGATGACGAGCCCACCGGTCACGTCCTCGGCAACGAGGACCTCCAGCGGTACTTCGACGAACGCTACTGGTACGTCCCCAACCCCGAGTTCTACGCGTACGAGCTCGGCCCCATCGAACAGCAGAACCTCGACACGATCGCGCTCGCCATCGCGAAGCAGGTGGGACGGAGGGTGTCGCCGGGGATGATGAAGCTCTTCCGCGCGACGCGTATCACTGAACCGATGCTCGACCGGGTCTCGATCGCCGATCTGCGGATCCTTCGCAACGAGATCTACGCGCTGCACGGCCGCCGCTTCGCGACGCCCTGGCTCGCGCAGCACTTCCGCGCGCAACCCTGGTACAAGGAGCGTCCGCAGTACTCGGACGCGGAGCTCTCGGACGCCGAGCGCGCGAACATCGCCCTCATCACCGCGCGCGAGGACAAGCTCCACGAATCGCTCGGCACCGACTCGCTGCACGCGAGCGACGTCATGGGCCTCGCGCCCGACGACGCGCGCCGGCTTCGCAACGAGATCTACGCCCGCCACGGCCGGCCCTTCGCCGACCCGAAGCTCAAGTCCTACTTCCGCGGCTTCGCCTGGTACCACCCGAGCACCGCGTTCCGCGAGACGGACCTCAACGCCACCGAGCGGTTCAACGCGGACCTCATCAGCCAGTACGAGTCGGGGCGCTTCACCGAAGGCTGATAAGGATCACGAGAGTCCCGCGTGCCGGGACACGAAACGAGACGGCCCCGGGAATCTCCCGGGGCCGTCTCGTTTCCTCCCACGATCCCGATCAGGAACAACTCTTCTTCGCGCAGCTGATCGGCTTCGACGCCGTGCTCGTCCCGCCGTTCCCCGTCGCGGTCAGCGTCACGGTGTAGCTCCGGTTCGGCGCGAACTGGTGCGACGTCGTCACGCCGCTGCCGGTCGTCCCGTCGCCGAAATTCCACGAGTACGACGTCGCGTTCGTCGTCGCGCTCGCGTTGAAGCTGCAGGTGCGGCCGGAGCAGCTGTAGGTGAAGCTCGCCACGGGCGCCGGCGTCGGCGGCGGCGCGCTCACGGTCACCGTCTGCGTGCTCGTGCTCGTGCCGTTCGCGTCGGTGACGGTGAGCGTGACGGTGAAGCTCCCGGCCGCGGCATAGGAGTGCGACGTCGTCTTCCCCGCGCCGGTGCTCGCGTCGCCGAAGTCCCAGCTGTACGTCGCCGTCGAGAGTGCGCTGCTGCTGCTCGCGTCGAAGTTGCAGGTCAGCCCCGAGCAGCTGGACGTGAAGCTCGCGACCGGCGGCGCCGTCGAGGGCGCCGCGTTGATGAAGCCGGTGTAGAGCAGCAGGTTGGGCGACCCGCTGCCGCCGCTCTTCACCACGCCCGCGGTCGCGTTCCCTGTGAGCGCGCTCGCGACCTGCGCCGGCGTCGCCGTCGGGTTGGCCTGGAGGTAGAGCGCCGCCGAACCGACGACGTGCGGCGTCGCCATGGAGGTGCCGGAGATGGTGTTCGTCGCCGTCGTGCTCGTGTACCACGACGACGTGATGTTCACGCCGGGAGCGAAGATGTCGACGCACGTCCCGTAGTTCGCCCAGCTCGCCTTGGTGTCGGTGTTGTCGGTCGCGCTGACGGTGATCGCCGTCGCGACGTCGGCGGGCGAGGTCGTGCAGGCGTCCTGCGCGATGCCCAGCACGTTCCCGTTGCCGGCGGCGATGCCGTACGTCACGCCCGACGCGATCGAGTTCGCGACGGCCTGGTCGAGGGTGCTCGAGAGCCCGCCGCCAAGCGACATGTTCGCCACCGCCGGCGAGCGATGGTTCGCGGTCACCCAGTCCACGCCGGCGACGACGCCGGACGTCGATCCGGAGCCGTTGCAGTCGAGGACGCGCACCGCGACGAGGCTGACGTTCTTCGCGACGCCGTACGTCGCGCCGCCGACGGTGCCCGAGACGTGGGTGCCGTGACCGTTGCAGTCGGCCGCGGTTCCCCCGGCGGTGACCTCGTCGATCCCGGCCACCGCGCGGCCGCCGAACTCCGAGTGCGAGAAGAGAATGCCGGTGTCGATGATGTACGCGGTGACGCCGGTGCCGTCGGCGTTGTAGGTGTAGCTGCCGTCGAGCGGGAGCGCGTGCTGATCGATGCGGTCGATCCCCCACGTCGCGCCGCTCTGCGTGGTGACGACCGACATCACCTGGTCCTGCTCCACGCTGGCGACGCTCGGCTCCCGCGAGAGCGCGGCGGCCACCGCGTCGGGGAGCTCGATCGCCATCCCGCGCAGCGCGGAGTGATACCTGAACCTGACCTTCCCGGCCAGCTTCGCCGCGATGCGCGCCGACTCGTGGTCAACGTCAGTCCCCTCCCGGAAGACGACGAGATACCGCCCGGCGATGGGGGTACCGGGGCTCGCCGCGGCGACGCGCGCCTCGGGCGCGGCGACGGCGGATGGCGCGACTGGTGACGGGCGGTCGCTGCAGGCAGCGAGCGCGAGGGACGCGAGGCCGAGCAGTCCGAGCTTCTTCATCGACAGATCTCCGGACGTGCGAGTTGGGACCGGTGCTCACCGGTGGTGCGTCCGCGTCATCGCGGGCGGGGCGACCGGCCCGAGGAACACCTGTTCCATCGAGCGATCGGACCGCGATTATGGAGAGCCCTGGGTCAGCCCGCAAGACCGGGGGGCAAGGCGGGGGGGTGGGCAGGGGGCGGGAGCGCGGCGGCGATCTCCTTCAGCGCTTCGACCAGCGTCAGGTTGTGCGCGAGGTTCTCCCCCTGGAAGCGCGGGAAGCGGCCGCGCGTCAGCGCCGCGTCGCTCGCCCGCTCGCTCAGGAGCCCGCGCGAGAGCACGCCGTACGCGGTCACCGATATGCCGAGCGCGCGCAGCGCCGGCAGGATCTCGCGGTCGATGCCGCGCGTGATCATGGAGTACTCGATCTGAAGATCGACGACGGGATGCAGATGGTCGCGATGCTCTCACCGCGGTCGGCGGGCCCGTAGAAATCGGACATCCCCATGCAGCCGAGTCCGAGGATGGAGACGGCGGGACCGGTGGATCCGAGGGATCGAGTGCGCATCGTGGAATTCATCGGTCGAGGGTGCCTCCGACCGACGCACGATGCGCACCGCCACGCGCGCCGCTGCTCAGCGCCGTTTGATCTTCACCCGCCACACCTCCGGTCCCTCTGCTTCGTACGTCCAGTCGAAGGTGTTCGGGTGCTCGGCCGTCAACTGGTAGCGCAGAGGCTTCGGGTCGTGGTCGTTGATGAGCATCAGCGCCTGGCCCGGCGTCAGCGACTCGAAAGCGCGGAATATGGCCGGGTGCTTGTCGCGCGGCGGGATGACGCGAACGTCGAGCTCGATGGGCTGCAGAGACATGAAGATGCCCTCCTGACGGTAGTGGTGATTGGACGAGAACAGGGCGCGGGCGAGAGGCCCGCGATGCGCGTCTCGCTCAGGCGGATGCCGACCGCCAGATGCGAACGAGCACCCGATCCGCGCGCGAGTCGTCCACCTCGCACGCGTACCCACGCTCGGCGAGCATGGGCAGAAGGAACTGCGGGACGCGGACGTTGATCTGCACGAGCTGCTCGCCCGCGCGCAGCGTCTCCAGCGCGGCGAGCGTTCGCACGAGCGGCTCCGGCGGCTCGAGGCCGCGCACGTCGAGCCAGCGCATGCCGTCGTGGATGGCGGCGTCGGCTTCGACACCGGCAGGCGGCGTCGGCGCGGGGTCGATCACGTCGCCCTGCTCCTCGCGCCAGAACCAGACCGACCAGTCGTCCACGGCGTGCTGGCGGACCTCGTGCACGAAGCCACGCTTCGCGAGCACCCCGAACAGCGGCACGGGCTCGAAGATGGCGCGCAGCCGTAGCACGCCTCCGCGCGGCAGTGCCGCGATGGCGGCCATGATCTTCGAGAATGGCTCGCGCCCCGATCGCAGGTCGTCGCGCACGTCCAGCTCGACGACCGCAGCGCCGGGGGGGTGCACGTGCGCTCGCGACTCGGCCGTCGCCCGCGTCGCCTCTGCGCGAGATGCCTGTCGATCCCCGGGCCGACCGGCCGAATCGGGCGACAGCGCGGCGTTCAGTTCGCGCAGCAGCGGCTCGAGCGGAACGCGAGCCATCCGTGCCGCCTGCTCGACGGACACCAGCCGCGCCATCACGCGACGCATGGCGCGATTGCGAAGCTTCTCGAGGAGCGGCGAGTGGCGAACGAAGATCTCGACCAGCGCCTCGGAGCGCGCGAGCACGTCGCTCACCAGGTCGGTGGCGACGATCGGTCCGGCGTCTCGCTCACCCCGCATCGGCGGCTCCGATGCTCACGCGAGCGATCTGGCTCACGAACAGGAGCACCCCGGCGAGGAAGAACACCGCGCCGCAGCGGGTCGCGTGCGCGGAGCCGCCTCCGATGCCTACTGCGAGGAAAGAGACTCCCGCGGTCATCACAACGAGCTGTTCGTGCGCGATCCGCGCCGAAAATGTCTGGGCAACGGTCGGTGTGTCGCCGCGGCCCATCCGCTCGCGGTAGCGAACGGTCCATGCGAGGAGCGGGACGATCTTGTAGAAGAAGCCGACCACGTAGAGGACGATGCCGCCGAGCAGCCCCACGGCGACGTAGGCGGTGGCGAGCCGTGCGTGGCTCGCTCCGGCGGCGAATACGGCGATCCCGAGCAGCGCCGCCGCGACGAGGAAGCCGAGTGCGATCGCCGCGAAGCGCATGCCGACGTCGATCTTTCGCCTGACGCGCGCGCGGTGGAACGAGCGCGCCTGCCAGACGAAGCAGGCGACGCCACCCTCGAGCATCGCCACCGCGACCCAGCCTGATACTCCGTCGCGCGACGTCACCGCGATCGCCAGTGCGACCACGCCGGTGGCGAGGAGCAGGAGCGACCGCCGCGTCCAGGCCGTGTCCGCTCCGTGCGCGAGGAGGAACATCGGCAGCAGCCGATGCGAGACACCGACCATCATCACCAGCGCCCACCCGACGAGCGCGACGTGCAGATGTGTGGCGAGCACGCGCACCCTCGCCTCGGCGAGGAAGCCGGTGTGCAGGTTGTGCAGCAGCACGACGCCGAGCACGAGCGTCGATGCGAGGAACGTCAGCGCCGTCGCGACGGCCGCCCACGTCACGTCGCGCGATCGCGCGCGCGGGAGCGAGCTCGCGATGTTCGAGACCGCGAGCGCGACCCCGATCGTGATCAACACTATGCCGGCGTGGCTGAGCGTCGCCGACCCGGTCGCGACTCCTGCCGCGAACAGTCCCGCGCCCGGCGCGAAGGCGGCGAACCCCACGTGCCCCACGCGCACCGAGCGCAGCGGCGCGCCGAGCGCCACGGGAAGCAGCTGATAGAGCGCGCCGAAGATCGTCGTCGTCAGCCAGCCGAGGGTGAACAGGTGCGTGACCCCCGCGACGTGCGGCGACGCATACGCGCCGGCGGCCAGCTCGGGGGCGATCCAGACGAGGCCGAGGGCGCCGACCACGAGATAGAGCGTCGCCGCCGCGAAGTGCTCCCCCGCGAGCGCGATCGAGCTCGGAGCAGGGGTCGCGCCCATCGGCGAGGCGCCAGGCGCGAGGCCGCGAGCCGTCGCGGGCTGCACGCCGGTCGTCACGCTCCGGCCCCCGGCGTCGCCGCCCCGACGCGCTGCCAGCCGAGCGACGCGGCGACCGTGCGTGCGACACGATCGAACGCCACTCCCGCCGTGCTGAGGGGCCGGACGATCATCGTCGGCACCCCGATGTCTCCCTCGGCGACGATCGCCTCGTCGAAGGGAATCTCGCCGAGGAAGGGAATCGCGAGCTCCGCCGCGACAACGTCACCCGCGCCCCGGCCGAAGGGGCCGCTCATGTTCTCGACTATCCCCAGCAGGGGCACATCGAGCGCGCGGAACATGTCGGCGGCCTTGCGCGCCTCGGCCACCGCGACGCGCGGCGGCTGCGTGACGACGACGGCGCCGGAGAGCGCCACCGCCTGCGCGAGGCTGAGCGGGATGTCGCCCGTCCCCGGCGGGAGATCCACGATCAGCACGTCGAGCTCGGGCCACGCGACGCCGCGCGCGAACTGCTTCACCGCCTTCGAGACCATCGGGCCACGCCAGATCGCCGGCGATCCTTCGCCGAGGAAGAAGCCGAAGCTGATGATCGGAAGCCCGTGCGCCTCGAGCGGGATGATGTGCTTGTCGGCGGACATCCGCACGCGCGCCGCTCCGTCGTCGATGCCGAGGAGGATGGGGAGGCTCGGACCGTAGATGTCGGCGTCGAGCAGGGCTGCGCGCAGGCCGTCGCGAGCCAGCGCGAGCGCGAGGTTCACCGCGACCGTGCTCTTGCCGACGCCGCCCTTGCCGGCGCCGACCGCGATGACGTGTCGCGCGCGGGTGAGCTTCACCTGCTCCGCCCAGGGATCGGCGGTGCCGCGCTTCGTCGGCAGCGCCGCCGGCGCGGGCTTCGGCGCGACGACTTCGACGGCGACGCTCGACGCGCCGAGTGGTCGCAGCGCGGCGTCGATGCCCGCCTCGAGCTGCGAGAGAACGCGTGCATCGCGGGTGTGCAGGCCGAGGGTGACCTTCACCCGGCCGTCGCAGACGCTCACGTGCTCGACCATCCCGAACGACACGAGGTCGCGCGTCAGTCCGGGGTAGGTGACATGGCGGAGCGCGTCGCTGACGACGCTCGCGCTCAGCGCGCCATGATCGGGCGCGTGATCTGTGGGCATGGCATGGAGATCCTCGTCCGTGATGAACGAAGGTTCTCCATTCGCCAGCCGCTCCGGTGTGACGGTTGTCTCGAACGGAGCCGCCGCGACCTGCTACTCGTAGCGTGCGCGCTCCCCCGGGCGGCCGAGGGTGCGGAGCCTGGTCACGTCGGGGATGAGGATGCGTCGCCTGGCGAGCGTGCGGATCACCCCCTTCTGCGCGAGCTGCTTCAGCGCGCGCGACACCGATTCGCGCGCGGTCCCGAGCTCCTGCGACAGCTCCTCGCGCGTGCGGTCGAGGACGATCTCCGTGCCGGCAGCCGTTTCGGTGCCGTACTGCTCCGCATACTCCGAAAGGAAGCTCGCGAGCCGCGCCGCGACGTCACGGAAGGCGAGTGTCTCGGCGACGCGTACGAGATGGCGGAGCCGCTTGCCCAGCTCGCGGATCACCTCTTCGGCGACGTCCGGGTTCTCGCGGTAGAGCGCCTCGAAGTCGGCGCGCGGCAGAAAGACGAGCCGCGACTGGACCTCCGTCACCGCCGACGCCGGATAGGGGCCGCCATCGAAGAGCGGGAGCTCGGCGACCGGGCGCCCCGGACCCTCCGTGTGCAGCACCTGCTCGCGTCCCGTGGGGCTGGTCCGGTAGATGCGCACCCGCCCCGACGCGACGATGTACAGTCCGCGGCAGGGCTCCCCCGTGGTGAAAAGCACGTGGCCGGCACCGTGCGTGCGCGTCAGGCAGCGAGCGGCGAGTCGCGCGCGTGCCTCATCGTCGAAGCGCGCGAAGAGCGGGATCCGTTCGAGCAGCGATCGAGTGTCCATCGCGTGTGGTTGCGGCACGCCCCGGGTGACAACCGTCACGCGGACCTCCGGCGGCGCTGGCGAGACTTCGAGCAGGAGCGGCGCATCCGCCGCTGCACGCAACCTACACCGCGGTCCCGCGATGAGTGAACCCGATCCGCGCGTCGAGCTGCTCTGGCGCAACCTCGCCACCGTCATCGATCCCGAGATCGGTCTCGACATCGTGACGCTGGGACTGGTCTACGGCGTCGAGGTACGCGGCGACGTCGCGTGGATCACGCACACGCTCACCACACCCGGCTGTCCGATGGAGCGCATCATCACGGACGGGATCCGGGCCGCCGCGATGAACGTGGAGAGCGTCGCGGGGGTCGAGACGCGGATCGTCTGGGAGCCCGCGTGGCACGCGGGGATGATCGCAAGGAATGCCTGGTAAAGACGAGCGCGCCGCCGTGGCCCAGGCGGCGCGGCCGCCCGCGTGACCGCTCGCTGACCAGCGGCCGCTGGTGCGAGGGGACGACACCACCTAACCTTTCGGCGTGACCGTCCCCTCCGCTCCCTCCGCGTCCGCCCAGACCGCGACCGCGCCCACGTCCGTCGAGCCGCCGCCGGCGGCCGCGCCGCGCGCGGCGGGCCGGCGCTACGACCGCTCGCTCGTCGAGGGACCGCTCGCCCCCGCGGTGTGGAAGCTCGCCTGGCCGACGATGCTCACCAACATGATCGGCGGGCTGCAGGGGATCGTGGACCACGTCCTCGTCGGGAACCTCGTCGGCTTCAAGGGGAACGCGGCGATCGGCGTGAGCATGCAGATCTGGATCATCGTCATCGTCTTCATCTCGTCGATCTTCACCGGGATGAACGTGCTCGTCGCGCGCTTCGTCGGCGCGGGCGATGAGGAGAAGGCGAACCGCACGGTGTACCAGGCGTTCCTGACGGCGATCCTCCTCGCCGTGGTGATGGCGGCGATCGGCTATCTCAGCGCGCCGTATCTGCTGAACTTCGTCAACGCCGCGCCGGAGGTGCAGCACGAGGCGCTGCCGTTCCTGCGCACGATCTTCCTCTTCTCCGGCGGGATGCTCGTCTGGTTCATGGCGACGGGCGCGCTGCGCTCCGCCGGCGACGCCCGCACACCGATGGTCCTCGGCATCGCGGTGACGCTGCTCAACGCGGGGCTCAACGTCGTCTTCATCCGCGGGCTCGGGCCGGTCCCCGAGTTCGGCACGCGCGGCGCGGCGATCGGGACGAGCATCGCGACGGGGCTCGTCGCGCTCTACTCGCTCGTGAAGATGTGGCGCGGGACGTGGGTCGTCGCCTTCCCGCGCGACCGCAAGCTCGCACCCGACTGGGGGATCATCCGCCAGCTCTTCCGCTTCGGGCTGCCGACTGGAATCCAGGGGATCGCGATGAACGTCGGCGGCGTGCTGATGCTCTCCTTCATCGGCTCGCTCGCGCAGAGCGCCGCGGCGCAGGCGGCGTTCGCGGTCTCGTACTCGCAGCTCTTCTCGCTCATCACCTGGACATCGGTCGGGCTGATGGGCGCCGCGGCAGCGATCGCGGGGCAGAACCTCGGCGCGGGTCAGCCCGAGCGCGCCGAGCAGGCGGTGCACATCGCGGCGCGCTACGGACTGACGGGGGCCGCGCTGATCGGGTCGCTCTTCCTCTTCCTCCCCGCGCAGCTCCTCGCGGTGTTCGGGATGCACGACCCGGTGGTCGTCTCCCTCGGCGTGCACCTGCTGCGCGTGCTCAGCCTCTCCGGGCTCTTCATCGCCGTCGCGCTGACGTACACCGGCGGCTTGCAGGGGACGGGCGACACGAAGAGCCCGCTCTACATCTCGATCGTCTCCCAGGTGATCGTCCCGTTAGGCATCTGCTTCGTGGTGAAGCAGGTGAGCACCCTGGATCCGATCGACATCTGGCTGGCGATCCTCGTCGGGCACATGACGCGCTGTACGCTGTCCGTGCTGCGGTTCCGTCAGGGGCGGTGGCGGAGCATCCGGATCTAGGGGTCGGGGGCCAGGGGTCAGGGGTCGGGCGCTGCCACGTGGCAGTTGCCGACTCCCGACCCCCGACCCGCGGCCCCCGCCGCTCAGCGCTCCCAGAACGGGGGCGGCTCGATGCCTAACGCGCGGAGGTAGACGTAGCCCTGGCCGCGGTGGTGGATCTCGTTGTCGACGCAGTAGAGCACGAGGGCGTGGCCGGGCATCGTGTACTGCCCGAACGCGGTGAGCGTCTCGGCGAAGCGCTCGACGGGGATCTTCGGCCAGAGCGCGTCGAGCTCCATCGTGCTCTGGTCCCACTGGCGCAGCAGGTCGGAAAGGGACGTCGCCTTGCCCATCGCGAACTCGTCCCACTCGTTCGTGACCATCCCGCGCACCGTCGGCACCGCCATGCCGAGCATCTCGCTCGCCAGCTCGCCGAAGGAGCGCATCCCGCCGATCGAGAAGGTGAAGAGCTTGTCCTCGGGGAAGGCGGCGATCATCCGGCGGGTGAGGCGGCGATGACCCTGCCAGTGCTGGAGGAGCGCGTCCGGCGTGATGAAGGTCGCCGTCGAGGCGGGGGTGTGGGCGGGGGTGGCTGTGGCGGTCGACATCGGTCCCTCTCTGCGGGTGAAAGTGATCCGGCTCGAGCTGCACCAAATGTTTTCGGGGTTTCTTCGGTGCGAGCCAAGTTAGCCATTCCGGACCGACGCGCAAGAGGGGACCGCGCGCGCCCGCATCCTGCGTTGCTGGACGCCATGCGAACACGAGCACTCGTCGTCGCGGCCGTCTGCGCGCTCGCGACGGCCGCACCGTTAGGCGCGCAGGCGCGCCTCGTCGTCACCCCGGAAGCGCCCGCGCCGGGAAGCCTCGTCCGCCTCACGGTCGCGGACAGCGTCGCCCGCGACTCGACTTCCCGCGACTCGACGCTCCGCGACAGTACGGCGACCGACACCATCGTCTCGGCGACCGGCAGGATGGCGGGCGAGCCCCTCCACTTCACCCGCGCGCGCGATGCGTGGCGCGCCATCGGCGCCGTCCCCATCGACTCCACCGACAGCACGCGCGTCGAGGTCGTCCTCACCCGCGCATCGGGACGCGCCGATACGCTGCGCCGCGCGATCGCTTCGCCGCCACTCCCGCCGCCCTCGGAGAAGCTCGACGTCGCGCCGCGCTTCGGCGCGCCGCTCGACTCGGCGACGCAGGCGCGCGTCGACAGCGAGGTCGCGCGCGCGGACGCGATCGGCCGGCGCTCGCACGAGACGCGGCGGCTCTGGGTACAGCCCTTCGCCGTGCCGCGCGGCTCGGTGATCACGAGCCGCTTCGGCAGCGGACGCGTATTCAACGGCAAGGTGAGCAGCCGCCATCTCGGAGTCGACTTCCGCGGCGCCACCGGCGACCCCGTGCGCGCCGCCAACCGCGGCGTCGTCGCGCTGATCGACACGACCTACCTCGGCGGGCGCGTCGTGTACGTCGATCACGGCGAGGGGCTCGTCACCGCGTACATGCATCTCAGCAAGCCTCTCGTCGCGGTGGGCGACACCGTGCAGCGCGGCCAGCGCATCGGCCTCGTCGGCGCGACCGGGCGCGTGACGGGACCGCACCTGCACTGGAACGCACGCTATGGCGCGATAACGATCGATCCTCTCGGGCTCCTCGGGCTGGACACCGACAGCGCGCGAAGCTCCGGGAAGAAGCGAAGGGAGTGAGCGCTCGCTCACTCCCTTCGCGTCATGCGTGCGGCGCGCGATGGCGCGTCAGGCGTCGTAATCGTTGAGTGTGAACGCCATCTTCTGGCAATAGAGCTCGACGGTGAAGCGGCTCACCGCGCCCGCATCGCCGGCGTTAGGCGCGAGGCGAACGAGGCCGCAGTGGTCGAGGGACACGCGACCCAGCTCGTTCTTCATGTCCGGGGCGAGGAAGACGATCGCGCCGGCCTTCTCGTCCGCGTCGGTGTGGTTGCCCTGGATGAGGAATGAGTCGCGCCACTGCTCCCACTGGGCCTGATCGGCGGCGCTGATCGTGAGCACCAGGTTGGGGAACTCGAGGCTCGACGGCACCTTCGAGAGCTCGCGCGTCGCGCCGGGCGCGGTCTGCATGACCTTGCGGCTGATCGTGAACGAGTCGATGCTCGCGACCCGGTTCGTCGGCAGGCCGGCGAGCTCGAAGCGGAAGTTGGAGCTCAGCCACGCTTTCTGCTTCGGGCCGATCTTGCCTCGCATCTCGGCCCCGCTCCCCTTCCTGAACGCGACAGTGCCCGGCGTGATCTGCACCGTGAAGTACGCGGCGTCCTTCGACGAGCCGTCGAGCGCGGGGATCGTCACCGCGCTGATGAACGCGTTGTTGAAGAGCTGCTCGCTCTGTGCCTTGTAGTTGAAGTCTCCGACGAGGATCCGGCCATTCTTGCGCGGGGCCTGCGCGCCGTTGAGCGAGCCGCTGATCCAGTCGTACATGCCCTTTCCCATCCCCATGCCGACTACGGCGATGATGTCGTCGTAGCCGACGGCGGCGATGTGCTTGCCGGGGATTCCGTCGGGTCCAGCCGGCCCCGTCGTGACCATCCCGATCGGGTTGCCGCCATCCACCCCTCGCAGGTAGCCGACTGCGAATCCCTCGACCTCCATCGAAACGCGGTCGGTCGCGAACACTCGCTGCATCCCCTTCTGCGCGCCCTGCGCGCGTCCCGTGAGCGGCGCGAGCATCAGCACGATGATCCCCGCGAACAGCGAAGCCCGTCTCGTCATCTCGTCCTCCGACTAGTCGTTGAACAGCGTCGTTCGTCGGCGCGCACCTGATCGGTCGCGCCGGGGCAGGACCGGCGCGACGATTCTACCCCGTGCGGGAGCCCGAGGCCAGAGGCCGCGGCCGGAATTAGACCCGTTCGCGCCTAACTGTCGCTCCCCGCTCTTGACAGCCCGCCGGAAAACCCGTAGCTCTGGCTGGCGGTCGGCGGGGCCGGCCCGGTCCACAACGGCGTGGAGAGCGGATCTCCGGGAGCATGACGACGATGAGAAGACTGTACTCTGCGATGTTCGCCGCGGCGCTGGCGATCACCACCATCGGCGTTCCTCACGCCGCGTCCGCGCAGCTCGGCTCGATCATCAAGCAGCGCGCGCAGAAGAAGGTGACCGATCACAAGCAGGCCGCCGAGAGCACCCTGGTTCACGCGACCGACAAGGCGGTCGACTCGACGCTCGAGAAGACGAGCCGCGGCGTCGATACCGTCGTCAGCAAGGGATCCGTGGTGATGGACACGGTGATCAACAAGACGAGCCGCGGCGTGGGGAGCGCCGGGAAGGCGATCGTCGGAAAGGGCGGCAGCTCCGACCACATCGCCGAGGACCTCGCCACCGGGCGCGCGGTGATCGCCGGGATCAAGTTCACCACCGGTGGAACCGATCCGACCTCCGGCTCCGACGGCGCCATCAAGAGCCTCGCGAAGGCGCTCCTCGCGACGGCGGGGACGTACCTCGTCGAGGGCCACGTCGACGCGAGCGGGGACGCGGGCGCGGACCAGACGATCTCGCAGGCGCGCGCGGCGGCGGTAAAGGCCAGGCTGGTCGCGGCCGGAGTGCCCGAAGGGAGACTGTTCGCGATGGGCTTCGGCTCGACGCGGCCGGCGAGCGGCAACAGCTCCACCGCTTCAGGCAACGCCCGGATCGAAGTCGCGAAGATGCAGTGAGCCGCGCATGCGGGAAGGCCCCCGGCGAGAAGCCGGGGGCCTTCTTGCGTTCTGGTGCCTAACGTCCGACAGGGTGACCGACTGTCAAGCTTCGATACAGGTCGCAGTGTCGCAGCTAACTGCTTGCGGCACATTGACCTGGAGCCCGCCCCCCGGCGAAAGGGTCGTCAAGTGTCGCGTTTCTGGACGTAAGTCCAATAATTACAATTCGTTACGAGACGTTCCCGACAGCGGGCCCATGCGTCTAGATTGTGTCGAGTCACCGAACCCGACCATTACTACCACACGGCGATATCGAATCCGCCGGGAGGCGTGTGTGCATACGAAGCAGAAGGCCGCAGCCCTGAGGCTGCACGTCACCATGGCGGCGGCGATCATCGCCCTCGCCGCCTGCGGTGACCGGAGCGCCACCCCGGACCGCACCGTCGGTCCCACGGTCGACGCGCCCGCGCCGCAGCTCGCCAGCGTTCCCTCGACCGCGCAGCTCGCGCTCGCCCCGGCCGGCGCGCCGTCGGAGCTCCTCGCCTGCCCGGCGATGAAGGCGGGCCAGTCCACGCGGATGGTCGGCCCGGGCGGCGGGATGATCGTCGTCAACGGGAACGCGGTCGCGATCCCGCGCGGCGCGGTGAAGACCCCGACCCGCTTCACCCTCTCGGTGCCCGGGAACGGCTTCGCCGAGGTGGACGTGAAGGCCGAGGGTGTGGACCACTACGTCTTCAGCCGGCCGATCGTGATCACGATCGACTACTCGAGCTGCGGCGTCGCGGGGACGGACAAGCCGTTCTACGGCTGGTACATCGACCAGTCGAGCCACAACCTGCTCGAGAACATGGCGGCGGTGGACGACCGCTACAATCAGCGGCTTTTCTTCGCGACGATGCACCTCTCGGGGTACGCCGTCGCCTACGTCCGCGATCAGGTCGAGTAGCCGCGCCGGTCACCGACGAGTGAAAGGGCGCCCCTCGCGGGCGCCCTTTCTATTTCCCGCCCGCCTTCTCGCGCAGCTCGCGCAACCGCGCGGCGGTGCGCTCGATCTCGGGGCGCGCGCCGAGCTCCGCGGCCACCGCGTGCGCGCGCTCGTACTGCGCGATCGCTCCGCCCACGTCGCCGAGCTTCTCGGCGAGGTCGCCGCGCAGCCGCACGCACTCGTTCTCGCGCAGGCGGTTCCCCTCGGCGGCGAACCGCGACTGCGCGGCGTCGAGGAGCCGTCCCGCGGCGTCGGTCTCGCCTAACGCGAGGGCAGCCTCGGCGAGGTTGCTGTTGACGAGCGCCTCGAGGTCGCGGTCGCCGATGTCGCGTGCCGCCTGGAGCGCGCTCTGGAGCATCGACTGCGCCATGCGCGCGTTCGCGTGATCGAGCGCGGCGCGCCCGAAGTTGTTGAGCACGAAGGCGACGCCGTGCGTGTAGCCCGCGCGCTGGAAGCAGTCGTGCGACTGCATGAAGTGCTTGCGCGCCGTCTCGAAGTCGCCGCGCTGCGCCGCGATGGAGCCGAGGTTCTGGAGCGCGATCCCCTGTCCCTTCGGGTCGGCGGTGACGTAGAGCATCTTCTCGAGCAGGGGGACGGCGCGCTCGAAGTCGCCCTGCATCTGGTAGACGATCGCCTCGGCGTTCAGCGCCTCGGCGTACAGCTCGCGGATCCCGATCTCCTCCGCGATCTCCGCGGCCCGCCGCGCCGCGGCGATCGCCTCGCTCCACTCCGACCGCAGCCGATGCACCCCGGCGACATGACGCCAGCCGAGCGAGCGGACCGCGGGATCGGTCGAGTCGAGAAGGCGACGGAAGAGCCCATCGGCCTCGTCGAGCGAGCCGGCTTTCTGGAGGGACATCCCCTGTCGCACCAGCTCCTCCGCGGCGGGGAGGTCGAGGGGAGAGGGGATCTCGGGACCGGGGGGCACCCGGGAAAGTTACCGCCGCGGGAGCGTCGTCGAAACTGCGGGGCGGGAGAGGGGCACCGTTGGAACCGGCGGCGCTGAGGGCGGAATCCTGCGGCGCGGGGAGCCGGAAACGGCGGGGCGGGTATCTTGGACACGGCGGGGCGAGGAGCGGTATTCCGCTCCCAGCCCCGCCCTTTCAAATGGTGCCCCTCTCCCGCACCGAGGGTTCGAAAACCCCGCTCCCTACAATTCGCGAAGCCAGATGTTGCGGTAGGAGATCGGCGCGCTCGGATCTCCATGCGCCTGGAGCCGGATCGGCGAAGCGCCGTGCGGCTTGTAGTACGGAGTGCCGATGTAGAGCGTGACTCCCCTGAGCGGCGTGTGATTCTGAACGAGGACGCCGTTGAGGAAGGCGGTGACGTAGGCGGGGGAGGCGACGGAGCCGTCGGCGTTGAAGCGGGGCGCGGTCCAGACGACGTCGTAGCTCTGCCACTCGCCCGGCTTCCGGTTCGGGTTCACGAGGGGCGGGGACTGCTTGTACATCGCGCCGGCCTGCCCGTTCACGTACGTCGTGTTGCCGTACGAGTCGAGCACCTGCAGCTCGTAGCCCTGCTGCCCGTTCTCGGTGGAGGCGAGGAAGATCCCGCTGTTGCCGCGCGCCTGGCCGCTCCCGGTGATCCCGGTGGGGATGCGCCACTCGATGTGGAGCTGGTAGTCGGTGAAGGCGCGCTTCGTCTGGATGTCGCCCGCCGGCTTGACGACGGTCATGATCCCGTCGGCGACGCTCCATCCCGCGGGGGAGCCGTCCCTGGTCGCGACCCACTGGTCGAGATTCGTCCCGTCGAAGAGGACGATGGCGTCCGACGGCGGCGCGTCGTTGGTCGCGCCGGGAGTGACGATGCGCGGCACCGGCGACCAGACCTCGGTCGCCTCGGGCTTCGTCGGGCCGGAGGGAGAGGAGGGATAGGCGTTAGGCACCGGAGTGTGCGTGCAGGCGGCGGTCGCGACGAGGGCGGCGAGGAGGGCGCGCGGATGCGAAAGCTTCATCGGAGGTCGAGTTCGGGGGCTCGCAATTGGGGGCCAGGAACCAGACGTGAGGAACTGCGTCGACCGCCGTTCCTCGCGCCTGGCCCATGGCTCCTGCAGTTCAAGCGTGATTCGCCCAGGCGCGATCGCCGGGCTTGTAGTCGACGCACGGGTCATAACGGCCCGGCGCCTCGGCGTAGCGCTGCGCCTGCGTCATCCCGATCTCGGAGGTGAAGTAGCCGAGCAGGGAGAGCTCCTTCATCATGCGGAAATAGTGCGCGGGCGCCTCGCGGTCCTTCTTGTCCTTCATGTAGTCGTGCTGCTCCTTGTCGAGCGCCTGCAGGACGGCGAGCCGCTGGTCGGGGGTCGCCTTCATGAAGGTCGTCCCCGCGCTCTTCTGCGTCGCGGCGTCGAGCTGCTTCATCCCGTCCATGAACACCTGCTGGTCTTTCGGCTCGTAGCAGTCGGTGACCATCAGGGCCATGAAGGGCCCGGTCTTCGCCGCCTTCGCGCCCGGCGTCTTCGTCGGCGGAAGGATCGTATCCGCGACCTCGTCGAGGAGAGCGACGTCGTCGGGGGAGAACTTGCCGACGCCCTTGTACGCCGCTTCGCGCTCGGTGCGGCAGGCGGTGCTCCAGAGCGAGCTGCCGCCGACGAGCGCGACGCCGCCGAGGAGGATGCTGACGCGCTTGATCGCGTCGCGCCGGTCGATGAGCTCCTTCGTCTCTGACATGTGCGAGCTCCCCGGTTACAGGTTGCGGCGATTCAGCTCGTTGACCGCGAAGTCCGCGGCGCGAGCGGTGAGCGCCATGTAGGTGAGCGAGGGATTCTGACAGGCGGTGGAGGCCATGCATGCACCGTCGGTGACGAAGACGTTAGGCGCGTCCCACACCTGGTTGTGCTTGTTGACGACGGAGTTCTTCGGGCTCGTGCCCATGCGCGCCGTCCCCATCTCGTGGATGCCCATCCCCGGGAAGCACTCGTCGTCGTAGGTGTGCACGTCCTTGAGCCCGATGCCGTTGAGCATCTCGGCGAGGTCGTTCGCCATGTCCTTGCGCATCAGCTTCTCGTTCTCGCCGAAGGCGCAGTCGATCTTGAGGACGGGGAGCCCCCACTTGTCCTTCTTCGTCTCGTCGATCGAGACCTTGTTGTCGTGGTTCGGCAGCATCTCGCCGAAGGCGCTCGCGCCGAAGGTCCACTGTCCCGGCTCGGCCATGTCGTCCTTGAACTTGCCGCCGATCCCGAGCTCGCTCACCGCGCGGTACCACCCGTCGCGCCCGCCGCCGCCCTCGTAGCCGAAGCCGCGGAGATACGGGCGCTTGTCGCCGAAGAGGTTGCGGTAGCGCGGCATGTACACGGGATTCGGACGGCGCCCGTAGTAGTACTTGTCCTCGAGCCCCGGCACCGAGCCCGACGCACCGACGCGGAAGTGATGGTCCATCAGGTTGTGGCCGAGCTCATTCGAGCTGCTGCCGAGCCCACCGGGCCAGACGTCGTTCGCGGAGCGGAGAAGGATCCACGTCGAGTTGAGCGTGGAGGCGCAGAGGAAGACGACCTTCGCCTTGTAGTCGGTGACCTGGTTGGTGACCGCGTCCATCGCGCGCACGCCCGTCGCGCGCTTGCGGTCCTTGTCGTAGAGGACCTCGTGGACGATCGCGAAGGGCTTGAGCGTCAGGCGCCCGGTCTTCATCGCTGCCGGCAGCGTCGAGGACTGCGTGCTGAAGTACGCGCCGTAGGGGCAGCCGAGCCAGCAGGCGTCGCGGTACTGGCAGGAGCCGCGGCCCGGGAGCGGCTGCGAGAGGTTCGCCGTGCGCGCCGACATGAAGACGCGCTTGGGATCCTGCGCCTTGATCTTGTCCGACACGAGCTGCTCGGCGCAATTCATCGGCATCTCGGGCTGGAACTCGCCATCGGGGAGCTGCGGCATGCCGGCCTTGGGGCCGGCGATCCCGGCGAACTTCTCGACGTAGCTGTACCACGGTGCGATGTCGGCGTAGCGGATGGGCCAGTCGGTGCCGTGGCCGTCCTTCGCGTTCGCGGTGAAGTCGAAGTCGCTCCAGCGGAAGGAGCAGCGTCCCCACATGAGCGAGCGTCCGCCGACGTGATAGCCGCGGTACCAGTCGAAGCGCTTCACCTCGGTGTAGGGCGAGTCCTTGTCGGAGGCCCACCAGTCGAGATTCTTCTCGTTGAGTGGATAGTCGCGCTTGAGGACGGGATAGTTCTTGACCATCTCCGTCGTGCGTCCGCCGCGGTGGGGATACTCCCACGTCCCCTTCTGGGCGTTCACGTAGTCCTTCACGTGCTCGATGTTCTTTCCGCGCTCGAGGAGCAGGACGCGGAGCCCCTTCTCGGTCAGCTCCTTCGCCGCCCATCCGCCGGAGATACCAGACCCGACGACGATCGCGTCGTACTCGGTGGTCTGCGTCGCTTGCATCGCATCCTCCCTGAGGTGTTCGCCGCACTTCCCGCGGCGAATATGTGGCGCGGTACGGGAGTGCGCGAGGATGCGGGAAGCTGACGGGAGGCTGACTGGGCTCGGCGAAAGTGGCTTCGGATCGCTCCGTCTGCGTTTCGGGGCTCCTCGCGCCGGGGTCCACCGGCTTTGCCAACCGCGGTCAAGACACGAAGGTCGCGAAGGAGCACGAAGCTGCTGGCCTCAGCCCACTTCGTGGCGCTTCGCGACCTTCGTGTTTCAATGTCGAGAGCAACAGCCGGCTCGTTGGGCCGAGAAGCTCACCAGCGACACGGAGCGAGCCGATGCCAATTCCGGCCGAGCCGTTCAGGGCGTAGTGTTCGCGCAGCCCAACACGAGGATCTCATGTACAGTCGTGCGTTCGTGCCCGCTCTGCTCATCGTGCTCGCCGCGCCGCTCGGCGCGCAGAACGCGCAGGGGGACCGCCTCGCCGCGCAGGTCGATTCGATCGCGGCAGACGTCCTGAAGAGCACCGGGGTGCCGAGTGCGTCGGTGGCGGTGGTGCGGAAGGGGAAGATCGCGTACGCGAATGCATACGGTGCGGCGAAGCTCAGCCCGCGCGTCGCGGCGCGCCCGGAGATGCGCTACGGGATCGGCTCGGTGAGCAAGCAGTTCACGGCGGCGGCGGTCCTTCTGCTGCAGCAGGAAGGGAAGCTCTCCCTCGACGACCCGGTCTCGCGCTGGGTGCCGGGGCTGACACAGGGTGACGACGTCACGCTGCGGATGGTGCTCTCGCACACCTCGGGATACCAGGATTTCTGGCCGCAGGACTACGTGCCGCCGCTGATGGAGAAGGCGGTGACGCCGCAGCAGATCCTCGACCGCTGGGCGAAGCAGCCGCTGGACTTCGCGCCGGGGACGCGCTGGCAGTACAGCAACACGAACTACGTCATCGCCGCGCTGGCGGTGGAGAAGGCGAGCGGGATGCCCTTCTTCGAGTTCGTGCGGACGCGCCTGCTCGCGCCGTTAGGCATCGCCGAGCACGCGGTGGACTTCGACGCGAAGGGGCCGGGGGCGATCGAGCCGGTGGGGTACATGCGCTACGGGCTCGGCCCGCTGCGTCCCGCGATCCCCACCGGCGCGGGATGGATGTGGGGCGCGGGCGAGCTCGCACTGACGGCGGGCGACCTCGCGAAGTGGGACATCTCGGTGATCGACCGGAGCCTGCTGACGCCGGCGTCGTACGAGGCGCTCGAGGGAACGGTGCTCCTCAAGAGCGGCGTGAGCAGCGGCTACGGCCTCGGCGTGGACGTCGCGATGCGGAGCGGGCACCGGATGATCGAGCACAGCGGCGAGGTCGCGGGGTTCACGTCGGAGAACATGGTCTTCCCCGACGACAGCGCGGCGGTGGTAGTGCTGACCAACCAGGACGCCGCGCCGGCCGCGGAAGCGATCGCGGACGCGGTGTCGCGCGTGCTCTTCGACACCGAGGACGCGCAGACGATCGAGCGCACGGCGCGCGCCCGTCGCATCTTCGAGGGGCTGCAGAAGGGAACGATCGACCGGTCGCTCTTCACCGAGGACGCCAACGCCTACTTCAGCGCGCAGGCGCTGGCGGACTTCAAGGGGAGCCTCGGGCCGTTAGGCAGCCCGACGTTCACGCCGCGGGCGGTACGGAGCCGCGGGGGGATGACGATGCGGTCGTGGACGGTGACCTTCGCGAAGGGGCCGACGCTGGACGTGTGGACGTACGAGATGCCCGACGGGCGGCTGGAGCAGTATCAGGTCGCGCCTGAAGGCTGATGCGGGGGGGGATGCGGGAACACGGGAACAAGCGATGCGGGGTGTCCGCCTGCGGCGGGATACCGCGATACGAGATGCGGGATACGGGAGAAACCGAAGCGATACGGGACTGGCCGAGCGCGGGCCGCCTGCGGCGCCGCGCTCGGCCCAGTCTCGCATCAGGCATTCCCCGTATCTCGCATCTCGTATCGCCGTCTCGCGGCCACGACGAAGGCGTGCCGCCGCCCCGCATCGCTGGTTCCCGTGAACCCGCATCCCTTCCAGCCCGTTATTATTCGAGTGAACCCAACCCAGCCACCGATGTCCGAGAACAACGCCCCCCAACCGCCCCGCCCAGCCCCACCGACGCGCGCCGAGTCGTACGAGCGGATCTCGAAGGCCCTCTTCGACGCGAAGAAGGTCGCGGTGGGGACGCATGCGGGTGAGGAAGTGCGCGTCCGCATGATGCACCCCGGGCCCTTCCTTCCGTCGCAGGTCGAGCAGAACGGAGAGGCGAGGCCGGTGATCTATCTCGCGTCGATGAAAACCGATCCCAAGATCCGCGAGATGACGACGCGGCCCGAGGTCGCGCTGCTGATGCACGAGTCGCCTACCGGTGAGGAGCACACGAGCTGGGAGATGGAGGTGACCGGACGCGCCGAAGTCGTGAAGTCGGCGGAGGAGCGCGAGCGGGCGAAGGAGGCGACGAAGCGGACGTCGTCGATCGTGTCGTACCTCGACTCGGTCGGGCAGACCGACCTGCTCGCGTTCGTGAAGGTGACGCCGCGCTTCATCAAGCATCGCGTCTTCGGCGAGATCGTCGCCGGGCGCGCGCCGTCGATTCTCGAGTACAACGACGCGGTCGCCGTCGCCGCCGACCGGAAGCTGCTCGGCAACCGGCTCGGGCTGTGGAAGGAGCTCGTGCGCTGGGCGTCGCTCACGGCGTCGGCGGCGTCGGTCGCGGTGGGGCTCGCGGTTTCGTACGCGGTGACGGGGACGATCCACTGGGGCTTCGCGGTGCTGACGCTCGTCGCCGCGGTCGCGCTGCAGGCGTGCACGAACATCAAGAACGATCTCGACGACCAGCTCTCCGGCGCCGACGATCGGAACCGCACGCCGATCCTCGGCTTCACCGGCGGATCGCGCGTCGTGCAGCGCGGGCTCGTGACGCGCGCCGACCTGCTCGTGTTCATGCTGCTCTTCGGCGCGGTGGCGACGGTGATCGGGATCGCGCTCGCGCTGATGGGACGTCCCTGGGTGCTCGCGTGGGGGCTGTTCGGGCTGGCGATCGGCTTCGTCTACACGGCGGGGGTGAAGCTGGCGAACCGCGGGCTTGGCGAGTTCGCGGTTGCGATCGCGTTCGGCGTCGGCATCGTGAGCGGGACGGCGTACGTGCAGCTCGGCGAGGTTCCGCTGCAGGCGTGGGCGGCGTCGATCCCGGTGTCGCTGCTCGTGTCGCTGGTGCTCTACATCAACGGCTTCCAGGACGCGGCGTCGGACGCCGAGGTCGGGAAGCGGACGCTGGTCGCGCGGCTCGGGCTGCAGCGCGCCGCGACGTACTACCCGGTGCTCGCCGGTCTCGCGCTGGCGCTGCTCGTCGTCTTCGTCGCGCTGGGCGTGCTGCCGAAGGCGGCGCTGCTCGGGCTGGCGGGAGTGCCGCTGTTCATCCGCGCGGCGTCGATCGCGCGCAGCAAGTTCGACGCGCCGATGGAGCTCGTGCCGGCGAACGCGTATACCGCGATCGGCCATCTCGCGAGCGCGCTGATGCTCGCCGTGGGCCTCGCGTGGGCGGGACGCTCGGATCGCGTCGTCGCCGCGCTCGTCGCCGCTGCGATCGGGGCGCTGGTGATCACGTACTACTGGCGCTCGGTGTCGCGCCTGTCGAGCGCGTTCTACGGGGTGAAGGCGGCGGTCGCTTCTCGGTGAGGCGATAAGTGGCTCGTGAGACTACCCTGCGATGGGTGAGGTGTGAGGACTCGTGACTCGTGCGGCGTGAAACTACCCTGCGGGCGGTGACGTGTGAGGATGAGTGTTCAGTGGCTCGTGACCGGCGTTGACGGCAGGTAACCGCAGGTAACGCCGGTCACGAGTCACTCCCCACGAAACCTCACACCTCACCGCCCGCCCTTCCGTTTCACGCCGCACGAGTCACACGTCCTCACACCTCACCGCCCGCAGGTCGTTTTCACGAATCACGAGTCGTCACTGGAGCGCCGCGCTCACAACCGCCCGCGCCTCCTCGATCACCCGCTCGAGATGCTCCGCCCCCCTGAAGCTCTCGGCGTAGAGCTTGTAGACGTCCTCCGTCCCGCTCGGGCGCGCGGCGAACCAGGCGTCCTTCGTCTCGACCTTGAGGCCGCCTAACGGCGCCCCGTTGCCGGGGGCGGTGGTGCTCATGCGGACGATCGGCTCGCCGGCGAGCTCGGTCGCGCTGACCTTCTCGGGCGAGAGCTTGCCAAGCGCCGCCTTCTGCGCCGGCGTCGCGGGAGAGTCGATGCGCTTGTAGGCGGGGTCGCCGAACTTCTCCGTCAGGCCGCGGTAGATCTCCCCGGGGTCCCGTCCGACGACCGCGGTCATCTCGGCGGAGAGGAGGCCGAGGATGAGGCCGTCCTTGTCGGTGCTCCACGCGGCGCCGTCGCGGCGGAGGAAGGAGCCGCCCGCGCTCTCCTCACCGCAAAAGCCCAACGATCCGTCGACGAGGCCGTCCACGAACCACTTGAAGCCGACCGGGACCTCGACGACGCGCCGACCGACCGACGCGCCGACGCGGTCGATGATCGCGCTGCTCACCGCCGTCTTTCCCACACCCGCGTCGGCGCGCCACTTCGGGCGCCGCCCGAAAAGATAGGAGATGCACGCGGCGAGGTAGTGGTTCGGGTTCATCAGCCCCGCGCTGCGCGTGACGATGCCGTGGCGGTCGTGGTCGGGGTCGCACGCCCAGGCGACGTCGAAGCGCTCGCGCATCCCGATGAGCCGGCGCATCGCGTACGGCGACGAGCAGTCCATCCGGATCTTGCCGTCCCAGTCCACCGTCATGAAGCGGAAGGTGGGATCGACGTCCTCGCTGACGACGGCGAGGGGAAGATTCCAGCGCTCGGCGATGCGCGGCCAGTAGCGCACGCCGGCACCGCCCAGCGGGTCGACGCCCAGCGTCAGCCCGCTCCCCGCGATCGCGTCCATGTCCACCACGTCGCCGAGCGCGCCGACGTAGCTCTCGACATAGTCGTAGCGGTGCGTCGTCGGCGCCTTCAGCGCGCGCTCGAGGGGGACGCGCTTCACCCCGCGCAGTCCGTCGGCGAGGATGCGATTCGCCTCGTTCTCGATCCACTTCGTGACATCGGTCCCCGCCGGCCCGCCGTTAGGCGGGTTGTACTTGAACCCCCCGTCGTCGGGCGGGTTGTGCGACGGCGTGACGACGATCCCGTCGGCGAGCCCCGACTTCCGTCCCGCGTTGTAGCCGAGGATCGCGTGCGACACCGCCGGCGTCGGCGTCCAGCCGAGGTCGCGGTCGATCATGACGGTGACCTCGTTCCCCGCGAGCACCTCGAGCGCGCTCGCGAACGCGGGCTCCGAGAGGGCGTGCGTGTCGATCCCGATGAAGAGCGGGCCGTCGATCCCCTGCGCGTGGCGATGAGAACAGATCGCCTGCGTGATCGCGAGGATATGATCCTCGTTGAACGACCCGGCGGTGGAGGTACCGCGATGACCGGAGGTACCGAAGGCTACTCGCTGGCTCGGCTGGGCGAGATCAGGGTGGCGCTCGTAGTAGTTGGTCACAAGTCTCGGGACGTTGATCAGTAACGAGAGCGGCGCTGGTAGTCCGGCGAGAGGGCTGGTCATCGCGGGGATGCGGGTGCCGTGGGAAACAACGATGCGCGGTGGCGGCGCGCGCGGTGCGCGGCCGCGATACCGCGATGCGGGATACGGGATTCGGGAAAAGCGATGCGGGATGCGAGATGCGAGATGCGGGATGCGGGATGCGGCTGATACGGGAACGATGGGGATGATGGGGCGCTACCGTAGAGGTGACAAGTTGGGGTATGACATACGACGAGTGGGAGGCGACGATTCCGGGTGAGGTGAAGGAGGACCGCATCTGGCACGTGCAGGCCTATCGGTTAGCCCTGTACCTCGCCGACGCCGCGGAGTTCGACACCCGGGAGGCCGTGCGCGATCCGAGATTCCAGCACAACGCGGTCCAGCTCTGCCGAGCCGCGGGCTCCGTGGTAGCGGGAATCGCTGAGGGCTATCCGCGACGATCCGGGAAGGATCGGGCGAAGTACTACGAGTATGCTCTCACGTCGCTCGCCGAGGCAAAGGGTTGGTACCTCGGGATGCGCACGGCGGTAGGCGGTGCCGAGATGACGGACCGGCTGGCCACGATGCGCAGCATCCATCGCCTCACGCTCACCATGATGCGATCCGCGAGAGCGTTAGGCGCGGACGAGCTCAAGCCGAAAGACCCGCCGCCTCGTGCGCCACGCGCCGTCCCGCTCGAGCCCTGAGCCGGCCATCCCGCATCCCGCATCGCCTTTCCCGCATCGCGCATCGCGCATCCCGCATCGCGGTATCGCGGCGCTCGCGGCACGCGCCGCCGCCCCCGCGCATCGCTTCTTCTCAGGTACCCGCATCACCCCGCAGGCAGCGTCAACGTGAATGTCGCCCCCTGACCGACTTCACTCGAAACGGAAAGCTCTCCCCGCATCGCCCGAGCCAGATCTCGACTGATCGCGAGGCCGAGTCCCGTTCCTTCCGTGCTCCTCGTCAGGTTCCGGTGCGCCTGGACGAAGGGATCGAAGATCGACTCCTGCTTGTCCTTCGGGATCCCGATGCCCGTGTCGCGGACGCGCAGCGCGACCATCGCGGGGGTGCCCGCGAGGAGCTCGGCGTCGACGTCGATCGTGCCGCCGGCGTCGGTGAACTTGATCGCGTTCGAGAGAAGATTCAGGACGATCTGCTGCACGCGCTCGGCGTCGGCGTGGACGCGGAGGTCGGCGGGAACGTGGACGTGATAGGCGAGCGTCTTCTCGCCGAGCTGCGGCTCGACCATCGGCGCGACGGTCGCGAGGACGCGTGAGAGCTCGACCTCGCCGATGTCGTACTCGACGCGTCCCGCCTCGAGCTTCGCGAAGTTGAGGACGTCGTTGATCAGCGAGAGGAGATGCTGCTGGCTGCGCTGGATGCGCGCGAGCGCGCGATGCTGGTCCTCGCTCATCGGCCCGTGGATGCCGATGTCGAGGAGCTGGGCGTAGCCGCCGATGGCGTTGAGCGGGGTGCGCAGCTCGTGCGACATCGCGGCGAGGAACTCGCTCTTCGCGCGGTTCGCCGTCTCGGCGGCCTCCTTCGCCGCCTCCGCCTCGCGGCGCGCGCGCACCTGGTCGGTGACATCCACCGCGTGGACGAAGATCCCCTCGACCTGCCCGTTGCCGTCGGTGATCGGCTGGAAGACGAAGGTGTAGAACCCCTCGCTCGGCACGCCGTCCATGTCGGTGTCGATGACGAAGCGCTCGGCCTTGGCGACGAAGGGGATGCCGGTCGAGTAGACGGTGTCGAGCATGGCGATCGCGCCCTGCTCGACGAGCTCGGGGAAGACCTCGCGCACGGCGCGGCCGACGTATTCGTGCGCGCCGAAGAGCCGCTCGTACTCGGCGTTCGCGCTGACGTAGCGGTGCTCGGGGCCGCGGAGGACGGCGATCGCGGCGGGCGCCTGGCGCAGCAGCTCCTGCAGCCGCGCGCGCTCGACCTCGACGGCGGCCAGCAGGCGCTCGCGCACCGACTCGCTCTCACGCCGCCCGCGGTCGATCTGGATACGCCCTTCCACCCGCGCCACGAGCTCGCGCGCCGTGAAGGGCTTCACTAGATAGTCGTCGGCGCCCGCCCCCAGCCCCTCGACGCGCGCCTCCTCGCCGGCGCGCGCGGAAAGGAGGATCACCGGGATGCCGCGCGTCCGCGGGTCGGCGCGCAGCCTCGAGATGAGCTCGAAGCCGTCGAGCCCCGGCATCATGACGTCGCTGAGGATGAGCTCCGGGCGCTCCTCCAGGGCGGCGTCGAGCGCGGCCCGACCGTCGGCGACGGTGCGCACGACGCAGCCCCGGTCGTGCAGCAGGCGCGTCACGTAGTCGCGCATGTCGGCGTTGTCGTCGGCGACGAGGACGTGCGCGCCGGCGATGGGGCTCGCGACCGCGCCCTCGGGCGCGGCGGCGGCGGTCGCGATCGGCTGGTCGTCGTCGGAAGACGCACCGTCGTCCGCAGCGGGGAGCCAGCGGCGCGCCTCCTCGACGTACGCGGAGCTCGAGGCCGCGCTGAGCCGCCGCATGGCGCCGTCGGAGCCCGCGTCGGCGAGCTGCTCGGGCTTCAGGTGCGAGCTGCCGAGGGGGATCGCGACGGTGAAGGTCGTCCCCTCGCCCGGGGTGCTGGCGACGTCGATCGTCCCGTGGTGCAGCCGGACCAGCTCCTGCACGAGCGCGAGTCCGATCCCGGTGCCCTCGTGGGTGCGCGACCGGGCGTTAGGCACGCGGTGAAAGCGCTCGAAGATGTGCGGCAGCTGCTCGGCGGGGATGCCGACGCCGGTGTCGCGCACCTCGAGCACCGCGCAGCCTTCGCGCTCGAGCACGTGCAGCGCGACCTCGCCCTCGAAGGTGTGCTTGAAGGCGTTCGAGAGGAGATTGAGGACGATCTTCTCCCACATCTCGCGGTCGAGCCAGACGCTCGCCGCGGTGCTCGACTCGACGACGAGGCGAAGCCCCGCGCGCTCCATCGCCGAGCGGAAGCTCGACGCGAGCTCCGCGGTGTACGCGGCGAGGTCGGTCGGCTCGTAGCGCGCGGTGACGCGCCCGGCCTCGATGCGCGAGAAGTCGAGCAGGGTGTTGACGAGCCGCAGCAGCCGCAGCGCGTTGCGGTGGATGATCTCCATCCGTGCGCGGTTGGCGGGGATCGTCTCGGGGTCGCCCAACGCGTCCTCGGCGGGGCCGAGGAGGAGGGTGAGCGGCGTCCGGAACTCGTGGCTGACGTTGGAGAAGAACTGCGTCTTCGCGCGATCGAGGTCGGCGAGCTCCTCGGCGCGCCGGCGCTCTTCCTCGTACGCGCGCGCATTCGCGAGGCTGGCGCCGACCTGGCCGGCGACCAGCTCGAGGAAGCCGCGATAGTCGGCGTCGAAGCGGCGGAAGGGATTCACCGCGGCGACGAGGAATCCCGCCGGCCGCTCGCCACCGCGCTGGGCGATCGGGACGAGCACCGCGCGCTGGGGGGGCGCCCACCAGTCCCCCTGCGGGAGCTCGACGCCCGGGAAGCGCGACGCGAGCTCCTCGACGACGAGCGGTCGGTGCGACTGGACGAGATCGGCGATCGGCCACGCGCCGTCGCCCGCGGGGATGTCGCGCGGCGCGACGGGCGATCCGGGATGCGTCCCGCTCGCGCAGCCGAGTCGCGCGCTTCCGTCCTCCTCGAACAGATAGACGGCCGCGAAGGGAAGATCGCGCTGGTTGCGGGCGAGCGCGGTCGCGACGGCGCGGAGGGTGTCGCCCTCGCGCGTCGCCGAGGCGAGCTCCGCGCCGAGCTCGCGGAGGGTCTTCAGCCGCCGCTCGCCGATGACGCGCTCGGTGTCCTCGGAGACGACGCAGAGCATCCCGGCGATCGCGCCGCTCTCGTCGGCGAGGGGGCTGTACGAGAAGGTGTGGTAGGTCTCCTCGAGATAGCCGCTCCGCTCCAGGAAGAGGAGGAGCGCCTCGTCCCAGGTCGCGACGCCGGTGCCCGTGACGGCGGCGATGCGTGGCCCGATGTCCTTCCAGATCTCCGCCCACACGGTGCTCGCCGGCCGGGAGAGCGCCCACGGGTGCTTGGCGCCGAGCGTCATCCGCGCGTAGGCGTCGTTGTAGAGCATCGTGAGCTCGGGGCCCCATGCCATCCACATCGCGAAGCGCGAGGTGAGCATCGTCCGCACGGTCGTGCGAAGGGACTGCGGCCAGCCGGCGGGACTGCCTAACGGCGTGGACGCCCAGTCGATGGCGCGGCAGAGCGCCCCGACCTCGCCGCCGCCGGCGAAGACGTCGTCCTGTACGGCGCGGAGCGCCAGCTCCTTGTCGGTGCTGCCGAGACTGGTCATGACGACGTGAAAGGCGTCACCATCGGGGGGCGACGTCGCCGAGTATCCCACCCCACCGGCGGGTTTCCAGCGAGCCGGAGGGTTCGGCTGCGCAGAGCAAGACTCGTGACAGCGGCGGTTGGACTGGCGCGAGAGCCGGGTGCTTCAGCCGCCGACGACGGCCTCCACGATCCGCTTCCGCATCTCCTCATCGGGGAGGGGCCCGTCGCCTGCCTTCAGGTTGTCGCGCAGATGGTCCACGTCGCTCGTCGCGGGGATGGCGCAGGTCACGTCGGGGTGCGAGAGGATGAACTTGAGGAGGAGCTGCGCCCAGCTCGAGCAGCCGATCTCGGCGGCGAAGCCGGGGAGGGGCCGCGCGCCGAGCCGCCTGAGGAGCCCGCCCTCGGCGAAGGGGCGGTTGACGATGACCGCGACCCCGCGGTCCCGGGCCACCGGGAGCACCCGTTTCTCCGCCTCACGCTCGGCGGCGGAGTAGTTGATCTGCACGAAGTCGATGCTCGCGTGCGACTGGAGCAGCTTCGCGACCTTCTCGTGCGCGCTCGCGGTGTAGTGGGTGATCCCGACGTAGCGAATGCGCCCGGCCGCCTTCCACTCGGCGAGCGTCCGCAGGTGCGTCGCGACGTCCACGAGGTTGTGCACCTGCATGAGATCCACCCGCTCGACGCGCAGCTTCCGCATCGACGCCTCCATCTCGGCGATCCCCTTGGTCCGTCCGGTGGTCCAGACCTTGGTGGCGACGAAGAGCTTCTCGCGAAGGCCCGCGGCCGCGGCGAGGTCGCCGACGACCTCCTCCGAGGAGCCGTACATGGGCGACGAATCGACGACCTTTCCGCCGAGGGCGACGAAGGTGGACAGGACCTCGGCGAGATTCTCACGGGCGTCGCGGTTCGGGCCGACGTCGAAGGTCTGCCAGGTGCCGATGCCGAGGACGGGGAGCTGCTCGCCAGTGGACGGAATTGGTCTCGTGATCATGGCGCGAGGTTCGCGCACGGGGTGTGCCGGAGGGGCGGGATCGGTTGAAACTGCGGGGCGGGAGAGGGGCACCGTTGGAAAGGGCGGGGCTGGGGGCGGAATAACGCGGGGCGGGGAGCGGGGAGCCGGAACTTCCCTGTTCGGAAGAGAGGCCGACTGCGGCGCTGGAGGGCGCCGCGTGTCGGCCTCTCCATTGATCGGGATGGGATCGTCGTGGGTCGCGTCGGGGCTCGGTCGGCATTCGAGCATCGCGCGGTTTGGGGGGGAGCTTCCGAGGCTCTGAGGGTCTCGAGAACGGAATGGTGACCCTCACGAGCCTCAGCCACTCGGTGACTCCCCCGCCATTCGCGTGATGGCCGTCCCACGGACGAGCCCCCGATCGACCCGCGACGACGCGCAACCCGAGCGACAATGAACGAGGCCGACCGCGGCGCCGGATGGCGCCGCCAGTCGGCCTCAGTCCTTATAGGTCAGTTCCCGCCCCCCGCTCTCCGCCCCGCAGTATTCCGCCCCCAGCCCCGCCCTTTCCAACGGTGCCCCTCTCCCGCCCCGTAGTTTCGCCGCCCCCCGCGCCGTACCTTCTGCACTCATGCGCCGCCTCTACCGCAATCTCACTTTCCAGGTACTAGTCGCCGTCGCGCTCGGCGTTCTCCTCGGCGCGCTCTTTCCCGCCGTCGGGAAGGCGATGAAGCCCCTCGGGGACACGTTCATCAACCTGGTGAAGATGATCATCGCGCCGATCATCTTCCTCACGATCGTGCTCGGCATCGCCAACATGCACGACATCAGGAAGGTCGGGCGCGTCGGCGGGAAGGCGTTCATCTACTTCGAGGTGGTGACGACGATCGCGCTGGCGATCGGGCTGATCGTCGTCAACCTGACGAAGCCGGGCGCGGGGATCGACGTCACGGCGCTCGCGCACGGGGACATCTCGCAGTACACGACGGCGGGAAAACAGCTCGGCTTCGTCGAGTTCGTGACGCACATCGTCCCGGCGAGCGTCGTCGGCGCGTTCGCGCAGGGAGACATCCTGCAGATCGTCTTCTTCTCGCTCCTGTTCGGGGTCGCGCTCTCGCGGCTCGGCGAGCATGGACGCGGGCTGACGGTCGGGCTGGAGAAGCTGTCCGAGGTGTTCTTCCGCGTCACGGCGATGATCATGCGCGTCGCGCCGTTAGGCGCCTTCGGGGCGATGGCGTACACCATCGGCAACTTCGGGCTGCGGGCGCTGCTGCCGCTCGCGCACCTGATGGGCGGCGTCTACCTCACGATGGCGCTGTTCATCTTCGTCATCCTCAACGCGATCGCCTGGTTCAACGGCTTCAGCCTCTGGCGGCTGCTGAAGTACATCCGCGCCGAGATCCTGATCGTGCTCGGCACCTCGAGCTCGGAGGCGGCGCTGCCGAGCATGCTGGCGCGGATGGAGAACTACGGGTGCGACCGCACGGTGGTCGGACTGGTGATCCCGGCGGGCTACTCGTTCAACCTCGACGGGACGTCGATCTACCTGTCGATGGCGACGATCTTCATCGCGCAGGCCTTCGGGGTTCACCTGACGTTAGGCCAGCAGCTCTCGACGCTCGCGGTGCTGATGGTGACCTCCAAGGGCGCGGCGGGCGTCACCGGCTCGGGCTTCATCGTCCTCGCGAGCACCCTCTCGGCGATGCGCATCGTCCCGGTCGAAGGGATCGCGCTCGTGCTCGGCGTGGATCGCTTCATGAGCGAGGCGCGCGCGATCACGAACCTCATCGGCAACGCGGTGGCGACGGTCGTGATCGCGAAGAGCGAGAGGGCGTTCGACGAGGAGAAGAACGCGATCGCGCTCAGCGCCCGCGCCGACGCGGCGAGCGAGACGGAGCTCGCGCACCCGACCGCCGCCTGAGGACGGCGTCGGCACGCCTGCCTGACGTTTGACGAGGTGGGGGGCGCGGCGTACAATCCACGCCCATGGTGAAGATCGGTCTCGGCGCGCTGGCATTAATGGTTCTATCCGCCACGAGCGCGGTGGCGCAGGACAGTGGCTCGTCGATTCCGCCCGGCGTGGCGGTGCTGCATCCCGCCCAGCTCTACGTCGTGCTCGCCACTCCGACCGGGTTCGCCAGGTCGCATCGGAGGCAGGGGACAGCGCGCGGCCGGTGTCGCTCGTCGTCCGCGTGCTCCCCGAGCCCCAGTCTCCGGCGCTCTGCGCGCTCGACTTCGCCTCCGATCCGTCGCTGCTCGTGCGCGGCGTCCAGCTCGTCGTCGCGTCTGGAAGCGCTCCGGGAGCCGCCGCGGTCGAGCTTCACCGCGCCGACGGGTCGGTGATCGCGCCGATCGCGAGCGACCGGTCGCCGGCGGCGACGGTCGGATGCGGCTGGTGAGGCACACGACTGATTCGGATCGGCATCGGATCGCTCCATGGGCGTGTCCACGCGCCTCGCGGCGGATCTGCGATCGCTCTGGCAAGTGCTGTTGGAACACGAAGAACACGAAGGAGCACGAAGTTGTTGCCAGGCACCCTTCGCGGACCTTCGTGTCCTTCGTGTTTCAATAAGAAAGGCGACAGCCGGCTCGTTGCGGTGAGGAACTCTCGCGCCGATCGGAGCGATCCGATGCCACCACAGCCGAGCCGCTTGCTCTTCCGAAACCCGGCAAACTGTTGCGCCGTCGGGTGTGTCTGACCAACGTCGGTCGCAGACACGAACGAGCCCTCCGAAGCCGGGTCCAATGCGCCTTCCCCTCCGCGCACTCTGCGCGCTCGCACTCCTTCTCCCCGCGGCGCGGCTCGCCGCCCAGAACAGCACCGCCGACGTCGTTCGCGGCCGCGTCACCGACGACTCGGCGCGGGTGATCGCCGGGGCGACGGTGATCGTCACGCGCGGGCCGGACCGGCTCGTCCAGCAGACGACCACCGACTCGAGCGGACGTTACTCGCTGCGCTTCGAGCCGGGGACGGGCGACTATCTCGTCTATGTCGCGGCGACGGGACGGAAGAGTGCGCGGCGGCGGGTGCAGCGGCAGGGGACGGAGACCGAGCTCGTCGCCGACTTCCAGCTGGCGCCCGATGCGACGATGCTCGCCGAGGTGAAGGTGACGGCGGCGAAGCCGGAGCGGGCGCGGAACGACGTCAGCCCGTTCACGCAGGACCCCGGCGCGTCGGAGAGCTACCAGGAAGGGGTCCACGGCCAGCTCCCGCCGAGCGCCGCGGGGAGCCTCAGCGGGACCGCGTCCACCATCGCCGGCGTGACGATGACGCCTAACGGCCCGTCGATCCTCGGCTCCGGGGCGGAGTCGAACCTGACGACGCTGAACGGGATGGGGATGGCCGCGTCGTCGATCCCGCGCGCGGCGAAAACGGAGACGCGCGTGACGGGGGCGACCTTCGACGCGACGCGCGGCGGGTTCGCGGGCGCGAACATCGACGTCAGGCTGTCGCCGGGCGACCGGATGTTCCAGAACCGCAACGCGCAGCTCACCTTCGATCCGCGCGCGCTGCAGTACACCGACGCGGTGGGGCGGAGCAGCGGCGTTCCCGTCGGCGGGTTCAGGGGGAGCATCGGCGGGGACGGGGAGCTGATCCGCCAGGCGCTGACGTACAACGTCGCGCTCGACGTCGCGCGCTCCATCAGCAGCCCGGCGACGCTCGTGGACGCCGACCAGGCGACGCTGCTGCGCGCGGGGATCTCCCCCGACTCGGTGGCGCGGCTGCGCACGGTCGCCGGACCGTTAGGGCTGCTCTCGACGTCGGGCATCCCGCTCGACCGCACCCGCGACCAGATCACCTGGCTCGGCAGGCTCGACGACACCCGCGACACGCTGCAGACGCGCGCCCTGCTGACGTACGCCGGCGTGACGAAGACGGGCGCGGTCGGCTTCGGGCCGCTCGCGGCGCCGGCGGCAGGCGGCGAGCAGCGCGACAACACGTTAGGCGCGCAGCTCGTGTTCGGCGCCTACGTCGGGCAGGGGCGCTACACGCTCAACGAGACGCGTTTCGCGGCGAGCCGGGTCGCGTCGCACACCGATCCATACCTCACGCTGCCGGGCGCGTCCGTGCTCGTGCGCTCGCCGGGGATCGATCCGGCGACGGGGCAGGCGACCGACGTCACCGGCGTCGCGTTAGGCGGCGGCCCGATGTTCCGTGACGACACCCGCTGGACGCTGGAGGGGGCGAACGAGACCTACTGGTACCGGCGCGGCTCGCGCCACCGCTTCCGCACGCAGCTCTGGGGGCGCGCCGACGGCGCGGCGCTGAGCGGTATCTCCAACCGCTACGGGACGTACGGGTTCAACAGCATCGCCGACCTCTCGGCGGGGCAGCCATCGAGCTTCAACCGCACACTGTCGCAGCCGGACCGCAGCGGGAAGGTGTGGAACGGCGCGGCGGCGTTCGCGCACACCTTCGTCCCGTCGCGCTTCTTCAGCGTGATCTACGGAGCTCGTGTCGAAGGGGACGGTTTCCTCGACTCGCCGCCGAAGGACGCGGCGCTGGAGAGCGCGTTAGGCGTGAGGACCGGCGCCGCCCCGTCGCGCGTCCACGTCAGCCCGCGGGCGGGGTTCAGCTTCACCTACAACCGCGACAAGGAGAACGGGAACGGGAGCATGTGGTCGAACGCCGGCCGCTTCTACCGCAATCCGGTCGGCACGCTGCGCGGCGGGATCGGCGAGTTCCGCGACCTGCTGCGCCCCGACGTGCTCGCCGACGCGAGCGCCGCGGGCGGGACGCTGCTCCTCTCCTGCGTCGGGAGCGCGGTGCCCGCCGCGAACTGGTCGCAGTTCGCCGCCGACCCGACGACGATCCCGACGCAGTGCGCGGGCGGCGGGGGAGTGCTCGCCGAGCGCGCGCCGGCGGTGACGCTGATCTCGCCGAAGTACGACGTGCCGCACAGCTGGCGCGCCTCGCTCGACTGGTCCACCGACATCCGCAGGATCCTCTTCAAGGCGGGGGTGCTCGCGTCGTACGACCTGTCGCAGCCGGGGACGGTGGACGCGAACTTCTCGGGGGTTCCGCGACTGGTGCTCGATCCGGCGCGTGAGGGCGCCCGCACGATGTACGTCTCCACGGGCGCGATCGACACGGCGAGCGGCACCGTGTCGGCAGCGGAGTCGAGGCGGTCGTCGCAGTACAGCCAGGTGGCGATGCGGACGAGCGACCTGCGCGGCTACGGCGGACAGTTCACGACGACGATCCAGCCCGACATCTTCAAGTGGCGGATCCCGTTCTACACCGCGCTGACGTACACGCTGCAGTCGGCGCGCCGGCAGTATCGCGGCTTCGACGGCGCCGCGTTCGGCGATCCGCGGACGCGCGAGTGGGCGCCCAACGTCAACGACGCGCGCCACGTTTTCCTGATCTCGGGCGCGGTCGAGATTCCGAAGACCGGGACCGTGACGCTCTTCTCGCGCATCCAGAGCGGGCTCCCCTTCACGCCGATCGTGCAGGGCGACGTGAACGGCGACGGCCGGTGGGGCGACCGGGCCTTCATCCCCGCGCCGGGGAGCGGTGACGCGGCGCTCGACGCGCAGCTC
>DASVXU010000095.1:0-7391 GCA_036392515.1 Gemmatimonadaceae bacterium | reverse complement strand
GTGACGCTCTTCTCGCGCATCCAGAGCGGGCTCCCCTTCACGCCGATCGTGCAGGGCGACGTGAACGGCGACGGCCGGTGGGGCGACCGGGCCTTCATCCCCGCGCCGGGGAGCGGTGACGCGGCGCTCGACGCGCAGCTCGCGTCGCTCCTGAGCAGCGGCTCGAAGACGGCGCGCGACTGCGTGCGCCGGTACATCGGCAGCGTCGCCGACCGCAACGGCTGCCGCGGACCGTGGACGCAGTCGCTCAACATGCAGATCGCGCCGCGCATCCCCGAGAAGTGGGCGCGACGGGTGCAGGCGAGCATCTACCTCGAGAACGTGCTCGGCGGGCTCGATCAGATGCTGCACGGGAACGACCTGCGCGGCTGGGGCTCGCAGGACCGCCCCGACCCCGTGCTCTTCGTCGCGCGCGGCTTCGACCAGACGAGCAGGCGCTTTCGCTACGACGTGAACCCGCGCTTCGCCGACACGCGTCCGGGGCGCACGCTGTATCGCAGCCCCTTCCGCATCTCGCTCGACTTCTCGATCGACCTCGCGGTGCCGTATCCGGTCCAGCAGCTCCGCCGCGCGCTCGAGCCGGTGAGGGGACCGGATCATGCCTGGCAGCGCCGCGGCCCCGACTCGCTCGCCGCCTTCTACCTGCGCCGCACGAGCAGCGTCTACAAGGCCATCCTCGAGGAGAGCGACTCGCTCTTCCTCTCGCGCACGCAGATCGAGAACCTCCAGCGCGCCGATTCGGTCTTCTCGGCGGGAGTGCGCGCGCTCTACGTACCGTTAGGCGAGTACCTGGCGGGGCGCGGCGAGCCGGGGAAGGCGGAGCTCGACAGCGCGGAGGCGACGGAGAAGGCGTACTGGAAGCTCTTCTGGCAGCAGCCGGAGATCGCGGACACGCTCGTGACGGGC
Organism: Gemmatimonadaceae bacterium; assembly: GCA_036392515.1. Classification (GTDB taxonomy): domain Bacteria; phylum Gemmatimonadota; class Gemmatimonadetes; order Gemmatimonadales; family Gemmatimonadaceae; genus JABFXC01. The sequence goes on along the minus strand of DASVXU010000095.1, from coordinate 6,485 downwards.
ACGCAGAAGGAGCTGTTTCCGCTGCTGAAGGCGTTGACGGGAGTGCCGAAGGACCGACGGGAGCATTCGAGGTTCATGTTCGGGCATCCGGTTTCACTGACCGACAAACCAACGGCGAAGCCGTCGGGTGGTCGCAGTCTCAACGTTCAGTCGCCGTAGGTCGTCGTGATGCGGGTGCCGTTTCGAAAGAGCGATACGAGGTGGCGGCACGCGCTCGCGCGGCCGCGAGACCGCGATACGGGATGCCTGATACGGGGCACACCATGATGCGGGTTGGGCCGAGCGCGGCGCCGCAGGCGGCCCGCGCTCGGCCAGTCCCGTATCATTGGGTGTTTCTCGTATCCCGCATCCCGTATCGCGGTCTCGCCGAGCGCAGCGAAGGCCACCCCGCATCGCTGTTTCCCATGGCACCCGCATCTCCACGGGAACGCGAGACTAACGCGTTTCGAGCTCGATCCCCTGATAGTAGTGATGGAGGATCTCGTCGTACGACGCGCCCTTCTCCGCCATGCCGACCGCGCCCGTCTGCGACAGACCGACGCCGTGTCCCCACCCGCCGCCCCACGCTTCCCAGCCCGTGACGGTCTTCGTCTTCCTGTCTACGACCGGCTGGATGTAGAAGAGGGTGCTGTAGAGTGACGTCAGGTTGTTGCTCGCGTTGTAGAACTTGAGCGCGGAGCGGATGCGGTCCTTGGTCTCGGTGAAGGTGCCGTTGGTGGTGACGAATTGCAGCGTCAGCGCGCGGCCAGAGCCGGAGCGGTCGAGGACGTCGACCTCGAGCACCTCGCCCGGGTCGGCCTTGAAGTAGTTGGCGACGACCGCGGCCATCTCGGCCTTCGTCCAGTCCACGTACCAGCGGTGGTACTTCGACCAGTCGCTCTCGAAGTCGCCCTCGGCGGCGTTGCGGAGGGAGATCGGGTTGCTGTGGTTGCGGAAGACGTCGAGCGAGGGGACGTGCTCGAAGGAGGCGCCGCGCTGCGCGTCGGGCACGCCGCGCAGGTAGGGGACGGGCGCCGAGTTGTAGACGTCCTCGCTGTTCGCGGTGAAGCCGCCCGAGGTCGAGCTGTAGAGCGCCTCGATGAGCTTCCCCTCGTACGTCGCGACGACGCCCGCGGTCTCGGTCACCGCCTGTGAGGAGAGCGGATACTCGTCGCCCTTGCCGCCGTAGACCTGATCCGACGTCGTCGCGGTGAGGTCGTAGCCGTCGTTGCGACGCTTGCCGAGGTTCGCGTACGCGTAGGTGCGCGCGGCGACTGCCTGCGCCTTGAGCGCCTCGAGATAAGGATACGCGATCGGCCCGAGCTCGCGCGGGACGACGCCGAGAAGGTAGTCCTCGATCGGGAGCTCGTTGATCGCGGCGAGGGTGCCCGCGCTGTTCAGCCGCACCTCGCCGACGCCGCGGTACGGGTCGCCCTCGATGGTGAGGTCGCCCGAGGTCGGGACGACGCGGATCGGGTTGGTCGTCTGCGCGACCGCGCTGCCTAACGTCGCCTGGTACTTCGTGACGCCGACGAACTCGGTGACCTGGAAGGCGGCGCCGCCCGACGCCGCCGGCGCGAGGCCGAGTCGGTAGAGCTCCGGCTGCGCGCCGAGCGCGGCGGTGCGGGTCGCGAAGCGTCCGACGCGGAGGCGCCAGCACTTCGCGGCGGCGACGTACTCGGTGTACGGCTCGTATCCCGCGGCGGCGACGCGGACCGTCCAGTCGTTCACGTAGGGGACGTTCCCCGAGCACTGCACCTGGACGCGCCAGTAGACGACCTTCTCGGAGACCGAGACGACGGCGACCTTCGCCTCGCTCGCGCTCCCGGAGAGCAGCGTCGCGCCGGTCGCGTCGTCGCGGACGTCGAAGTCGCCGGTACCCCCGATCGAGATCTGCGACGCCGCCTGGACGACACCGACGCGGATGTAGCCCGCGGGTGCGACGACCGACGCGTTAGGCGCGAGCCCCGGCGCGCCGGCGGGCCTCACTGGCGCGGTGGCGATGTCGCGCGCGCAGGCGGCGGCGAGGGACAGCGCGAGGATGGGCGCGCCTAACGTGGCGCGCCGGAGCAGAGCGGGTGGCGTCATGGGACCATCGGTCGATTGTGGAACCGTGCAACCGGGGGGGGAGGAGCCGGAATGTGCCTCACGGCGGGGGGTGGAGGCAACCCGCGCGCCCCGGGGTCGTCGAGCGGGGGCTGGACGCGCGGTCAGGCCTCGGCGACGAGATCGAAGATCGGCGTGAGCGGGATCTCGAGGGCGTGTGTCGCGCCTGGCCGCTCCCAGCGCAGGACGTCGGTGACGATCTCGGGGCGCTCGTCCTCGGGGCGCCAGCGTTCGACGAGGCGGGACTCGAAGTCCACGATCCAGTACTCGGCGATGCCGGCGCGCTGGTAGCGGGGGCGCTTGATGATGCGGTCGCGGCTGCGCGTGGAGGGGGAAAGGACTTCGATCGCGAGGATGGGGAGACCGGCCGTCTTCCAGTCGCGCGGGGGACGATTGCCGGTGCGTGCGAGGACGAGCACGTCCGGCTGGACGATGGTGTCCTCGCCAAGCTCGATGTCGGAGGGAGAGATGAGCGCCCAGCCGACGGGATGCTTCTCGAACCAGCGAGTGAGCTCGAAGAGAATCCTGCTCACGACGAACTGGTGCGGCGTCGCCGGCGAGGGAGTCACGTAGTGGACTCCGTCGATGATCTCGTGGCGCTGGCCGTCGTCTGGTAGCGCCTCGAGCATGGCACGGGTCCAGCGCACCGGTGGCTGTGGTGTCGCGGCGGGCATCACCATATCGATCGCCTCGGCGGGAAGGGGCGCGCAAGGGACATGGCGCACCCTGCGGCGGGCGGCGTGTGGTTGCGTCAGCGGAAGCTCGCGACCAACATGACGGGCATGTTCATCGAGCGGATGGACCTCCGATCGTTCGCGGTGTTCGTGCTGGTGTTGGCGCTCTTCGGCGCGGTGCGGTGGTACACGAGCGTGCCGAGGCGGCGGGAGCGCCTGTGGCGGGTGCTCGCACGGCGGTGGGGGGAGCCGCGGCCCGCGCGGAGGTTTCACCCGCTGCGGCGGCGCGACGTCGCGCGGGCCGCGGGGCGGTCGGCGCTGGTGGGGGTCGCGTTAGGCGCGGTGAGCATTGGCGTCGCATGGATCGCGGACCGAGGCCCGACCCGCGGTCCGACGCTGTGGCTGGATGCGATCTCCTTCATGGCGATCCTCGGCGCAGCGCTGGCGTTCGCGCTGGCGTCGGCGCAGCTCATCGGCGCGGCGCGGTTCCGCGGCGGAAGCGTCAGGCTGCCGTTCACGGTGCTGTCGAACGACATACGGATCGGGAGCGCGGGATTCGTCGCGTATGACGACGAGCGTGAGGTGTTCGCGGGTCCGTTCGTTCCGGAGCCGGCGTTCGAGCAGGTCTATCCGATCGTGCGGCTGCTGTCGGAGGCGTATCCCGACATCGCGGGTCCCGATGCGAGACGGTCGGCGCTCGACGAGTACATGGCGAAGAAGGATGCGCTGAAGCTCGAGTTGCTGGACGCGGAGGGGATCCTGGTGCCGGCGCGGGAGATCAGCATCCTGGACTTCACGGTGCCGGGGGGGGTGGACGTATTCCGGATCGACGTGGAGGCGAGCTATGGGGAGTGGGAGAGAAGGGGGCTGGTGGAGCGAAACGTAGAAGGAGCGTGAAGCGGGAGGGGAGGGACTGTCAGAGGGTACGTGGAGGTTGTGGAGAATCAACCACGAACCGGAGCGAGGGACGAATGGCGTTCAAGGCCGCGGTGTCGACGATCATCGGGAAGACGGTGAAGCACGTGGTGGTGAAGGAAGGCGAGAGGCCGCCGCAGTCGCAGGTCTTTCTGGTGTTCACGGATGATACGTACTACGAGTTTTATGCGACGTACGGGACGATCGCGGGGGCGGGGGCGATAGATACGGGAGGGGTGGAGGCGGTGAAACGGTATATGGGAGGGGAGAAGAGGGTGGTGTATGAGAAGTAGGAGGACGGGATGCTGTTGCTAGCTTGGCTTCTTCGCGCAAGCTGCATGGAGCGGTCGCGTGACGCCGGTGCGATAGTTCGACACCGCGTTGCGGATACAATGGGGGCGTTCTAATGAAAGCGCGAGGGCTTTCGCGCGAACCGAAGCCACACGAGATTCGGCGTCGCCACTCTAACAATTCGTGGACTGGATATGCCCCTGACAGGTCTTCGCGTCGCAGGCTTTCGCGCCTTTGAAGATACGGAATTCATAACGACCGGTCCGATGACAGCAATTGTCGGACGTAATGACTGCGGCAAGTCTTCGTTGCTTCATGCGCTTCGACTGTTCTTCGAGCCACCAAAACGGGGCGGCGTCACGGTCGCCGACATCCACTGCCGTAAGCCCGACGGCACCGTCGCAATCGAAGTGGTGTTCGACCCGATGCAATTGTCTAGCACCTCCCTCAAAATTGACGCGAAGCATTCAATCGACTTGGTCGAGGACCGACTCGTGGCCGCGGACGGCCGGCTTCACCTGCGTCTCTCGTGCACGGCCAAGGAGACTGCGCCGCTTGAGATCCTTGTGGCGGATGTTGACGCTGACGATCTGTTTCCGCTCGCGCTAAAGAAGCACGATGAGCTCCTGATGCTACTGGAGAAGCGAAAGCTTCCCGCGGTGAAGGCCGGCGTAGAGACTAACCAGCAGAAGCGCGCAAACCTGCGAGAGGCGGCGTACAACGCCGGCTTGGGTACGCGCGAAGCATGGGTAGACGGGTCCGCGATCGAAAAGCAGCTGCGAGGCCTGCTCCCGCAGTTTATCTACTTCGCTGATACCGCGAGGTATGGGATCGACGAGACAAGTGTCCAAAATCAGTTCAAAGGGATTGTTGACAAGGTCTTGGGTGAGCACGCAGATGCGCAAAAGGTTGAATCCGAGATGCGGGCGACCGTCCAGAAGGAGTTTGACAAGGTCTTTGCACGATTGGAACGCCTAACGGACACAGTGTCCGCGATGAAGGCCGAGCCTTCCGTGAACTGGAAGAAAGCGGTCGATGGTATAGCGTTGAATTGGACAGACGCCTATGGGATCGAGACGCCGTTCGAGCTGCGAGGCGCAGGCGTCCGCCGCCTCTTCATGGTGGCGTATTTTCAATATCAAGCTGCGGAAACCCTTCACTCCGAAAATGGTCCGCGATATGTGTATGCCATTGAAGAACCGGAGGTCCACCTTCACCCCGGCGCGCAACGGCTCCTCGCTCAGGCCCTTAGAGAATTGGGGGAACTCGGACATACCGTTGTGTACACGACGCACTCGCCGGCATTCGCATCTGCGACGCCGGTGCGAGATCTAATTCTAGTCGAGCGGGCGGGTACCTCAGCTAGAGCGCTGCCCCACGGCAAGTTTGATAAGCAGCACCTTGCCAGGGAGCTGGGGGTCGAAGCGTCAGATCGGCTCGTAGGAAAAAACCACGTCGTTCTCGTCGAAGGACCGAGAGACGTAGAATTCTATTCCTTCATTTTGGGGGAGTTGAACAAGGCGGGTTACACGTCGCTCAGTCCTGCAGACGTACTCTTCCTTCAGTGCGGCGGGACAGACAATCTTGAGTTCAATACAACAACGAGATGTATCGACGACGCCGGGTTGAAATGGGCCGTCTTGATGGACAGTGACCGCCCCGGGCCTGGGGCGCCAGATGGGCAGGGCGCCATGAACGTTCGGAACTCACTACCTGCCTCGTGTGCTGCATTCCGAGTTCTCGAGCGGTCCTTCATCGAGAACTACCTTGATCCCGTCGAGATCAAAGCGGTAACGGGGGTTGAATGTATCAATCCGCTGTACGGAAAGGCGACCCTCCCAACGGGCACGCCTCTCCCGAACGCGAGCTGGAAAAGGATCAAGGCGGCCGGCCCCAAGATCGCGCGGATGATGGGAATAGAGAAACTGCGGGCTACCTGTATGCAGCCATCAGGTAACTGTGAGTGGACCGACCACTTCGAGGCGATCCGTACGGGATTCAAGGTTTGACTACAGCGCGTTGTTGGCGCACCAGTGCAATTAGGTGCAGTCGCGTTAGGCAACACCTTGAGATTCTTGGTCAGTGCTCCCATTCGGACGCAAAGCACGAAATGTCTGCCCCCGCAGGACCAAGCGGTCCTGCCGGGCCTGCATTGAGGGTTCTTTGATTCGATGTCCAATCCCTTCTTCGACCACCCCATCCTCAACTCCCCGTACGAGCGACCCGCTCGCCACTGGGAGCTCGACACATCCGGCCAGCCAACGCAGCGAATCGTCGACTCCCGCCGCCGCGCCGACTTCATCACGCCGATCCCCAAGCCGAAGAAGCGGAAGAAGTCACAAGGACAAGAAAGCCTCGTGTTCGACGAGGGAAAGGGTCTCTCCACGGCGGGCCAGCAGTACGACCCCACGTCGACCATCAACGAGGTTCGAAGTCTGGTCGATACCTGGCGCGCCCAGCCGAACCCCGCCCTTTGGCAGGTCACGCCGGAAACGGCGCGTCTGCTCCAGCACTGGCGCA
>DASVXU010000094.1:0-12954 GCA_036392515.1 Gemmatimonadaceae bacterium | reverse complement strand
TACCGCGCGACGACACTCGGCAGCGACTCGGTGCTCGCGCGGATCGTGAAGCTGATGCGGGATGCGCAGGGCGCCCGCGCGCCGATCCAGCGCCTCGCCGACCGGATCTCGGGCGTCTTCGTCCCGGTCGTGATCTCGATCGCCATCGCGACCTTCGCCGCCTGGTTCGTGCTCGCGGACAACGCGCCCGCGGTGCGCGGCTTCGCGGCGGCGGTCGCGGTGCTCATCATCGCCTGCCCGTGCGCGATGGGGCTCGCCGTGCCGACGGCGGTCATGGTCTCCACGGGGAAGGGGGCCGAGCTCGGCGTCCTCATCAAGGGGGGCGAGGCGCTGCAGCGCGCGGGGGACGTGCGCACGGTGGTGCTCGACAAGACGGGCACCGTCACCGAGGGGCGGCCCACGGTCACCGACCTCGTGCCCGCGTCGAACGACCGCTTCGCGGGAGACGCCGGCGCCGGTGGTGGCACCGAGCTGCTCGCGCTCGTCGCCTCCATCGAGAGCTCGAGCGAGCACCCGCTCGCCGACGCCGTCGTGCGCCGGGCGCGCGACCAGCGGCTCCGGCTGCGCCCCGTGGAGTCGTTCGCGTCGCACACCGGGCAGGGCGTCACCGGCGTCGTGGACGGTCGCGCGCTCGCCGTCGGGAACGAGACGCTGATGTCGGAGTGGGCCGTCCGCGTCGAGCCGCTGCGCGACGCGGCGCACCGCCTCTCGGCGGAGGGGAAGACGCCCGTCTACGTCGCGGTGGACGGCGAGCTCGCCGGCGTGATCGCGGTCGCCGACCCGATCAAGGAGACGTCGCGCGAGGCGATCGCGCGGCTGCACCGGATGGGGCTCGAGGTCGTGATGCTCACCGGCGACAACGAGCGCACCGCCGAGGCGGTGGCGCGCCAGGCGGGGGTGGACCGCGTCGTCGCCGGCGTCCTCCCCGACGGGAAGGTGGCGGAGATCCGGCGGCTGCAGGGGGAGGGGAAGGTCGTCGCGATGGTCGGCGACGGGATCAACGACGCGCCGGCGCTCGCGCAGGCGGACGTCGGCATGGCGATCGGCACGGGGACGGACGTCGCCGTCGAGGCGGGGGACGTCGTGCTCATGCGCGGCGACCTGCGGAGCGCGGCGCAAGCGGTCGAGCTCTCGCGCCGCACGATGCGCACGATGAAGCAGAACCTGTTCTGGGCCTTCGTCTACAACGTGATCGGCATCCCGGTGGCGGCCGGCGTCCTCTATCCCGCCTTCGGCCTCCTCCTGAGCCCGATCCTCGCCAGCGCGGCGATGGCCTTCAGCTCGGTGAGCGTGGTGACCAACAGCCTGCGCCTGCGCGGCGCCCGCATCGCATGATGAAAGGAGACCACATCCCTCACCCCTCCGACGCCGCGCTCCCCGAGCGGCTCGCCCGGCAGTTGCGCTTCGTGCGCGAGCTGGACCGGCTGAAGGGGGTGCTGCGCCGCACGTCGCTCGCCGACCGCTCGCGGCGCGAGAACAGCGCCGAGCACTCCTGGCACCTGGCGACGATGGCGCTCGCCCTCGCCGAGTACGCGCCCGACGGCACCGACGCGGCGCGCGCCGTCGAGCTGCTGCTCGTGCACGACGTCGTGGAGATAGACGCCGGCGACACGTTCGCCTTCGACGTCGTGGGGAACGGGGACAAGGCGGCGCGCGAGACGGCGGCGGCCGAGCGGCTGTTCGGGCTCCTCCCCGAGGACCTGGGGCGCGAGTTCCGGGTGCGGTGGGAGGAGTTCGAGGCGGGGGAGACGCCGGAGGCGCGCTTCGCCAACGCGCTCGACCGCTTCCAGGCGCTCGTGCAGAACGACGCCGCCGGCGACGGCGGGACGTGGCGCGCGCACGCCGTCTCGCGCGACGCCGTGCTGCGGCGGATGGCGCCGATCCGCGACGGCGCGCCGGCGCTCTGGCCCGCCGTGCTCGACGCGGTCGGGCGGGCGACCGCCACCGGCCACGTCTCCGGCGGCCGCGCCGACGCGACGAGCTCCCACGACGAGAGGAAGTGACGCATGCCGACCAGGACGACTCGCAGGCCACTCGCCCTCGCGCCGAGCGCGACGTGCGGGTGCGGCACCCACCACGACGCGGACGGCGGGCGCAAGGCCGTCGCCGTGGACGCCGACATCAAGGACCGCAACCTGAAGCGGCTGCGCCGCATCGAGGGGCAGGTCCGCGGGCTGCAGAAGATGGTCGAGGACGACCGCTACTGCGCCGACATCATGACGCAGATCTCCTCGGTGCACGAGGCGCTGCGGTCGGTGGGTCGCGAGCTGATGCGCAATCATCTCAAGCACTGCGCGACCTCGGCGATCCGCGCGAGCGACGGCGACGCCGAGGCGATGTACGACGAGCTGGTGGAGATGATGTACAAGCACAGCCGCTGACCGCTCGGCGCTTCCGTCGGCTCGCTACACCGCCGCCATCGCGACGATCGTCGCCCACTCCGCCGGCGTCACCGGCGACACCGACAGCCGGCCGACGCGCAGCAGCGCCATCTCCGCCAGCTCCGGCCTCGCCTTGATCTCCGCGAGCGTCACGGGGCGGGGCAGCGGTTCCACCGCGCGCAGGTCGACCATGTACCACTGCGGCGACGCACGGTCGGACTTCGGGTCGAACCCCGCGTGCTTCGGGTCGAAGGCCGTGTCGTCGGGGTAGCCTTCGCGAACCACCTCGCAGATGCCGACGATCGCCTGCGCGTCGGTCATCGAGTGGTAGAAGAAGACCCGGTCACCGCGCTTCATTCCGTCGCGGAGAAAGTTGCGCGCGGCGAAGTTCCGGATCCCGTCCCAGCAGGTCGTGCGCGCGGGGGACCGCTGCAGGTCGTCGAAGGAGAAGACGTCGGGCTCCGACTTCACGAGCCAGTAGCGGCGCTCGCCAGGGGCGCGCGGGGCGAAGGCGGCGGCCCACTTGCCGGTCGTGTAGTCGGGAGTCCTGGCCATCGTCGGGTTCGTGGGAGAAGGGAGCGGGCGCGGCGCATCGGTGGCGCGACGCGCCTGCCGCCAGCTCAGCCACGTCGCCTGCTCGGGCGATGAAAGGTGATCACGGGGCGCGCTCCCGCACCAGTCGGCCCCGCGCCCACGCCGCGTGCTCGCGCACGATCGGCTCCTCGTCCTCGAGCGCCCGCGTGAGAACGTCGGTGTCCTCCGTCGTCCCGACGTTTCCCAGCACCACCGCCGCGTTCCGCTTCAGCCCGCGCAGCTTCGCGCGCTTCATCGGCGAGCCCTTGAACGCGCGGCTGAACTCCTCCTGCGTCATCGCGAGCAGCTCTCTCGCCAGCGTTCGCGCGTCCGTGCTGCCTAACGCCTCCCGCGGCTGGAACGGCGAATCGTCAGGCAGCCGCCGCGAGAACTTCTCGTTCCACGGACACACCTCCTGACAGATGTCGCAGCCGTAGAGCAGCGCCCCGATCCTGGCGCGCAGCTCCTCCGGGATCGCCCCCTTCAGCTCGATGGTCAAATACGAGATGCACCTCGTCGCGTCGAGGGTGCGCGGCGCGACGATCGCGCTCGTCGGGCACGCCTCGATACACCGCGTGCAGCTCCCGCAACGCTCCGCCTCGAAGGGCGCGTCCGGCTCGAGCTCCAGCTCCACGAAGAGCCCGCCGAGGAAGAAGAAGCTGCCGAGCGTCGGATTCAGGAGGTTCGTGTTCTTCCCGAACCAGCCCAGCCCCGCGCGGCGCGCCAGGTCGCGCTCGAGGATGGGGCCCGTGTCCACGTACGACTTCCCGCGCACCGGCGCGCCGACCTCGGCCTCCAGCCACCGATGGAGCGCGTTCAGCTTCTCGACCATCACGTCGTGATAGTCCTCGCCCCGCGCGTACCGCGCCACGGGACCGCTCGGCTCGCGGCCGCCGTAGCTCATCGCGACCACGAGCGCCGAGACGGCGCCCTCGTACGGGCGTCGCGTGTCGTGACGCTTCTCCGCGCCGCGCGGGAGGTACGACATCTCTCCCGCGTAGCCGCGCGCGACCCACTCGTCGAAGACCCCGGCGCTCTCCATCGGACCCAGCGTCGCGATCCCCGCGAGATCGAAGCCGAGCCCGTACGCTTGTGCCTTCAGGCGCTCGGCGATTCCTTTCACCGCCTGCCGCCCTCGCGCGCCCAGCGCGCGTAGCGCACGACGTCGTCCGCCGGCGGCACCGCGTCGTGATCCCCGTACGCGGTGTGCATCCGCCAGCGCAGGTACTCCGCGTCAGGCAGGGGCAGGAAGGGCGGCTTCGCCCACCAGCGGCGTGAGCGGAAGCGCCACGCGACGCCGAGCAGGTCGGCGGCGACGCGGGGGTGCCGGAGGGAGCGCGCGGTGAGCGCGAGGAAGAGTCGCAGCCAGGATCGGCGCGGCGAGGCCATACCGAAACTTGGACGGATTCACATGCTCTATCAATTGCTCTCCCTCGTCGGCGCCGCGCTCATCCTCGCCGGCTTCGCCCTCCTCCAGCTCGAGAAGGTTCAGCGCGAGGACATCTCTTTCAGCCTCATGAACTTCATCGGCTCGTCGCTGCTGACGATCGTCGCGATCGAGGACCGCCGGCTCGGCTTCATCATCCTCGAGGGGGCCTGGGCGCTCCTCTCGCTCATCCCGCTCTTCCAGCGCGCGCGCGGGGCGCGCTGACCCTACTGCTTCGTCGCGACGAGGATCGCGCCGCCGACGTTGTCGCTCCCGAAGCGCTGCTGCGCCTCCGGGCCGGAGATGTACCGGATGCTCGCGACGCGCGACGCCTCGATCCCCACGAGCGTGCTCACGTCGCCATAGCGGATCCCGTCGAGGTAGACGACCGGGGTCGTCGGCCGCGGATCGGCGATCGACGTCGGCCCCCGTGAGACGAGGAACTGCGGACGTAGCCGCTTCACGACGTCGTACGCCGTCATCGCGTTGATGCCGGAGATCTCGTCCGCCGTTATGACGTTCGGGTCGTGCGCCAGCCTGGTGCCGCGGTGATGCTGCCCGCTCGCGCAGGCGAGCGCGAGCGCGCAGAGCGCCGCGAGGAGCGCGCGGGAGATGCGCGGCACGACGCCGGTCACGTCAGTGCTTCGTCGAGACGAGTATCGCGCCACCCTCGTGCCCCAGCCCGAAGCGCATCCCAGCCTCGATCGAGGGGAGATACTGGATCGTCGCGATGGTGAGCGCGGGGATCGTCTCGAGGGCACGGATGTCCCCGTACTTGACCCCGTCGAGGTAGACGATCGGCGTCGGCGGGTTCTGATCCTGGATCGAGATCGGCCCGTGCGTGTTGAGGAAGGCGGGGCGCAGCCGCTCGATCGCCTCGCGGGCGTTCGTCGCGTTCGACTTCGTGATCTCGTCGGAGGTGATGAGGTTGCGATCGCGCTTCGGCGATCGCGACCCGGAGCTCGCGCAACCGGCCGTCACCAGCACCAGCGCCAGCGCGGCGTGCGCCAGTATCGATCTACGCATGTCTGCTCCCGTGTGTCGGACGCCGCGAAAATACCGCTCGGGACGGGGCCCGGCGAGGGTCAGACGAAGGACTCGCCGTCCAGTCCCGCGGGGGGCGTGATCCCGAGCACCTCGAGCGCGCTCGGCATGACGTCCACGGTCCGCCGTGGGGGCCCGGCGAGGGGGCGGTTCACCACGAGCGGGACCAGCATGTGCTCGCGATGCAGCGCGCCATGCGACGACAGGTGCGGGATCGGCTCGAAGCGGGCGCGGAAGTCCCACTCGCGCGACGCCGAGAGCACGATCTCCCCCGCGCGCGCCGAGCCGGCGAGGTGCGCGATCTGCACGACCGCGTCGGGATAGTCGCTCGCGATCGTCGCGTCCCATGCCTCGTCGGCTGTCGCGCAGCGGAGCGTGCCGATGCCGAGCGGATCCCCGGTCTCCGGCTGGTAGGAGTAGTGAGGCCGCCCGTCGCGGTCCGGGTCCATCCTCACGACGCCGCGTCCCCGCCCGCGGCCGAGCACCGCGCAGCGCGTCGGCGACTCGGGCAGGAGGATGATGTCCACCGAAGGACGCTCGAACAGCGCGTCCACCAGTCCCTGCCAGCGCGCGCCGAGCGCGGGCCACCAGGGGCGCTCGCGCGAGGCGAGGTCGAGGTAGAGATGCGCCATCGCGTTGCCGCTCACCATCACCGCGACCTCGGGCCGCACGCGAAACACCCACGGGTGCGCCATCGCGCGGTGCCCCAGGGAGCGGACGACGCGCACGAGATCCTCGTGCTGCTGCACCGGCGAGTGGCCGTGGTCGCTGACGATCCAGAGATGCGTCCGCTCCCAGCATCCGTCGCGCTCGGCGTCGGCGCGGATCTCGGCCACGACGTCGTCGACGATGCGCATCGCGTCGCGCACCGTCCCCTGGTCGTGCCCCTCGGCGTGCGATGTCTTGTCGATCCCGGTGAGCGCGGCGAAGACGAAGCGCGGCCGCTCGGTGCGGATGCGCCGCGCCACCTCGCCGCCGATCGCGCGGTCGATCGCCAGCCAGCCGCCGACGTTCCCGGAGAAGTGCGTGCGGGCGGCGCGGAGCGCGAAGCGGAGATCGTTGCCGAGCCGCTGCCCGCGCCCGAGCCCGCGCGTGATGACGCTCAGCGCACCGACCGCGGGCTGGGCGAGCTCGAAGAGCGTCGGCGCGTCGGCGGCCAGGTCGCGGTCGACATGGCGCATCTCGTGGCCGACGTAGCTGCGCGTGTAGTGCGGGAAGGCGGCCTGCGTCCGCGCGCGGTCGTACCAGCGCAGAGCGGGGAGCCCGACGGGTCCCGGGTAGCGCCCGAGGAGAAAGGGCGCGTAGGCCGGCCCGGTCACCGACGGGAAGGTGGAGGTGACGACGTGGCTTCCGCCCTCCGCGCGCAGCTTCGCGATCGCCGGGAGGGATCCATCGTCCATCGCCGCGGCGAGTGTGTCCGGTCGCGCTCCATCGGCGACGAGAATGATCACAGGCACACGAGGAATCTAAACGGCGACGAGAGAGGAGAGATACCGCGATCGAGAGACGAGAGAGGAGAGAGGGGGTGCGTGGGGTGAACCGGCATCGTTTCTTCGTCTCTCCTCTCTCCTCTCTCCATCGGAGCCTCTGTCATCTCTTCTCGCAGTGTTGACGCCACCCCCGGCGCGAGTAGAAACTTCTGGATGCCACCAAAGAAGCCAGGCGCGAAGGGCGCCGCGAAGCCGAAGGCGGCTCGCGCGAAGACGCCGCGTACCGCCAGCGGGAAGAAGATGAACGCCGAGCTCCTCCAGGCCGCGCAGGAGGAGGCTCACCAGGGATTCCGCGAGCGCACCGAGGAGGGGCATCTCGCCGCCGGCCGCACGCCGCCGTCGCACATCCAGGAGAAGCGCGTCTCCGGCGCGAAGCAGATCATCATCGACGACGCGATCCGCGACTGGCGCCCCATCGTCACCGAGGACGAGAAGCTCCTCGCGGGGCCGAGCCGCGAGGGCGAGCGACGCGACTTCACGCGCACCGATCCCTGGCGCGTCATGCGCATCACGAGCGAGTTCGTCGAGGGGATCGATTCGCTGAACACGGTGGAGCGCGGCGTCTCCGTCTTCGGCTCGGCGCGCACGCATCCCGACGACCCGCAGTACCAGCAGGCGATGGAGGTGTCGCGGCTGCTCGCGCAGGCCGGCTTCTCGATCATCACCGGCGCGGGACCGGGGATCATGGAGGCGGCGAACAAGGGCGCGAAGGCCGGTGGGGGGAAGTCGATCGGGTGCAACATCGAGCTCCCCTTCGAGCAGGGCGCCAACCCGTACGTCGACACCCTCGTGAACTTCCGCTACTTCTTCGTGCGGAAGACGATGTTCATCAAGTACTCGGTCGCCTTCATCATCTTCCCCGGCGGCTTCGGCACCCTCGACGAGATGTTCGAGGCGCTGACGCTGATCCAGACGGGGAAGATCTACCAGTTCCCGGTGATCCTCTTCGGGCGGCACTACTGGGCGGGGCTCGTGCGCTGGCTGCAGACGCGCGTGCTCGGCGAGCGGAAGATCTCCGCGGGCGATCTGGACCTGATGTTGCTGACCGACGATCCCGCGGAAGCGGCGCAGGCCGTGATCACCGCGTACCAGGCACAGACGAAAACCGCGGAAGCGCGGACGGAGTCGGCATGACGGCGAAGAAGAGAGGGAGCGACGACGGAGGGCGAGAGCGCGGCGGCTTCAAGGCGTCGCGACACGGCGAAGGGAAGCGCGCGTCGGCCGCCGGCAACAAGTCGGAACAGAAAAGACTCGCCGAGGCCAAGGAGCGCGGCGAGGTCGTGCACACGACGCACGAGAAGAGCCGCTTCCTCAAGGGCCAGCGCATCGACCCGCGCCGCATCGACGGGAAGGAGACCGTCGCCGAGCTGATCGAGGGGACCTTCCTCGCCTACAACGCGGCGCGCCTGCGCGAGGCGGCGCAGCTCTTCACGATGAAGATGCTGCAGCCCGACGTCACCATCGGCCTCACCCTCACCGGCGCGCTCACCCCGGCGGGGCTCGGCATGGCGGCGCTGATCCCGCTCATCGAGGCGGGCTTCGTGGACTGGATCATCTCGACCGGCGCGAACCTCTACCACGACACGCATTTCGGCCTCGGACTGGCCATGCATCGTGGTAACCCATCGGCGAGCGACACGGTGCTGCGCGAGGAGGGCGTCGTCCGCATCTACGACATCTTCTTCGACTACGACGTCCTCCTCTCGACCGACGCCTTCTTCCGCCAGATCATCCGCGCGCCGGAGTTCCAGCGGACGATGTCGAGCGCCGAGTTCCACAACCTCTGCGGGAAGTACGTCCGCGAGCGCGAGAAGGCGTTAGGCATCGGCACGAAGTCCCTGCTCAGCGCCGCGTACACCGCCGGCGTCCCGATCTACACCTCGTCCCCCGGCGACTCCTCCATCGGGATGAACGTGGCCGCGCTCGCGCTCGAGGGCGGGAAGTGTCTCATCGACCCGAACCGCGACGTGAACGAGACGGCGTCGATCGTGCTCGGCGCGAAGCGCGGGGGCGGGAAGAGCGGCGTGATGATCCTCGGCGGCGGGAGCCCGAAGAACTTCATGCTCCAGACCGAGCCGCAGATCCAGGAGGTGCTCGGCATCGACGAGCGCGGGCACGACTACTTCCTCCAGGTCACCGACGCCCGCCCCGACACCGGCGGACTCTCGGGCGCGACGCCCGCCGAGGCGGTGAGCTGGGGGAAGATCGACCCCGACCGCCTCCCCGACGCCGTGGTCTGCTACCTCGACTCGACCGTCGCGCTGCCGCTGCTCACGAGCTACGCGCTCGCGCGGACGCCGAGGCGGCCGCTCAAGCGGCTCTTCGACCAGCGCGAGAAGAACATGCAGGTGCTGCTCGACGAGTTCGCGCGGGCGAACGAGGCGCCCACCGAGCCGGTCGACACCGACTCGAAGCTCCCGATGCACCGTTAGGCAGGAGCGCCGCGCGTCAGCGGCGCTTCTGCTTCGGCGTCGGTGCCCGCTTCGTCCAGACGACGATCGCCCCGCAGCCGCCCGACCCCTGGTACTCCGCCGGGGTCTCGGCGGCGCTGCGGTAGACGGCGATCGCCCCGATGTCGTCGGGCCGCACCACCTCGTCCAGCGTGGTCTCGGGATCGGAGAATCGCATCCCGTCCACCACGATCGTCGGCGAGCAGCCGCCGCGGGTGCTCACCACGCGCGACCGGCCGAACCCCGACGGGACGACCTGCATGCCGGGCACCATCCGCAGCAGCTCCGCCGAGTCGAAGACGTTGCGACGCTCGATCTGCTCCGGGCCGAGGAAGTAGCCGAAGCCGCGCTTCTTCGCCGCCTCGAACTCCTGCAGGCCGCGATCGAAGACCACCGTCCCACGCACCTCGACGGTCTCGAGGATGCGCGCCGCGGAGTCGAAGCGGATGTCGAACGTCAGCGGCTGCGTCGCGGAGAGCGTGACCGCGCGCGTGATCGGGACGAAGCCGATGGCGCGCGCCTCGAGGGAGAAGCTGCCGGCGGGAAGGTCGGCGAGCGCATAGTGGCCGGTCTCGTCGGAGACCGTCTCGCGGTCCGCTTCCGCCACGCGCACGCGGGCGCCGGCGATCGGCGCTCCCCCCGGGAGCCGCACCACTCCACTGACGCGCGCGCTGCCGTTCCGGACCGCGCCCGTCGCCCCGACCGTGTCCGCCGGATCGATCGCGAGCGCGAGCGGGATCACGGCGATCGGTCCGAGCTCGATGTGGAGCGTTCCGGTGGCCGCCCGTCCCGCCGTCGCCCAGACGTTGACCGCCGCGTCCCCGGGGAGACCGCAGAGGATGAAGCGCCCCTCCTCGTCCGTCGTCGCGCGCGCGACCGGCGTCGACCGGACGAGCCCCGTGCTCCCGAAGCTGAGCTCGAACCACTGCGCGGTGACCGTCGCGCCCGCGACCGGCGCCACTCGGTCGGCGCGACGCAGCGAGCCGACGATGGCGGCCGTCGAGTCGCCACGCGCGGCGGGCCCGCAGAGCGCCGTCCGCACGGCGCTCCGTCCGGGGATCGCGAGGCGCAGCGCGGTCGGATCGTCGTCCACGAGGACGTTCCGGATCGCGGCGGTGATCGCCATCTCGTCGAGGCGAGGGTGGAAGAAGGTGGTGACGTAGTCGCCGCGCGGGACGCCCGCGATGCGGAACGCGCCGCTCGAGTCGCTCTCGGCGGCGAAGGTCGGGCCGCTCGTCGGATTCGTGTGCGACGCCATCTGGACGACGGCGCCGGCGAGCGGCGCGCCGGCGATCGAGTCGTACACGGTGCCGACGACCGTGACGCGCGACGTGTCGGCGCTCTGCGCGGACAGCCGGCCGGCGGTGATCGCGAACAGCGCGGCGCAGACGAGCGGGAATCGGCGGGTGGGCATGCGGTCGGGGGGTAAGGGTCGGCGGAGCGTTCCTGCGCCCCCGGGAAGTTGCCCGCGTTAGGCCTGACCGCAAGATGGCGGGCGCGTCCGCCGTACGGCGCGCACGAAGCTGATGCGCGCGTATTCGCCCCCCGACAGCCGCCCGGAGAACGACTCCCCGCCGAGCAGCTCGTCGCGGATCGCGGCGTCGTCCCATCCCTGCTCGATGCGCGCGTCGATCGCCGCGATGAGCTCGGCGTTCCACGCCGCCTTCGCGCGGAGCGCGCTCACCGGGTCGGCCACTCGTCCGCGGTGCGCGTCGAAGAGCTCCGCCGGCTCGAGCGCCGCCATCGCCTCCAGCGTCCGCACGAGCAGCCGCGGATCCTCCTCCGGGTGCGCGATGCGAACCTTGACGCCGAGGAACAGGTCGCCGCCGAAGAGGATTCCGCGCTCGGCGTCCCATACCGCGTGGTGATCGGCGCTGTGCCCCGGGGTGTGGATCAGCGCCAGCCCCGCGGGGATCTCCGCGTCGCGGATCGCGCCCGGCGGCTTCGGCGCGCCCCAGGTGATCCGCCGGTAGAGAGGGACGTGCGTCAGCGCGTCGAGCGCTTCGCGCGTGTCCGGCGACATCACGACGGGGACGCCGGCCGCGCCTAACGCGCCGACGCCGCCGGAGTGGTCCTCGTGATGATGCGTGAGCACCGCCGCGCCGACCCCGCGCTCGCGCGCCAGCCGCGCGACGTCGCGCGCCGCGGCCGGGAAGCCGGTGTCGATGAGCGCCCCGCGGTGGAGGTACGCGCTCACGTCATAGCCGACGAGCCGGCTCCGCCAGTGGGAGAGCCGGACGCGCGTCACCTCGCCGTGCGTCTCGAAGTCGAGCCTGGCCATCAGCTCCGCCCGACGCGCACCGTCCGACGACGGCGCGCGCGCGTCACTTCCGCGCCGGCCCGCGCGGCGTGTTGCCGCGCCGCGTCCAGATCTGGATCACCCCGCAGGGGCTCAGGTTCTGGTACTCGACCGGCGTCTCGCCCGGGCCGCGGTACACCGCCATCCCGGCGATGTCGTCCGGTCGCGCGAGGATGTCGAGATCGGACGAGGCACCGGTGATCGGCATCCCGTCGACGACGATCCCCGGCTCGCAGCGGCCGGTGATCGTGCTCACCCCGCGCATCGAGATCGTCGAGCCGCCGCCGGGATACCCGGACTGCGTCACCGTCACCCCCGGCGCCATGCGCAGGAGGTCGCTCGCGACGAACGCGTTCTGCTGCTCGATCCGCTCGCGGTCGATGAAGTAGCCGAAGCCGCGCTTCTTCGCCGCGTTGAACTCCTCGGTCGCGCGGTCGATGACCTGCTTGCCGGTGACTTCCACCGTCTCGAGCACGTGCGCCGCGGAGTCGAATCGCACGTCGTACGTGACCGGCCGGCGCGCCGAGAGGGTGATCGTGCGCGAGATCGGGGTGAAGCCGATCGCGCGCGCCTCGAGCGTCTGCGTCCCACCCGGCAGGTCGACGAGCGTGTACGCCCCGCGCTCGTCGGAGACGGCCTCCGCCATCGTGCCGCGGATGCCGACGCGCGCACCGGCGAGCGGCGCCCCCGAGGGGCGGCGGACGATCCCGCTGACGCGCGCCGATCCGCGCCGCGTCGGCACGCCCGTGCTGTCGACGCGGGGCAGCGTGTCGGCGAGATCGATCGCCAGCGCGGTGCTCGCGACGGAGCGCGGAGGCACCGTCAGGCTCACCGAGCCGGTCGTCGCGCGCCCGGCGGTCGCCCAGATCGTGAAGATCGCGTCGCCGGGCAGCCCGCAGAAGGCGAAGCGGCCGTTCGCGTCGGTGGTCGCGCGCACCGTCGGCGTCGACTTCGTCATCCCCCGCGCGCTGACCGACAGCTCGAACCACTGCGCGGTGACGGTGGCGTTCGCGACGGGCTCGCTGACGTCCGCCTTCTGCAGCACGCCGAGGATGACCCCGCTCGAGTCGTTCCGCGGGCGCGGCCCGCAGTGGAGGCCGATGATCCGCCGCGCCCCCGGGACCCCCAGCTCGACGTCGTTCCGCCCGCTGGTGATGGTGACGGAGCGGAGCGGCCCCTGGAGGGCGAGCTGGTCGAGCCGGTCGTGGAAGAAGGTCACGATGTAGTCGCCCGGCGGCACGTCGCTGAAGCGGAAGAAGCCGCTCGAGTCGGAGACCGCGTTGAACGACTT
>DASVXU010000093.1:0-64196 GCA_036392515.1 Gemmatimonadaceae bacterium | reverse complement strand
GTGCGAGAGCCGCACGCGCGTCACCTCGCCGTGCGGCTCGAGCCGGAGCGTCGGCACCGGGTGCCGGCCGCGCTGCCTAACGCCCGGCCGCCGGGGGCGTCACTTCCGCGCCGGCCCGCGCGGCGTGTTGCCGCGGCGCGTCCAGACCTGAATGAGCCCGCACGACCCGATGCTCTGGTACTCCACCGGCACCTCGGACGCGCCGCGGTAGACGGCGAGCCCCGCGACGTCGTCGGGGCGGACGAGCTGGTCGAGGTCTCCGCCCCCGTTCGAGAACTGCAGCCCGTCGATGACGAGCCCCGGCTGGCAGGCGCCGCTGAACCCGGCCGAGCCGCGGATCTGGATCACCGGGGGCGACCCCGGGAGCCCCGAGTTGTAGACCATCACCCCCGGCGCAGTGCGCAGCAGCTCGCTCGCCTGGAAGGCGTTGCGCTGCTCGATCGCCTCGCGGTCGAGGAAGTAGCCGAAGCCGCGCTGCTTGGCGCGATTGAACTCCTCCGTCGCGCGGTCCACCACGGCCTTGCCCGTCACCTCGACGGTCTGGAGGATCTGCGCGGTGGAGTCGAAGCGAACGTCGAAGGCGAGCGGCCGCCTGGACGAGAGCGTCACCGTGCGCGAGATCGGCCGATACCCGATCGCGCGCGCCTCGAGGGTCTGCGTTCCCGCGGGGAGATCGCTGAGGGTGTACGCCCCGCGGTCGTCGGCGACCGCCTCGGCGAGGGTGCCGCGGATGCCGACCCGTGCCCCCGGGAGGGCGGCGCCGGAGGGCCCGCGAACGAAGCCGCTCACGCGCGCCGAGCCGCGCCGCGTCGGCGCGCCCGTGCTGTCGCGCCGCGGCATCGTGTCGGCGACGTCGATCGCGAGCGTGGTCGTCGCCACCGCGAAGGCGGGGAGCTCGACGCTCACCGAACCCGTGCTGGCGCGCCCCGCGGAGGCCCAGAGAGTGAAGCTCGCGTCGGACGGGAGGCCGCAGAAGGCGAAGCGGCCGTTCGCGTCGGTCGTCGCGCGCACCGTCGGCGTCGAGCGCGTCATCCCGCGCGCGCCGATCGACAGCTCGAACCACTGCGCGGTCACCGTAGCGTTAGGCACGGGCTCGGCCCTGTCGGCCTGGGTCAGCGAGCCGAGGAGCACGCCGCTCGAGTCGCCGCGCGGGCGAACGCCGCAGTGCAGGCCGATGACGCGCCGCGCGCCGGGGATCCCGAGCTCGACATCGTTCCGTCCGGGAGTGACCGTCACTCCACGCATCGGCCCCTCGAGCCCGAGCTCGTCGAGCCGGTTGTGATAGAAGGTCGCGATGTACTCCCCCGGAGGAACGTCCTTCATTCGGAAGAACCCGCTCGAATCGGAGGTCGCGCTGAACGACTTCCCGTGCGTCGGGTCGCTCCGCTGCACGAGCTGGATCGTCGCCACGGCGAGCGGCCGCATGATCGTCGAATCGAAGATGAAGCCGACGATCGTTCCCTGCTCGGTGACCGGCGCGGCCGGCGCTGGCGCCGGCGGCGTGGGCTGCTGCGCCGGGAGGGCCGCGGTGGCGGTGACGAGGAGCGCGAGAACGGCGAACGGACGCACGAGACGAGGCATGCGGATTCGGGAGTGGGGGACCCACGAGCTACCCCCGTAATTGCGTCCTGTTCACGGGGTGACGCAAGGGCGGCGCGGCCGCCGTCGTCTTTACTCGCCCCGACCCCGACCCTACCTTCGTCCAATGCCCGCCCGACTGCGCGCCCGCGTCATCCACTCGGTTCGCTTCGCGCTGCCGACGCTCTTCAGCGTCTACGTGCTCGGCGCGGCGTGGAACGCGCTCGACGTCTTCCTGCTCGGCGACGCCGATCCCGAGCTCGGACGCGCGCGCACCTTCTGGTTCGACGAACGGCAGTGGCGCATCATCGCGCTCGTCATCGCCGCGGTGGTCTTCCTCTGGAAGCTCGGCGACATCTCGCGCGGCGTGCCCTCGTGGCGCTACGCGATCCTCTTCTCGATCTGGCTCGCGGTGGCCACGGTGTGGGCCGCGGTCGCGATGATGCAGCGCGACGGCTGGCTCGCGGTGGGGGTCGTGCTCTTCGCCGTCGCGAGCTGGCTGCTCTACCGGCGCCGCGTTCCCGGCCGGCCGACGCGCGAGCTGCCGCCGGAAATGGCCGCGTCCGCCGGGGCGGCGGAGCGGGAATTGCGATAGCTCTCGAGGGGGCTTAGCTTCTCCGGGAGAAGCGCAAGCGCCCGGCCTCATGGCCGGGCGCTCCCTTTTGTTGTCTGCCCCATCCTGGGGTGGACGGCGGTGAAGCCAGGTCGGCTCGCCGCTCGACGCGCACACGCAGGCGACGATGATCGAAGAACTGAAGGCGAAGCTCCACGACGAGGTCGAGAAGCTCCAGCACGAGCTCAACGTCACCCTTCCCAACGAGATCCGGAAGGCGGTCGAGCTGGGCGACCTGCGCGAGAACAGCGAGTACAAGGCGGCGCTCGAGCGCCAGCAGTTCGTCCGCGCGCGCCTCGGCCAGCTTCGCGAGCGCCTCTCGCGCCTCGCCGCGATCGATCTCAGCCAGATCCCGCCCGACAAGGTGGGGCTCGGGTCCTCGGTCGTCGTCGAGGACCAGAAGACGAAGGCACGCGAGACCTACACGCTCATCTTCGGCGACAACTACGAGTTCGACGACAGCCAGGTGAGCATGGCCTCGCCGATCGGCCGGGCCCTGCTCGGCAAGTCCGTCGGCGAGATCGCCTATCTCAAGCTCCCGACGATCACGCGCCAGCTCAAGGTGTTGGAGCTGCGCACGATTCACGATACGCTCGTCGACGAGCCGGCAGCGAAGTAGGGGCCCCTCGAGGCAGGGTTCAGTCGTCGATCTTGAAAAGGCGAGCCGAATCCCGCCCGTACGCCGCCAGCGCCGCCTCCCGCGCGGACGCGTCCCACCGCAGCAGCGAGCCCGCGATCTCGACCGCCGTCTCCGCCGCCGCGCGGCCATGGTCGCGGGTCTCGAAGGCGATCTTCGTGCGGCGCACCAGCAGGTCGGTGAGCGTGAGCGCGAGCTCCTCGCAGACGCCGTACGCGAGCTCCGCGCGAAGGTAGGGCAGACCGCTCACCACCGGCTCGGCGAGCGACGCGTCTCCACGCGTCGGCTCCCACACGCCGCGCCAGCGCGATCCGTACGCGTGCACCAGATGCTCGGCGCGCTCCATCGTCCCCGTCGCGCGCAGCGCGCGCTCCGTCTCGAGCTCCAGCGAGTCGAAGTCCCCGCCCGGGAGCGCGACGCGCGCGGTCTCGCTGCGCCGCTCCGTCTGCTCCAGCTCCTTCATGACGACGTCGACGACTTCCGCCGACATCGCGCGGTACGTCGTCAGCTTCCCGCCGGCGACGGAGACGACGCCGCGGTCGCTCACCGTGATCTCGTGCTCGCGCGACGCCCCCGCGGCGTCGGTGCCGAAGCGGCCCGCGACCAGCGGACGGATCCCCGCCCACGCGCAGACGACGTCCTCCGCAGTCAGGCGCGCGGCGGGGAAGAAGTAGTTCGCCGCCTCGAGGAGGTAGGCGACGTCGGCGCGCGAGGCGCGCACGTCGTCGGGCGTGGCGTCCGTCTCGGTGTCGGTCGTGCCGACGATCGTGTGCGTCTCCCCCGGGAGCACGAACATCACCCGCCCGTCGATCGGGGAGAGCAGCGTCAGCGCCGCGTTGTTGCCGACACGGTCGCGCGGCACGGTGACATGCACTCCCTTGGTGCCGCGGAGGGTCGCGCCCGCGGCCGGCTCGTCGAGACGCCGGATCTCGTCGCTCCACGGGCCGGCGGCGTTGACGACGACGCGTGCCCGCACCGCGACCTCCTCGCCGCGGATGTTGTCGGCGACGATCGCGCCGTCGGTCCGCCCGCGCGATGTCGTCAGGCGTCTCACGCCGGCGTGGTTGGCGACCACCGCGCCCGCCTCGCGCGCGCCGAGCGCGGTGGCGAGCGTCAGGCGGGCGTCGTCGGTGGCCGCGTCGTAGTATCGCGCGCCTCCGGTGAGCCCGTCGGTTCGAAGTCGCGGCTCGAGCGCGAGCACCTCGTCCGGGTCGAGCCTTCGATGCGGCGCGACGTTGCGGAAGAGCGCGAGCAGATCGTAGAGGAAGAGCCCCGCGCCGAGCTTCCACCGCGGTACGCGCGAGCCGCTGTACACGGGCCACGTGAACTCGAGCGGGCGTACGAGGTGCGGCGCGAGCTCGAGCAGCCGCCGCCGCTCGAGGCTCGACTCGAAGACGAGGTGCAGGTGTCCGTGCTCGAGGTAGCGCAGCCCGCCGTGCACCAGTCGCGACGACCGGCTCGACGTCCCGCTCGCGAAGTCGTCGCGCTCGACGAGCGCGGTGCGCAGCCCGCGCAGCGCGGCGTCACGCGCCACGCCGACGCCGGTGATCCCGCCCCCGATCACGAGCACGTCGAAGCGCTGCGTACCGAGCGCCTCGATCGTTCGCGCGCGCTCGACGAGCGGCCCTGGTGGTCCCTCTCGCGAAGCCTTCGCTCGCATGTCCCGTGTCGGCACGCCCGTCATGGCGGTATCATGTCGAGCGATTTCGCGAGTGGTAAGGGCTTGCGACGTCACGCGAGAGATGCGGAGCTTCGTTGTGTTTGCTACCGGACGACGATGCGAGCTCGCGGCTCGTCGGGGTGGGCGTCGGATCGTTCCGTGTGGGGTGGGAGCTCCCTGGCGCAAGGAACCGACCTGTGCTCTTGTGATTGAAACATGAAGGCCACGAAAGTTCACGAAGGGTGGCTCAGCAACGGCTTCGTGGCTCTTCATGACCTTCGTGTTTTGACAGCCTGTGCCAAAGCAGCAGCGGATCCGTCGTGAGGAGCCCGGAAAAGCGCTCGGAGCGATCCGATGCCGCCACCGGCGTGCGTCGCGGCCTGAGGGAAAACCCTATTCCTGCCCGCATCGTCGCGCTCTAAGTTTCGGCACATGCTCACCACCGCTCCCGGTCGTCGCGTCGCGATCGTCGCCGGCGTCCGAACGCCATTCGTGAAGGCCGGCACCGCCTTTCGCACGATGACCGCGATCGAGCTCGGAAAGCTCACCGTCGCCGAGCTCCTGCAGCGCGCCAGCCTCGACGGAAAGGAGGTGAGCGCGCTCGTTTACGGAACCGTCATTCCCTCCGTCCTCGCGCCAAACATCGCGCGCGAGGTGTCGCTCATCCCGCAGCTCCCGAGAGGCTGCGAGGCGTACACCGTGAGCCGCGCCTGCGCATCCGCGAACCAGGCGATCACCGATGCCGCCGACCAGATCGCGCTCGGCCACCACGACTGCATCATCGCCGGCGGCGCCGAGTCGCTGTCGATGGTCCCGATCCTCCACTCGCGCGGCTTCTCCGACGCGCTCGTCGCCGCGAGCAAGGCGAAGACCCTCGGCGGCCGCGTCGCCGCGCTGGCGCGCATCCGTCCCAGGGACCTCGTTCCGATCACGCCGGCGATCGCCGAGCCGACGACGGGCGAGACGATGGGGCAGAGCGCGGAGAAGATGGCGAAGCTCAACGCCATCCCGCGCGAGGCGCAGGACGAGTTCGCCCTCCGCTCGCACCTGAACGCGGCGGCGGGGACGAAGGACGGCCGGCTCACGGCGGAGATCTTCCCCGTGTACGTGCCTTCGTCGTACGAGACCGTCGTCGCGAGCGACAACGGCATCCGGGCCGACAGCACCCTCGAGGCGCTCGCCAAGCTTCCTCCGGTCTTCGACCGGAAGTACGGCACCGTCACCGCGGGAAATTCGTCGCCGCTGACCGACGGCTCGGCGGCCGTCATCCTGATGAGCGACGAGAAGGCGAAGGCGTTAGGCTACCAGCCACTCGGCTACATCCGCAGCTACGCGTACGCCGCGCTCGATCCCGGCGAGCAGCTGCTGATGGGACCCGTCCTCGCCGCGCCCGTCGCGCTGCAGCGCGCCGGCCTCTCCCTCGCCGACATGGACCTCGTCGAGATGCACGAGGCCTTCGCCGCGCAGGTGCTCAGCAACCTCAAGGGATTCGAGAGCAGGAGCTGGGCGGAGCGCGCCGGCTTCTCGCACCCCGTCGGCGCCGTCGATCCCGCGAAGCTCAACGTCATGGGCGGCTCGATCGCGATCGGCCACCCCTTCGGCGCGACCGGGGCGCGCATCACGACGACGCTGCTCAACGAGCTGCGCCGCCGCGGCGGCCAGTTCGGGCTGATGACCGTCTGCGCCGCCGGCGGGATGGGCTTCGCGATGGTCGTCGAGCGGGCGTGATGCACGCGCAGGCGAACGAGCGATGCACGTGTCAACGAGACTGCGGTCGTCGATGCACGATGAGCGAAAGATCCGCGGTCGGCGCTTCGTGGCTGACGGCGGCCCCTTCGCGCATCGTTCACCGTGCATCGCGGTATCGTTGACACGCCTTCCGCCGGTTCGCCTGCGCGTGTATCCGTGTCTTCGCGCATCGTGCATCGCCGCCATGCCTAACGTGCATCCTCAGTCCACATGACCGCCACGGCCGTCCGATCCGCCTTCACCACCCTCCGGCTCGATCTCGACGGAGACGTCGCCGTCATCACGATCGACGTCCCGGACGAGCCGGTGAACACCCTGAAGCAGATCGTCGTCGAGGAGTTCGCGAGCGTCTTCGAGCTCCTCGAGAACGATTCCGCGGTGCGCGCCGCGGTGCTCATCAGCGGGAAGCCGGACGTCTTCATCGCCGGCGCCGACATCGAGCAGTTCCTCGCGCTGAAGGACGCGAAGGAGGCCGAGGCGCTGAGCCGTCACGGGCAGGAGCTGCTGAACCGTCTCGAGAAGCTCCGCGTCCCCGTCGTCGCCGCGATCAGCGGCGCCTGTCTCGGCGGCGGGCTCGAGTCGGCTCTCGCCTGCGCCTATCGCATCGCCGCCGACACGCCGAAGACCGTGCTCGGTCTCCCCGAGGTGCAGCTCGGCCTCATCCCCGGCGCCGGCGGCACGCAGTGTCTGCCGCGCACTGTCGGCCTCACGGCGGCGCTCGACATGATCCTCACCGGGAAGAACGTCCGCGCGAAGAAGGCGCTGCAGATCGGGCTGATCGACGAGGTCGTGCATCCGGCGATCCTCCGCGACATCGCGGTGAAGCGGGCGCGCGAGATCGCCGACGGCACGCGCGAGCGCTCGCACGGGCACAAGGGCGGCGCCATCGGATCGCGCGCGCTCGAGGGAACGGGCCCCGGACGCGCGATCGTCTTCCACCAGGCGCGCCAGCGCACGAAGGAGAAGACCAACGGCCAGTATCCGGCGCCACTCGCCGCGATCGACGCGATCGAGACGGGCTACCAGAAGGGGATGGAAGCCGGGCTCGCCGAGGAAGCGCGGCTGTTCGGCGAGCTCTCGCAGACCGAGGTCTCGCGCCAGCTCATCTTCCTCTTCTTCGCGACGACCGCGCTGAAGAAGGACACCGGCGTCTCCGACCCGGGCGTGAAGGCGCTCCCCGTGCGCAAGATCGCGGTGCTCGGTGCCGGCTTCATGGGCGCGGGGATCACGACGGTCGCCGTGCAGGCGGGAACGGTCGTCCGGCTCAAGGACGCCGACACGACGCGCGTCGCGAACGGGCTGCGCGCGGTGCGCGAGGTGCTCAAGGAGAGCCTGACGAAGAAGCGCCTGACGCGACAGCAGTTCGACGACCAGCTCGTCCTCGTGAGCGGGACGACCGACTACAGCGGCTTCCGCGACGCGGACATCGTCATCGAGGCGGTGTTCGAGGACATCGCCGTGAAGCACCAGGTGATCCGCGAGACCGAGAAGGTGATCGGCGAGCGCGCGATCTTCGCGTCGAACACGAGCACGATCCCGATCGGCCGGCTCGCGCAGGCGTCGGCACGCCCCGACCGCGTCATCGGGATGCACTTCTTCTCGCCCGTGCACAAGATGCCTCTCCTCGAGGTGATCGTGCACGCGGGGACCGCGCCCGAGGTCGTCGCCACCGTCGTCGCCTATGGCAAGAAGCTCGGCAAGACGGTGATCGTCGTGAACGACGGACCCGGGTTCTTCGCCAACCGCATCCTGACGCCCTACATCAACGAGGCGGGGAAGCTCCTCGACGAGGGAGCGAAGATCGAGCAGATCGACCGCGCGCTCACCGAGTTCGGGTTCCCCGTTGGTCCGATCACGCTCGTGGACGAGGTCGGGATCGACGTCGCGGGGAAGGCGGGGAACATCATCGCCGACGCCTTCGGCGAGCGGATGCGCCCCTCAGCCTCGCTGGCGCACGTGCTCTCGTCGGGCCGATTCGGCCGGAAGAACCGGAAGGGGTTCTACAAGTACGACGAGAAGGGGAAGAAGCAGGGCGTCGACGCGAGCGTGTACGAGCTGATCCCGAACGCGATGCCGCGGCGCGACTATCCGGCGGACGAGATCCGCGAGCGCACGGTGATGGCGATGCTCAACGAGGCGGCGCGCGCGCTCGAGGACGGGATCATCCGCTCGCCGCGCGACGGCGACATCGGCGCGGTGTTCGGCATCGGCTTCCCGCCCTTCCGCGGCGGCCCGTTCCGCTACATGGACACGTTAGGCATCGGCGAGGTCGTGCGGCGGCTCGAGGCGCTCAACGCCCGCCTCCCCGGCCGCTACGAGCCGGCGCCGATCCTCGCGCGGATGGCGGCGGCGGGCGAGCGCTTCTATCCGGCGACCGGGAAGCCTGCCTGACGGCTCCGCGGGGATGACCGACGCGACGCGGGCGCGCATCTGGCGCTGGGTGGCGATGGTGCCGCTCATCGCGCTCGGCGCGCTCGCCCTCACCGGCGGCAGCCACGACCTGACGCAGTCGCGGACCGCCGTGCAGCGGATGCAGGTCGCGGGTCAGTTCGTGTTCGGCATCGCCGCGCTGCTCTCCGCGGTCGCCCTCGCCATGCGCTCGCCGCTCGCGCGCCGGTTCTACCGCATGTTCGTGGTCGGTGTGGCGGCCGCGGCCGGGCTGGCGCCCGTCGCATGGGCGGAGGCGAGCTGGTGGCAGGGGGCCGTCGCGCTGCTGGGTGCGCTGGTGATCGCCTGGCTCATCTGGCTTCCCTTCGAGCGCGGAGACCGGCCGCCCCCGCCGGCATGAGCAGCCCGACGACGCTCGCTGCCGACGCGCTGCTCTTCGACCTCGACGGCGTGCTCGTCGACTCGACGGCGAACGTCGAGCGGCACTGGCGGGATTGGGCGACCTCGCGCGGGCTCGACGTCGCGCGAATCCTCTCGGTGGTCCACGGCCGCCGCGCGATCGATACGATCCGCGAGCAGGCCCCGCACCTCGACGCCGAGCGGGAGCTCGCCGCGCTCGTCGCCGCGGAGTCGAGCGAGACGCGCGGCATCACGGTGATTCCCGGCGCCGCCGAGCTCCTCGCGTCGCTCCCGGAGGAGCGCTGGGCGATCGTGACCTCGGGGCCGCACCCGGTCGCGCTGGCGCGGCTGCACGCGGTGGGACTTCCCGTGCCGCGCGTGCTCGTCACCGCCGACCGCGTGAAGGCCGGCAAGCCCGATCCGGAGGGCTATCTCGCCGCCGCGCGAACGTTAGGCGCCGCGCCGGCCCGCTGCGTCGTCGTCGAGGACGCGCCGGCGGGGGTCGAAGCGGCGCGGCGCGGCGGGATGCGGTGTGTCGCGGTGCTGACGACGCACCGCAGCGACGAGCTCCGCGGCGCGACGGTCATCACCCGCGAGCTGCGCGACATCGTCGTCGAGCCGGTCGCTCCGTCCGGGCTCGTCGTGAGCGTGAGGACGCGTGAAGAAGCGTGCCAGCCCTGACGCCCGGATCGGCCGGCGCCACCCTCCCCCCGCCCGCGAAACATCGTAGCTTTCGGAAGCGTCCTGCTCGCGTCGACAACGTGGCGGCGCACGAAAGATGGATCTCTACACATTCAGTCTCGCCCTCGGCGGTGCCGGGCTCGGCGTGATGGCGATCGCGGGGTTCGGACACCTCGGTGGCCACCACGGCCATGCGCACCATGGCGGGGCTGGCGCGCACGCGGGACACGGCGCGCACACCGGCCACGGCGCGCATGCCGGCCATCACCACGAAGCCTCGCTCGACGCGCAGGGGCTCAAGCTCCTTTCGCATGGAGTGAGCGCGCTCGTCTCCCCGCGCATCGTCTTCAGCTTTCTCGTCGGCTTCGGCGCGGCGGGGCTCCTCCTTCGCTCGCTGATCGGCGGCGGGCCGCTGCTCCTCGGCGCGACCGTCGTGCTCGGAGTCCTCTTCGAGCGATTCCTCGTCGCGCCGCTCTGGCGCTTCGTCGGCCGCTTCGAATCGCAGCCCGCGCTCACCCTCGAGAGCTGCATCACCGATGAGGCGCGCGCCGTCTCGAGCTTCGACGCGCGCGGCCAGGGGCTCGTTGCCGTCGAGCTCGATGGACAGCTCGTGCAGGTGCTCGGCACCCTGCGACACGAGGACCGCGATGCCGGGGTCCGCGTGCGTGCCGGCGACCGCCTCCGCGTCGAAGCGGTGGACGGAGACCGGAACAGGTGCACGGTGTCCTATCTCGGTGCGTGACACGGCGCGCCGGCTACACCGTACGGCCGCGCCACTTTCTCACAGGACAACTCCATGGACATCAGGTCCGGAATCATCATCGTCGCCATCATCTTCGGCGTCCTCTTCGTCATCCCGGCGATCGTCGCCTCCTTCCTCCGCAACGTCGAGGCGGGCACCATCCGCCTCGTGAGCTGGCTGCACGGCGGCACCGTCATCTATCGCGGGCCGGGCAAGTCGAAGGAAATCCCGCTGCTCACCACCGGCACGACGATCTCGAGCAAGGTGATCAACGTCGACCTCGACATCACCGACCAGACGGCGGACGTCGACGAGAGCGGCACCCCGCGCCCGATCAAGGTGCGCGTGCTCGCGAGCGCGATCGTCTCCGTCGGCGACACCGACGCGCTGATCAAGACCGCCGCCAACCGCTTCTTCGCCAAGTCGGAAGCGGACCAGGTCAACACGCTCACCGACCTGCTCTCCAGCTCGGGCCGACGCGCCATCAACCTGCTCACGCACGACCAGCTCTTCTCGGCGAAGACTGCGCCCGTGCCGCGCGCGCTTCCCGCGCCGCAGGCGCAGAGCACCGCGCTCGAGGTGCAGCGCCCGGCGTCGGTGTCGCTGCAGTCGGTCGCGCAGATCGCCGACGACGATGACGATCCGCTGGCGGTGATCATCCGCAAGGCGTGCTCGCGCGAGCTCACCGACCTCGGGCTCATCTTCAACTCGCTCAACATCAAGGTCGTGCAGAGCGAGGTCGCCGACGCGCGTCGCCGCCAGTCGGCCGCCGAGGCGCAGGCCAACGCGGAGATCGTCGCCGCGCTCCAGTCGCGCCGCGCGAAGGAGGCGCAGCTCGAGGCGGAGCGCGTCATCTCCGACAAGCAGCGCGAGCTCGAGCAGACGCGCGCCGCCAACGCCGCGCTCATCGCGCAGGCGGAGGCCAAGAAGCAGGACGCGCTCGCGATCCAGCGCACGTCGGAGCTCGACGCGACGCAGATCGCGCAGGCGCGCGCCGACGCGGAGCGCGTGCGCATCGAGGCCGCCGCGTCCGCGGAAGCGGAAGCGATCCGCATCCGAGCGATCGCCGCTGCCACCGCGGAGAGCATCCAGAAGGTGAACGAGGCGATCGCCGCCGGCGGCGAGAGCTACTTCCGCTACCGCCAGATCGAGATGCTTCCGCAGATCGCCCCCGCCATCGCCGACGCGCTCTCCGAGGCGAAGATGGTCACGATCACCGGCGGTGGAGAAGGGAAGGGCGCCGCGGAAACCACCACGAACAACATCGCCAGCGTGATCCAGACGGTGATCGCGGCGCAGCTGGTGGCGAAGGGCGGGATGCTGGATGACGCCGGAGCGAACGGGCGTTCGCTGCCGTCGTCGCCGGCGACGCCTACAGCGCCGAAGGGTCGATAGTCGACGTTCGAAGCCGCAGGGCGGAGCGCGGGGCGGAACTATCGGCTGATCCGCGCTCCGTCGTAGGTCGCGTCGGGGCTCGGGAGACATTCGCGCATCGCGCGGTTTGGCAGCGAGTTTCCGAGGCTCTGAGGGTCTCGAGAATCCGCACTGCAACACACGGCTCGCTTCGGTAGTAGCGCTCAGAGCCTCGACACCTCGGCGGTGCCTCCCCCGCCGATCGGGCGATGCCTGTCCATCGACGAGCCCTCACGCGACCCGCCCGATCCTGAATGACGAAACCATTTTCTGATCACTTCTCCTTCCACGCCGCGGAGTATGCGCGGTTCAGACCGGATTATCCGCCGCCTCTCTTCGACTGGCTCGCGTCGATCGTGCCGAGGCAGTTTGTCTCCTGGGACTGCGCCACCGGCAACGGCCAGGCGGCGATCGCGCTCGCGTCGAGATTCGACGCCGTCGTCGCGACCGACGCGAGCGCGGCGCAGCTGAGCGAGGCGCGCCGTGTGGCCAACGTGCACTACGTGCAGGCCGCCGCCGAAAGCTGTCCGCTGCGTGACAGATCGGTCGACGTCGTCACCGTCGCGCAGGCGATGCACTGGTTCGACCTCGATGCCTTTTACGCCGAGGTGGGGCGCGTCGTCGTCCCTGGAGGAGCGATCGTGGTGTGGAGCTATGCGCTCATGGCGATCGAT
Source organism: Gemmatimonadaceae bacterium (assembly GCA_036392515.1). Lineage (GTDB taxonomy): Bacteria > Gemmatimonadota > Gemmatimonadetes > Gemmatimonadales > Gemmatimonadaceae > JABFXC01. Next base: position 51,662 of record DASVXU010000093.1, on the reverse strand, counting down.
CCCGCGATCGACGCGCTCGTCGATCGGTTCTACCGCGACACGCTCGGCGGATGGTGGCCCGCCGAGCGCCGGCACGTGGACGAAGGCTATCGATCGCTGCGCTTCCCCTTCGCGCCCATCGAGCATCCGTCGCTCGAGATGACGCGGGAGTGGAGCCTCGCGGAGCTGCTCGGATACATCGGTACCTGGTCGGCGTTCCAGCGATACGCGCGGGCGCGCGGGCACGAGGCGCTCGACGAGTTCGCGGGACGGGTGGCCGCGGCGTGGGGAGCGCCGGAGCGCAGGCGCACGGTGCGCTGGCCGCTCGCGATCCGCGCCGGACGAATCTCGGGAGAATGACATGATCAAGCTGCTCGGCTTCATCGGCGCGACCGTCGGCGGCGCCGTCGGTTGGTGGCTCGGCGACAAGGTCGGCGGGATGATGACCGCGTTCGTCGTCTCGATGATCGGGACGGCGGCAGGCGTCTATTACGGCCGCAGAATAGGGACCGAGCTCCAGCCCTGAACGGCTGGCCCGCTTCGTGAACTGCTCGCCCGCATGACGCGAGCACTCATCCTCGCCGCGCTGGTGCTCTGCGCCCGCGGCTCGTACGCCCAGCAGCCCGCACCCGCGGGGCGCGACGAGATGCTGCGCGCGCAGCTCCTCGTCCGCGGCCAGAAGGACCAGGAAGTCCGGCAGCCCTTCCTGACGGGGAGCGCCGACTCGGCGGCGATCGACCGGATGAACCAGGTCGACGCGCTCAACACGACCTTCATCAAGCAGGTCGTCGCGGAGCACGGATGGCCGGGCTATACGCTCGTCGGCCGCGACGGCGAGCAGGCCGCGTTCCTCATCATCCAGCACGCGACGCAGGACACCGCCTTCATGGCGAAGGCCCTGCCCCTGCTCGAGCGCGCATATGCGACGGGCGAAGCGGAGGGCCACCAGGTCGCGCTCCTCACCGACCGCGTCGCGCGCCAGCGCGGCCAGCCGCAGATCTACGGGACGCAGGCGTCGATCGTGAGCGGCCACTTCGTCCTCGATCCCATCGCCGACTCGGCGCACGTCGACGCCCGCCGCGCGCAGCTCGGCATCCCTCCCGTCGCGGCCTACAAGCGGCTCCTCGACTCGCTCTACAGCTCGGCGACGCGCGGGCCGTGAGGCGCGTGGCGGGCGACGGCCCGATGGCGCCGCCGCCGCCACCCGCGTAACATTTCACGCATGCCCGCATACATCGTCGTCGACATCGAGGTGCAGGACGCCGCGACGTACGACCGCTACAAGTCGCTCGCGCCGGCGTCGATCGCGAAGTACGACGGCAAGTACATCGCACGCGGCGGGAAGACCGACGTGCTCGAGGGGAGCTGGCGCCCGACGCGTCTCGTGATCCTCGAGTTCCCCGACGCCGAGCGCGCGCGTGCCTGGTGGGCGAGCGCGGAATACGCGGAGGGCAAGGCGCTGCGCCAGCGCTCGGCGCGCACGAACATGGTGCTGCTCGAGGGGCTGCCTCCCGGCACCGTCATCCGGTGAGCACCGCGGCGGGCCCCGAGCCTCGCCGGCAGACGTTAGGCGAGGAGATCGCGAGCAGCGTCACGCACGGCGTCGGGCTCGCGGCGAGCATCGTCGCGCTCCCTCTCCTGATCATCGCCGCCGCTCGCCAGGGCGACGGCTGGCGCATCACCAGCGCGGCGATCTTCGGTACGTCGCTCGTGCTCCTCTACACCGCGTCCACGCTCTATCACGCCCTCCCTCGCTCGCGCGCGAAGGAGGTGTTCCGCGTCATCGACCACGCGGCGATCTACGCGCTGATCGCGGGGACGTACACCCCGTTCCTCCTCGGCCCGCTGCGCGGCCCGTGGGGATGGTCGCTGCTGGCGCTCGTCTGGGGGCTCGCGGCCGCGGGAATCGTGGTGAAGTCGACGCTCGGCTTCCGCTGGGCGCGGCTCTCCACCGCGGTCTATCTGCTGATGGGATGGATCGGGATCGTCGCGGCGCGTCCGCTGCTCGAGCACATCAGCCTCGTCGGCATCGCGTGGATTCTCGCCGGCGGGATCGCCTACACCGCGGGCGTCCTCTTCTTCGTATGGGACGAGCGCATTCGCTACGGACACGCGATCTGGCACCTCTTCGTCGCGGCGGGGAGCGTCTGCCACGTCGTCGCGGTGCTCGGCTACGCGGGGACCCCGCATGCCGCCTGAGACGGTGAACAAGCGCGCGATCCACCCGCGGATCGGCGAGCTGCTCGAGCTCCTCGACGAGACGCGCGCGTCGCTCATGATGGCGGTCGCGCGCGTGCCGGAGGAGGCGCGCGACCGCCGCGCGGGCGAGGGGCGGTGGACCGTTGGGGAAGTGCTCGACCACCTGCACCGCGTCGACGCGGGCTTCGCGCGCCGCATCCAGAAGGTCGTCGCCGAGGCGGGGGAGCGCGGGACGCCACGCGAGACCGAGACGTCGTCGGTGCTCGGCCGACTCGAGCGGTCGGCGGTGACGGACCGCTCGCGGCGGCTGGAGGCACCCGAGGTCGTGCGGCCGGCGCAGGCGGCGCGCGCATCCGAGGCGCTCGCCGCGCTGAAGGAGAGCCGTGCCGCGGTGCGCGACGGCCTGATTGCGGCGAGCGGTCTCGCGTTGGGCACGATCGTCTTTCCGCACGTCATGTTCGGCCAGCTCGACATGTACCAGTGGACGCTCTTCCTCGGCTGGCACGAGGTGCGGCACGCGGAGCAGATCCGCGAGATCGCCGAGGCGATGCGCGCATGAGTGCGCCGCCGCGCTCGCTCGCCCGCGTCGCAGTGGCCGCCTTCGCGCTCGCGGCCGCCATGGCGTGCGACGGCGGCCAGGACGCGGCGCGTGCGTCGGACAGCGCCTACGCCGACAGTCTCATCCGAACCGCGAAGGCCTCCATCACGCCGGCCGCGACGGAATCGGAGACGAGCGCCGATCACTGGGCGGTGCGCGTGGACTCGCTCGAGTACCGGCGGGGGCTGCGCCTGCTCGAGACGCACGTCGATCCGGAGAGCGAGGACTCGTGGAGCGTCGAGGGAGCGTACATCGGCGATTCGCTCGTCCGCGTGCGCGGCGACCTGCCACGCGACTCGGTCGGCGCGCTGACGTATTACTTCCGCGACGGGGCGGTCGTTGTTGCCACCGTCGCGCCCGACGGGCCGCCACGCTGGGTGGCGGGGCGCGTGCCGCCCGCCGCGCCGACAGCGTGGTACTACATGCGCGGCGACAGCATCGTCGGACAGCGAGGGTTGGCCCGCGGAGTCGACGGCCGGATGCTCGCGTCATCGCTCGGCATCCTGCGCACGCAGCTCGCGGCGACGGTGAGCGACGCGATCGGGAGCAGCGACCCGGCGGCGCCACGGCCCGTCGCGCCGTACGTCGTGCATGGCGCCTGCCCCTTCGAGTGCTGCCAGTACGGGCGCTGGACGGTCGTGAGCGGGGGAGTGCTCCGCGCGACGCAGGCGGCCGGAGCGCCCATCGTCGGCAGGATCGCGCCGGGGACGGCGGTGCTCGCCGACAGCGGGCTGGTCGTCGTCGACACGATCGGCGTCGTCGCGGTGAGCGACATGATGACCGACATCGAAGGGGGCCGCACCTTCGCGCGTGGCGACACGGTGCTGCTGCTCGACTATCAGGGAGAGGGCGCCCGCGGCGCCTGGCTGCGCGGACACCTGATCACCGTCATGGAGTTCTGGACCGCGACGGGCGCCAACGGCGCGAAGCTCGTGCACGCTCCCCACACGCTCTGGTGGGCGCACCTCACCGTGCCGCAGCAGGGTGACACGCTGCGCGGCTGGCTGAACATGAGCGCCGACTCCCTGCGCGTCGACGGCACGGACATGTGCGGCGGATGAAGCGCGTCATCTCGGACGCGCTCGAGCCCTGGCTCGTCTTCCTCGTCGTCGTCGGCTTCTTCCTCGCCAGCTGGTGGCGCGGCGTCTCGCTCGGCGAGCTCGATCTGCGGCTCGACGACAAGGCGGCGCTCGGCACACTCGTCGTGGAGGGAATCTTCGCGATCGTGCTCGTGCCCTGGCTCCGCTGGCGCGGCTGGCGCGTGGACGCGATGACGGAGCCGGCCGGCCCGATCGACGTGGTGCGCGGGATCGGCGTCTGGTTCCTGACGATGCTCGCCCTCGCCGCGTCGTTCGGGATCGTAACGGCGATCAACGCCGACTATGCGAAGACGCTCGACACGCCGCCGCTGCAGGTGGCACTCACCCGCCCGGTGATGCTCGTCGTCTCGATCCTCAACGCGGTGTTCGAGGAGTTCCTCTGGCTCGGCTACGGCGTGACGGCGCTCGGCCGGTTGCTGGGGAAGAAGCGCGCGTGCGCGGTGAGCCTCGCGCTGCGCACGGCGATCCACGCCTATCAGGGCGGGCTCGCGCTCGTCGGCGTGCTGCCGCTGGGACTCGTCTTCACGGTGTACTACGCGATGTCGCGCCGGGTATGGCCGGTCATCGTCGCGCACGCGCTGCAGGACGCCTTCGCGTTCGCCGCGCTCGCCGCGATGAGCCAGGCGGCGCGCTGACCGCGCGGGCATTCGCCTTGCCGTCTCGACGGGTACGATGTCACGCGCATTCGTGAACGAGGACGCGGGGGGCAGCGCCCCTCGCCGCGGCTACGGTCTCCCCGATCGCGACGACCCGTCCTACGACGCGGCGGCCGCCGCCGCCCTGCTCGAGGCCGCGCGCGCCGGCGAGACGGAGAGCGCCGAGCTGGCAACGGGCTACTACTGGGGCGAGCCGAAGCTCCACACGCACGTCCGGAAGATCCGCGACCGCGCGATCAGGGACGGGGACGATCGGCTCGAGCAGCTGGCGACGCGGTTCCTGCGGTAGCTGCCGCGCAGGGGCTGGAGGCGATGAGCTGAAGGCTGGAGGCGACCACGCCGACCGCAGTCGCCTCCAGCCTTCAGCCAGAAGCCTCCAGCCTACTTCGTTCCGGCGACGGCCGGATGCTCGATCACGATGAACCGAACGTCGTCCGTCGCGACTTCGCGGAGCCAGGACTTGAGGTCCTCGATGCGCTCCTTCGGGAGGACGCCGGTGCGACCGCGGAGGCGGCGGGAGACGACGAGCTCGCGGCCATTCTGCGCGTACTTCGCCTCGTAGAGACCGAAGGGGCCGTCGGCGGTGACGTTCTGCGGGACGCGCGCCTTCCATCCCTCGGGCAGGGTGACGCGGAACTCGCTGAAGCTCGTGATCGGCCCGATGATCCCGGCGACGTCGATCGGGAAATGCCGCTCGCCGCGCTCCTCGAGGTTGTTCACCATGTTCTCCGCCCATCCGCTCAGCCCACCGATCGGGATCGAGAGGATGTCGGTGTTCCCCGAGTGCTTCGACGCGATGCCGTTCTTCACCTTGAGGGTGATCTTCGGCTCGGCCTGCAGGTTCTTCCCCTCGAAGCCGGTGAGGCTGTCGCCGCTCGCGCCGCGGAAGATCCCGGTCGCGATCGCGCGCGAGACGTTCGCCTTCTGCGTCGAGTCGAGGGGCGTCGTGAACATGCCGCGCAGCGGATACTGCCGCGTGCCGGTGCCCGTCTCCACGTAGCGGCCGTTGAAGCGGCCGTCGGTGCCGAGCTCGCCGACGATGTGCATCTCGCTCGCGTTGCGGTCGATCGAGTCGAGGGGGAAGCGGATCTGCTCCGTGACGCCGTCGTCGTGGACGACGATCCCGAACTCGCCCTGCTCGCCGTAGGGAAGCGAGCCGACGGGGGTGAGCTCCGAGGTGAGGTCGAGGAAGAGGTACTTTCCGTCCGGCCGCTTCACCGCGGCGATCGCGTGGTTGAACTGGTCGATCGACGCCATCGTCGTGTCGACCCCGCCGCCGGAGCTGAGGAGCACCGGATACGCGGTGATGCCTAACGCGCGCGCCGCGGCGACGAACATCGTCGCCTTGTCCTTGCAGTCGCCGAACTTCTTCGCGAACATCTCGGCCGGCGTGCGCGGCTGGTAGCCGCCGATGCCGAGCGAGACGGAGACGTAGCGGAAGTCCTGCGCGACCCAGCGGTGCACCGCGCGCAGCGTGTCGTCCGCGGTCTTCGCCTTCGCGACGACGGTGTCGAGCACCTTGCGGATGTCCGGCGTGATCGCGTAGTGATCCTTCGCGAGCCCGGCGTACCAGGCGCCGATCGTCTGCCAGTCCATCGGCGCGGCCACCGCGACGCTCATGTAGATGTCGTTCGAGTCCGCGGCGAAGGGCTCGGAGCGGACGCGCGGCAGATCCTTCGTCGCCCACGTGTAGACGTGGCGTCCGTTCACGACGCTCTCGCTGCGCTTGAAGTTGAGCGCCCGCTCGCGGATCTTCGGCGTCATCGACGCGGGAACGTCGACGATGAAGCGCGAGCGCCGCGTCGTGCGCCCCGTGGTCACGCTCCACGAGTCGTAGAAGTCCCCCGCGAGATACGGCTTGAGCCGCTCGCGCGTGACGCTGTAGTCCACGAGCGTCCCCGGCGCGACGCCGCTCAGCGAGTAGCGGAGCACCTTCCGCTGCTCGTACACCGGCGACGAGGTCGAGGCGGGGACGTCCGACTTCTGCTCGATCGCCGGCTTCGCCGCCACGACCTCGCCGTTCGGCTTGACGACGCGGATCCAGTTGACGGTCAGCTTCTCGCGCTCGGGGGAGTACGAGAAGGAGCGCTCCGACCAGCTCTCGACGTCGTCCTCGTTGAGGATCTGCACGACCTGCCGGTAGGTGGAGCTCCCGCGGCCGTCGCTCTCGAAGCGCACGACGCCGTCGTCGAGGAGATAGATGAACCCTTCCTCGGGATAGTCGGCCGCCTTCACGGCGAGCGAGTAGATGGTATCGCTGCGGACGGAGGGATCACCCTTCGGCGTGATCTTCGGGGCCTGCGCGGCGAGTGAAGGGCCGAAGGCGAGGACGGCGAGCGAGAGCAACGTGCGACGCATGTGCTACCGGGGAATGAGGGAGCACAAACATTCGACCGGAACCCGGAGCCGTCAACGGGAAGGAATACGACACCCCGCCGGCCTCCGGCCGGCGCCGGCCGGGGTCGCATCATGGCAAGTCGTTGCATGGCCGGACGTTAGGCTCTGGAGCCCAGGCGAGCGACCCTGCAGGGCGGTGGTCGGCATCGGGTCGCTCCGTGCGCGTTTCCGGGCTCCTTCCCGCCGGACGCTGTCTGGCTGCGGCGACCACTGTCAGAACACCAAGGTCACGAAGGTTCATGAAGGGTGCGTCAGCAACAGCTTCGTGGCCCTTCGTGACCGTCGTGTTTCCATAACGAGAGCAACAGCCGGCTCGTTGCGGTGAACGCGCGGCATCCCTCCCAAATCTTCGCCCGCGCTCTACCTTAGGAGATTCTCACCCTGGTCCCGGTCATGTCCCGCTCGGCACTCGTTCTCCTTCTCGCCGGCTCCGGCGCGGCGTCCTCGCTCGGCGCGCAGCAGCGGGCCGATACCCGCGAGACCCTGTGATGCGTCCGCGCCTGTTCGTCGTCGCCGGCGTGCTCGCGCTCGCGGGGTGCGCGACGCTCAGGAGCATCGGCTCGGCGATCGGGAGCGCGATCGCCACGCCGCCGGCGCCGGTGGTCAGGACGCGCGCCGAGCTGACGAACTACCTGGAGACTTCCACGTACGAGGACGTCGTGCGCTTCCTCGACACGCTCCAGTCGTCGGGGGCGCCGATCGCGTTAGGCAGCATCGGCCGCACCACCGAGGGGCGCGACATCCCCTGCGCCATCGCCTCGCGGCCGCTCGTCCACACGCCGGCCGAGGCGCGCCGGCTCGGACGCCCGATCGTCTACGTGCAGGCGAACATCCACGCCGGCGAGGTCGAGGGAAAGGAGGCGCTGCTCGCGCTCCTGCGCGACCTCGTCGAGCAGGCGGACCCGAACGTGCTCGACTCGATCGTCCTCGTCGCGGTTCCGATCTACAACGCCGACGGCAACGAGCGCTTCGCGTCGCAGTCCCGCAACCGCACGGAGCAGAATGGCCCCGAGATGGTGGGCACGCGCGCCAACGCGCAGGGGCTCGACCTCAACCGCGACTACGTGAAGGCGGAGGCGCCGGAGACGCGCGCGTCGCTCGCCGCCTTCGCCGCGTGGGATCCCGACCTCTTCGTCGACCTGCACACCACCGACGGAAGCTTTCACGGCTACGCGCTCACCTACGCGCCGCCGCTCGCGCCCGTCGGCGAGGCGGCGCCATTCGTGCGCGACTCGCTCCTCCCCGTGCTGCGCGAGCGCATGCGCGCGCGCGATGGCTTCGACACCTTCGACTACGGGAACTTCGACCGCGACGAGCGCATGTTCGGCGGCGACCCGACCGGCCGCGGCGCGAGCGACACGACGATCCGCGCCTGGGTCACCTACGACCACCGCCCGCGCTTCGGGACGAACTACGTCGGGCTGCGAGATCGCGCGGCGATCCTCAGCGAGGCGTTCTCGCACGATCCCTTCGAGCGGCGCGTGAAGTCCACCTACGCCTTCGTGCGCGAGATTCTCTCCCTCGTCGCCGAGCGTCGCGCGTCCTTCGATCGGCTGGCGCGGCGCACCGCGAGCGGACCCATCGCCGGCTCCGAGCTCGCGATCCGCGCCCGCCTCACCGCGTCGCCATTCACGATGGGCGTGCCCGCCGAGGAGATCGAGCGAGTCGCCGACAGCAGCGCGCTCGGCGAGCCGGGAGTGCCGCGCGGGATGCGGCGCACGGGGAGGTATCGCACTCTACAGCTCGCCGTCTACGACCGCTTCCAGCCCTCGCTCTCCATCACCGTCCCCGCCGCCTACGCGATCGCTCCGGGCAACGAGGACGTCGTGCGCATGCTCCAGCTCCACGGCATCCACGTCGAGCGAACGACGGCGCCCGCGCGACTCGCCGCCTCGGCGTTCATCGTCGACTCGATCGACCGGGCGCGCCGTGCCTTCCAGGGGCACCACGAGACGACGCTCGACGGACACTGGCTCCCGGCGCAGCCGCGCGATCTTCCGGCGGGGACGATCATCGTCCCGACGAGCCAGGCGCTGGGGGCGCTCGCCGTCTGGCTTCTCGAGCCGCAGAGCGACGACGGGCTCGTGACCTGGAACACCCTCGACCCCGTCATATCGCGCGGCGCGGAATTTCCCGTGGTGCGGCTCTCCGGGCTCGGGGGAGTCTCCCGCCGCGCGCTGCCGTAGCCGCTGACGACGTGCATCGCCCCCGGGTATATTCCGCCGCCCCACCGCGCTCCGACTGCTCGCCGGAGAGCGGCCGTGATCTTTACTGAGGATTCATGCTCCGCAACGCACTGCTCTATCTCTCCAACCAGCCGACCATCTTCAGGTTCGTTCGCGACAACGGTCTGGCGAAGAAGTTCGCGCGGCGCTTCGTCGCCGGCGAGACGGCGGAGGAGGCGCTCGAGGCGGTGCGTGCGCTGAACGAGCAGGGGATCACGGCGTCGCTCGACCTGCTGGGCGAGAGCGTGACCAACGAGGCGGAGGCGCGGCAGACCGGGCGCGACTACATCCGTCTCCTCGACATGATCCGCGAGCGCAACCTCGACGCGAACGTGTCGGTGAAGCTCACCGCGATGGGGCTCGACATCTCCGAGGAGCTCTGCATCTCGATCATGCACGAGGTCCTCGACCGGGCGCGGCAGCACCACACCTTCGTCCGCCTCGACATGGAGAGCAGCGCGTACACCGAGCGGACGCTGCAGCTCTTCGAGCAGCGACTGTACCCGGCGTACCCGGAAAACGTCGGGATCGTGCTGCAGAGCTATCTCTATCGCACCGCGGCCGACGTCGAGCGGGCGATCCAGCTCAAGTGCCGCGTGCGTCTCTGCAAGGGCGCGTACAAGGAGCCGGCGAGCGTCGCGTACCCCGAAAAGGCCGACGTGGACGCGAACTACGTGCGCTGCATGCAGGAGCTGGTGCGGCACGGCAACTATCCGGGGCTCGCGACGCACGACGAGCGCATCATCCGCGAGGTGAAGAGGTTCGTCGCCGAGCAGAAGATTCCCGCTGACCGCTACGAGTTCCAGATGCTGTACGGGGTGCGCCGCGACCTGCAGGAGCGGCTGGTGAAGGAGGGCTACCGCATGCGCGTCTACGTCCCCTTCGGGACGCAGTGGTATCCGTACCTGATGCGCCGTCTCGCCGAGCGTCCGGCCAACGTCTGGTTCATCGCGGGCAACATCATGAAGGAGACCTTCGGCCGTCGCCGTTAGGCAGCGGCGCCGCCGGCGCGCATGCATCATCCCCGCTACGTTCCTCCCGATCCCGAGAAGGGAGACGCGAACACCATCGGCGGCTATCGCGCGGTGCACGACCGCCCCGCCGCGTTCGAGGGACCGGACGGGCTCTCCTACAGCGTCGAGATCGTCGCCGACCCGACGGGCGACGCGGAGCGCCCCTGGGGCGCCTACCTGCTCTTCATCCGCTGGCACCGCACCGGCGAGCAGGGCCCGTCGGGGCACCTCGAGACGGACTACCTCGCGCGCGGCACGAGCGAGCGCGAGGTGCTCGACGACGTGGCGCGACTTCCGCTCTCCGCGGTGAAGGGGCTGCTCGACGCCTGCGTCGCCGCGGCCAGCGGGGGCACGCCGACGCGGCGCTGGTGGGACGCGATGCGCGACGACGATCCGGATCGCTCGTGACGGCGCGCGAGGAAGGAGTCGTCCTCCGCGGTACCGGCGGCGTCTGGCACGTGCGCACGACCGCCGGTGTCGATCGCGAGGTCAGCCTCCGCGGACGGCTCAAGCAGGACAACGCGCCGAAGCTCGCCGTCGGCGATCGCGTGACGATCGAGCCCGCGGAGCGCGGCGACGGCTGGGCGATCTCCGAGATCCACGAGCGGACTTCGTCGCTCTCGCGCCGCGCGCCGGGGATGCGCCAGGCCGAGCGCGTCGTCGCCGCCAACGTCGACCAGGTGGTCGTCGTGTTCGCGGTGGTGAAGCCGGAGCCGCACCCGCGCATGCTCGACCGCTTCCTCACCATCGCCGAAGCGAACGACCTCGCCGCGCGGATCGTGATCAACAAGGTGGACCTGGCGAGCGAGGCGGCGGCGCGCGCGAGGTTCGCCGCGTACGAGCGCGCGGGATATCCGATCCACTACACGAGCACGAAGGAGCCGCGCGGGCTCGACGAGCTGCGCGACGCGCTCCACGATCGCACCTCGGTGTTCACGGGACCATCGGGGGTCGGGAAGTCGTCGCTCCTCAACGCACTGTTCCCCGGTCTCTCGCTCCGCGTCGGCGAGATCAGCGAGAGCGTGAACAAGGGCCGCCACACCACCGTCGGCGCCTGGCTGCACCCGCTCCCCGGGGGTGGCTTCGTGGTGGACACCCCCGGACTGCGCGAGGTCGGGATGTGGGGGATCGAGCCGACGGAGCTCGACCGCTGCTACCCCGAGCTCCGCGCCGTCCGCGAGGAATGCCGCTTCGCCGACTGCACCCACCGCGCGGAGCCCGACTGCGCGGTGCGCGCGGCCGTGGACGCGGAAACGATCGACCGCGAGCGGTACGAGTCGTACCTGAAGCTGCGGTCGGAGCTCGAGGCGATCGAGACTCAGTGGTGACCACTGCACCTACAGCCGCGCCGCGGCGCGCGCGCCGATCCGCCTGCCTAACGCGAGCCCCGCGTCGTTGTCGAAGCGGTAGTGGATTCCGCCGTACAGCCGCGACATCGCCGCCTCGACCGCCATCGCGCGCAACTCGTCGCGCTCCTCCGGGAAGGCCGCCGCGAGCAGCTGCGCCGCCGCGCCGGAGAAGGTGGCGTGACCGGACACGTACGATGGGAAGTTCGGAAGCGGCACCGCGGTAACGATCGCGGGGTCCGCCTGCGAGGGACGGATCAGCCAGTAGTGATACTTCGCGTCCCAGCAGGCGATGCCTGCGTCCATCAATGCCATGTTCAGCAGCGCCAGCGTCCGTGTCGACTTCTCCTCGTCGAGGTGATGACGGGCGATGAGATCGGCGGCGATCGCGTTCCAGTGCCCGGGAGGGGTCACCGTGCCGCTCCCGTCCGCCCAGTAGAGCGCGACGCGCAGCTGCTCGGGAGTGCGGCTGTCCGAGATCCGGCGAACTTCGGCGAGCGCCGCGAGATACTCCGCGGATTTCCACGCCGGCGGCGGCGGGGGACGCAGCTCGTCGCCCGACCGGAGCAGCCAGGGGCGCACCTGCCCCCAGCGAGGCCGGAGCGGGGTCGCGTTCGCGGCGCTGAACCAGATTCCCGGTCCCACGGGAATCGCATCGGTCCATTGGTCGGCTGACCCGTCGCTCGCCGCACGCTCGAGCACCCGGCGAGCCGCGCGAGCGCCGAGCGAGAAGGCGAGGTTCACCTCGTCCGCATCGGGTGCCCCGGCGAGCGCTCCCGCGAGCTCGGCGCTCGACCGTGCGCGCAACTGATCCGCATCCAGCGGAAACTCGGCGGCGAGGATGGTCGTCGAGGCCGCGATCACCGCCACCCGCGCCGCCGACTCCTTCCGCGCGCGTGCCGAGCCCGGGATCGCATCGCTCGTCGCGACGACGGCATCGTGCTGTGCGACGCTGAGCAGCGCGTACGTTCGGGCCGCCATCGGTGGGTCGACGCTCCGCCGCGCGACGAGATCGCGCGCCAGCCCGTTCCACGCGAGACTCGGCGCGGTGAGCGCCGCCGGTGCACGGTCCTGCCGCACCGACGGCGTGTCGCTCGCCGCCGTCGGCGCCGTGATTTCCCTGTCGCTGCACGCCGCGGCGGCGGCGATGAGGAGCGCGGCGAGCGCGCGCGCGTTCCGAAGCGATCGCATCGCCCCTCCTCAGCCGCAGTGCGGGACGCCGAGCTGGCCGTTGTTGTACCGGTCGAGCAGCGTCGCCCACGTCGTCAGCGTGTTACGGTCGTACGTCGCGCGAACCTGGGGAGCCGCCGAGAAATAGCCGTACGCGTTCACGAGGACCTGCCGCACTTCGTCCGGCACATACGCGCCATTCTGCTGATTGAGGATGGCCGCGATGTACTGATGCGCGAGGATGTAGTAGGCGTCGCCGCGCGGGGGGATGCCGAGGACGGTCTTCCACCGCATCCCCGTGTCGAAGAAGTTCCACCCCTGATAGGCCCAGCCATGGTCCGTGTCCCACGTGTCGAGCGTCGACGGTGGGAAGAGCGGGCTCACCGGCCATGGGTGATTCTTCCAGTATCCCTGCGTGAGGGTGCAGCCCGGGTTGGCCGGCTTCGGGGCGCACTCCCCGGTCTTCACCGTCAGCGCGGCGGACGACGTGTGCACTTCCGGCGCGGCGCCCGGCGGTCCCAGCTCGGTCAGCGTCGCCGCGTTCACGAATGGCAATGACTCACCGCAGACGTGGAAGTTGTGAAGATCGACGGTGATCCGGAGGGTCGTCGACTTGTCGACGATGAACGGGAGCTCGGGCACACCGTGGTCGCCCCAGGTGCACATGATGCCCGGCCAGATGTTGCGGCAGGCGCTGATGAGCGACTCGTCGATCCGCGCCGACGCATCGCGCGTGGTCTGGACGTGCGCCGGGATGGTGAACCCGAGCGGCGCGGCCGCGCCGACGTCGCCGTTCGCGATCGTGACCCGAGGCAGCGTGCGGTACTCCGCGCCGCTCGTGGGAGTGAAGGGAAGCTCGTACGGGTAGCAGTAGGACTGCCCGCCGGCGAGCGTCGGCTTCGCCGAGACGTCGATGGCGCGGCTCGCGACCGTCTGGAACGGCGCGCCGCCGCTCCGCGATTGCACGATCTGGGTGATCGCCAGGCCCTGTGTCGCGGCCGGCCCCGGGTTCGCCACGCAGACCTGGCCGCGCACCCCTGTGGCGCTGGTCGTCGTACCCTGGTCGCGGGTCGCCGTCAGATCGTAGACGATCCATTTGACATCGTTCGGGATGATCGTCGTCTCCGTCTTCGAGCCCTCGGGCAGCATGTGCACGCCGGCGAGGACGTCCTCGACCTTCTTCTCGAAGGTCCAGTCGTAGTCGGTGACCGTCTCGTCGAAGCCGGATGCCGTCTGCGAGATGCTCAATCCCCCGCCGCCGGCGCGGCGGTCGAGAGCGGGACCGACGCCGAGCGCGCGTGGCGCTGTCGGACTGTCGGCGCAGGCAGCGGCGAGTGCCAGCGCGGCGGCGCTGAGCGTGGGCCAGAGCGGGTGACGCATGGGTGGGACCTCCTGAACGGCGACCAACGTGCAACGGGCGCCCTGAGCGGGCGCGACAACAACGGAGCTGCGTGGCCAGACGTGAGCGGCGACGCGGGAGAGAGCGTGGCTCGTACAGGATTCCATGCGCCCCGCAACCGGGCGGCGAGGCCACCCGGTGCAGTGCATAAACATTTGAACGCATAGCCTGTGCCACGTACCTCACACACGTACGGTGCGCAAGCGCACCACGCTGGGCGCGCGGCTGCGCGGTGACCGCACCCGAAGGAAGTCCGTCCTCCTCACGTCATGCTCGCCTTCCTCAAGCTCCTCCAGTCCCTCGTCAAGGAGCTGCACTCCGACGGGACGCCGACGCGGATCGCGTTCGGGGCGGCGCTCGGCGCCGCGCTCGGGCTCACGCCGATCGCGAACGTCCACAACGTCGTCGTCTTCGCGCTCCTCCTCCTGCTCAACGTCTCGTTCGGTGCGGGGATGCTCGCCTGGGCGCTCTTCGTCCCGATCGGCTTCGCCCTCGATCCGCTCTTTCATCAGATCGGACGCGCGCTCCTCGGCGCGCGCACGCTCGCGCCGCTGTGGACGAGCTGGTTCAACGCGCCGCTGGTGCCGTACACGAACTTCAACAACACCGTCGTCCTCGGCAGCGTCGTCGGCTGGCTCGTGCTGTTCGTCCCGATCTTCCTCCTCGTGAAGTGGGGGATCGTCCGCTATCGCGCGACCTACGGGGAGCGCGTCCGCCAGTCGAAGTTCTACCGGGCCGTCACCGCCTCGCAGGCGTACAATGTCTATCGCTGGTTCCGCCCCGAGTAACGCGGCGCTCCCCGCCGCGGTACCCGCGCGTCGCCGGCGCGGCGTCATCCGCTGGCGCGGGCTGATCCCGATCGTCGTCGTACTCCTCGCCATCGTCGTCGTCTGGCTGACGATGGGCGAGGCGCTCCTCCGCAACACCATCGAGGAAGGGGCGACGAAGTTCCTCGGCACGCAGGTGGACATCGGGTCGCTCCACGTGAAGCTGCGCGACGCGACGGTCGAGCTGCGCGGGGTCAGCATCGCCGATCCCTTCGACCCGATGCGCAACCTCGTCGAGGCCGATCGCGTGACCGCGGAGCTCGAGGGACGCCCGCTGCTCGAGAAGAAGATCATCGTGCGCACGCTGACGCTCGCCGGGGTGAATACCGGGACGAAGCGCCGTACGCCGGCCGCGCCCGCGCCGCGCGACGGCTTCGCCGCGTCTACGCTGCGCTCGCTGAACGAATGGGGCGCGCGCCTGCGCAAGCCGATCGCCAGCTTCACTCCGATCGACACCATCCGCGCCGTCGTCCTCGACCCGACGAAGCTGGCCAGCGTCCGGCGCGCGCTCGAGGCCGGCGTGCGCGCCGACTCGCTGCGCGACGCGCTCACCGCCGGCTACCGCGCGCTCGCCCTCCAGCCCGTGCTCGACTCGGCGCGCGCGGTGACGACACGCCTTTCCGGCGCGAGCCCGCGCACGTTAGGCATCGACGGCACGCGAAAGGCCGTCGCCGACGTCCGGCGCACCATCGCCCGGATCGACTCGGCGAAGAAGCGCCTCGAGTCGCTCGCCCGCGACGCGCGGACGACGACGGTGGTGCTCGGCGCCGAGCTGCAGGCGCTCGACAGCGCGCGGCGCGAGGACTACGCCTTCGCCCGCTCGCTGATGAAGGTTCCGGCGATCGAGGGACCGGATCTCGGCGGCGCGCTCTTCGGCGACGTCAGCATCGACCGCTTCCAGAAGATCATGTACTGGGCGCAGATGGCCCAGAAGTACGTGCCGCCCGGGCTGCTGCCGCGCGAGCAGCCCGGCCCCAGGCGGCTGCGCATGGCGGGGAGCACCATCGCCTTCCCGAAGGCGCGCGAGTATCCGGACTTCCTCCTCCGTCGCGGCGACGTCGATCTCGGCATCGGGGGAAAGACCGCGGCGAGCGGGAAGTACGTCGCCTCCGTCACCAACGTGACGACGATGCCCGCGCTCGTCCGCGAGCCGACCCGCTTCACCCTCACCCGCCGCTCGACGGCGGGCGTCGTCGCGTCGATCGACGCGGCCGGAGTGCTCGACCACGTCGGCGGCCGCATCCGCGACTCGCTCGGCGTCATCGCCAGCGGCGTGACGCTGCCGAGCTTCCCGCTCCCCGGGCTGCCGATGCGCGCCGCGTTAGGCGAGGGGACGAGCCGGATCGACCTGCTGCGTGTCGGCGACCGTGTCGCCGCGCGATGGACGATCCGCGCCCCCGCGGTGACCTGGCGCCGCACCGACTCCGTCGCGACGGCCGGCTCGGTGAAGAACGCGATGGAGGCGCTCGCGCTGCGCGTGATCGAAGGGGTGAACGACCTCGAGATCGTCGCCGACCTCACCGGCGAGATCGCGAAGCCCTCCCTCGTCGTCCGCTCGAACCTCGACCGCATTCTCGCCGACCGCATGCGTACCGTCGCCGGCGAGGAGATCGCGAAGGCCGAAGCGAAGGCCCGCGCCCAGGTCGACCGCATCGTGGACGAGAAGACCGCCCCGCTGCGCGCGAAGGCCGACTCACTCCGCGCCCAGGGCGAACAGCTCGTCGCCGACGCGCGGGCGCGGCTGGACGAGGAGAAGAAGAAGCTCGACGAGCGATTGAAAGCGCTGCTCCCGACCGGAGGGCTGATCAAGCTGCCGGGCGAGGAGTGAGTGCCGGCTGCTCTTCCCCAGGGAGTAACGGCAGCCGTCCGAGTCGAGAACCAATCAGGAAGGCAAGCAAGGGAAAGAAACGACACTCCCCGAGCATTCCTCCCCGCCTCCCGTGCTCCCCGCGATGGCAGAGATCCGAATTCGCCAAACGAGTCGCAGCGCACGGCGCACGAGAATAGCGGCTACCCCTCCTTCTTCCCCGTCCCGAACGTGATCAGCGCGACCGCTCCGACGATGATCGCGGCCGCCACGACTGTCCTCGGGCCGACGGGTTCGTGCGCGATCGCCCAGCCGAGTAGCACGGCGACGACGGGATTCACGAAGGCGTAGGTCGAGACGCGCGCCGGGCTGCTGACGCGGATCAGCCACGCGAAGGCGGTGAAGCCGATGAGCGAGCCGAAGACGACGAGGTAGAAGTAACCGGCGATCGAGGCGTGGCTCGCGTGCGCGACGTCGAGGCGGCCGTACTCGCCTGTGAGCGCGGCGATCAGGAGCAGCACGACGCCGCCCGTCAGCATCTCGAGCCCCGTCGCCAGGATCGCGCTCTTCGGGAGCGCCGCGCGGCGCGAGTAGAGCGAGCCGATCGCCCACGAGAGGGAGCCGAGCACCAGCGCGGTCGCTCCCGCCGGATCGACGCCGCCGCCGGAGAGCGAGCCGGGGCCGACGAGGAGCACGATCCCCAGCATCCCGACGACGATGCCCACCATCACCCCCACGCGCGGCGCGCGTCCTCCCGGGCGGACCCAGTCGGCGATCACCATCCAGAAGGGCATCGAGGCGACGAGGAGCGCCGCGAGTCCCGAGGGGACACGCTGCTCCGCCCACACCACCGCGCCGTTGCCGCCCGCGAGCAGCAGCGTGCCGGCGATCGCCGCGGCGCGCCAGTTGGCCGCGGTCGCGCGCGCACCGTCGCGCCACCACGCCCAGAGCGCGAGGATCGCTCCCGCGAGCACGAAGCGCGCGCCCGCCATCGCGAAGGGCGGCAGCGTCTGCACCGCGTAGCGGATCGCGAGATACGTCGAGCCCCAGACGATGTAGAGCGTGACGTACGCGGTGAGCACCAGCGCGCGGCTCGGGCGCGCGGGCTCGTCGGTGGCGGGAAGCGTCAGGGGGAGACGCGCTGTGGTATCGGTCATCGGGAGGAAAGCTCGATGGAGCGTCGCGGCGGAGCAACCCGGAAGCTGCGCTTCGCACTCCTTCCTGACCCTCGTTCAAACCTTCGAGCGGTCCGGGCTGTCGGATCGGCACGAATCGTCTCAACTTCACCGCGCCGCCGTCGCCCTGGCGGGCGCCGTCACCTCTGCTCCACACGCCATGCGATCCATGAAGCTGCGTCCCGTCGCCCTCGCCGCCGCGCTCGCGCTCTCCGGCGCGCCCGCGCTCTCCGGCGCGCAGAGCGCGGAGCGGTACACCGTGACCGGGGACAAGGTCGCGATCTACAACCTCGTCGGCTCGATCCGCGCGAAGGGAGGATCGGGCAACGACGTCGTCGTCACCGTCACCCGCTCGGGGAAGGACGCAAGCCAGCTCCGCGTCGCGAACGGACCACTCGGCGGACGTTCGGCGCTGCGCGTGATCTACCCCGCGCGCCGCATCACCTTCGACGAGGGAAGCTCGCGCGGCTGGGGCGGCGGCCACACGACGCTCCGGGTCGCCGAGGACGGCACCTTCGGCGATGACGACGACGCGGGCGACCGCGTCGAGATCAGCAGCCGCGGCGGCGGCCTCGATGCGCGCGCGGATCTCGACGTCGCCGTCCCGGCGGGGAAGCGCATCGACCTCAAGCTCGCCGCCGGCGAGGTGAGCGTCACCAACGTCGACGGCGACGTCTACGTGGACGTGCACGTGGCCGACGTCACCACCGACGGCACGAAGGGGATCCTTTCCCTCGACACCGGCTCGGGCGAGGTGAAGGTGAGCAACGCGCGCGGCGACCTCACCCTCGACACCGGCTCCGGCTCGGTGACGCTGTCCAACGTCACGGGGAACAAGCTCGTCGTCGACGCCGGCTCGGGGCGCCTCCGCGCCGATGGGGTGACGATGCAGTCGGTGAACCTCGACCTCGGCTCGGGGGGCGCGATCGTGAACCGTCTCAGCGCCCGCGACGTCAAGCTCGACTCCGGCAGCGGCTCGACGGAGCTCGACCTGATGACGGACGTCAGGCTGCTCGACATCGACAGCGGCTCGGGGGGCGTCACGCTCTGGATCCCCGCGTCGTTAGGCGCCCGCGTCGACATCGAGACCGGGAGCGGCGGGATCGACCTCGGCGTCCCGGTCAGCGTGACTCGCTACGAGCGCGACCGCGTCGTCGGCACCATCGGCGACGGGGACGGCACGATCCGGATCGATGCGGGGTCGGGGGGCGTTCGCTTGAAGAAGCGACCGTAGGGGCCATGTGGCATGAGGATAGTGTCATCACTGCGCCGGCATGAGTCACATGACGGAGAGGCCACCGGACAGCGAATCGCCTGCCCGTGGCCTCTCTGTCATCCGCCTCATGACTCGGAAGTCATGACACTAGCCTCCTGCCGCATGGCCGTCCTCAGTACGCCGCCCCGTCCGCCGTCTTCGGCCGCCAGATGTCGAGGAGCTTCGCGATCGTCGGCGCGACCTGGGTGATTCGGGCGGAGGAGGGAAGCTTGGCGTGCGCGACTCCCTTCGCGACGAGGACGAAGGGGATGCGCACGTCGCCCCCGGCACCGCTGCAGTGCTCGCGGAACGCCGGCACGTCGGGCGTCGCGATGCAGCGCTGTCCGTGTCCGCCCCCGTGGTCCGCGGTGACGATGAAGGCGACGCGTCCCGCTTCGACGTCGGCGGCGACCACGTTCCAGATCCCCGCGATCGCCGAATCGACGCGTGCCGCCGCGGCGAGATAGTAGGGCGCGAGACTGTCGGTGCCGGCGGCCGTCGTCGCGCCGGGGACGATCCATCCCGAGTCGTGGCCCGCGAGGTCGGCGCCCGAGAAGTGCACGAACAACAGCGTCGGCCGGTCGCTGCCCGTCTCGATCGTCACCGCCTGCGCGCGCACCGAGTCCTCGGCGAGATCCGCCGGGATCAGCGTATCGACCGCGAAGAGCCGCTGCGCGTCGGCGAGGCGCTGCGCGGGAACGAGCGAGGCCCCGGCGACCGCGACGCTCCGGCCGCCCGCGCCGTGAACCCACGAGAACACCGTCGACGCGCCGTTCATCTCGAGCGCCATCGCGTTGCCGATGTCGAGATCGTTGCTCGTGATCCCGAGACCAGAGACGTCGCGACCGGTGAGCATCGAGAGATGGCCGGGGACGGTGAGCGACGGGAGAACCGTGCGCATGCTGTCGGTCCACAGTCCGCGGTCTCGCAGCGCGGAGAGGGTGGGCATGTGCGCCATCGCGTCGCCACGGAGACCGTCGACGCTGACGAGGATGACGCGTTCGGTGGTGGCGGCGCTACCGGCGCCGCCGACGGTGGGCGCGACGTCGCACGCCACGAGAGAGACGGAGAGCGCGAACAGCGCGAGAGCCGTCCTGGGGTTCTGCATGGGAAGACCTGCGGTGAAGCGAATCCGGACCCACCGGATCTGGCGCGGGCCCCTCGCCTCGCGCTCGCCGGATCGCGCGCCGGGGAGGCGCGCCGCTGTCCGGCGCTACACAGGTTATCGGCAGCGCGCGACCGGACTTGAGCGCGTCGCGCCAGGTGCGACGACGCTCACACTCGCGCGGTGCGGTGCGGCTATCCCTGCTCGACGGCGCGCCGCAGCTGCTCGATGTCGTACGGCTTCGGGACCACCGCGTCGATGCCTAACGCGTCCACCGCCTCGTTGATCGCGTCGCTGATGTTCGCGCCGGTGGAGAGCACGTAGCGCGGGCGGTCGCCACCCGGCATCTCGCGCAGGGCGCGCATCGTCGCCAGCCCATCCATCCCCGGCATCCGCAGGTCGCAGACGACGACGTCGAAGGAGCTCTGCCGCGCCAGCGTCAGCGCCTCGCTCCCGCCCTGCGCGGTGAGCACCGCGTGCCCGCGCGAGCCGAGGTACTGTGACAGAAACGTAGTGATCGAGCTCTCGTCGTCGATGACGAGGATGTCGAGCGGAGTCTCCGCCATCTCGGCGACCACGGGGTTCGATCCGCTGAGTCGCCGCTTCTTCCCCCCCTCCTCGGGTGGAGCGACCGGGAAGCGCAGCGTGAAGGTCGTGCCCCCACCCACGTCGCTCGTCACCTCGATCGTCCCGCCGTGCGCGCTCACGATCCCGTGCACCACCGACAGCCCGAGTCCCGTCCCCTCGCCCTCGACCTTCGTCGTCCAGAACGGATCCCAGATGCGCGACAGGTGCTCCGGGGCGATCCCGCAGCCGGTGTCCGACACCTGCAGCGTCACCATCTGCCCCTCCGACTCGGTGCTGATCCCGATCGCCCCGCGCGGCGTCCCCTCCGGATTCGCGCTCACCGGCGCGTCGAGCGCGTCGGTGAGCGCGTGCTCGGCGTTGACGAGCAGGTTGAGGAGCACCTGCTCGAGCTGCGACGGATCGCCGGCGACCGCGGGAAGCGCCGGGTCGAGGTGGAGGATGCAGCGCACGCCATTCGTCTCGAGCGCGTAGCGCCGCGTGGACAGGATGTACTCGACGATCGCGTTGAGGTCCACGCGCTCCGACCGCGCTCCCTCCTGCCGCCGCGCGAAGGTGAGCAGGTCCTTCACGATGCGCGCGGCGCGCGTCGCCTCGCGGTGGATCGTCTCCAGCCCGACGCGCTCGTCCCCGTCGCGCGCGCCGCGCATCAGGATCTGCGCGAAGCCGATCACCGCGGTGAGCGGGTTGTTCAGCTCGTGCGCGACCCCGGCGAGCGTGGTGCCGAGCCCCGCCATGCGCTCGCTGCGGCGCAGCATCTCCTCCTGCCGCTGCCGCTCGGTGACGTCCTCGACGATCCCCTCGAAATACTCGATCCGTCCCTGGCGGTCGTGTCGCGGGCGCACGGTGATCCGCACCGTGATCGGGATGCGGTCCTTCCGGAACCAGCGCGTCTGCACCCAATCCGGCATCGGGTCGCCGCGCTCGGCCGCCGCGACGAAGCCGGCGCGGTCCGCGGGATCGACGTAGACGTCGCGATACATGTCCACGCGCATCAGCTCCTCGGCCGACTCGTAGCCGAGCATCCGCACGAGCGCCGGGTTCACCTCGAGGAAGCGGCCGTCGGGGCTCGAGCGGTAGATGCCGTAGAAGGCGCGGTCGATGAGCGAGCGATAGCGCTCCTCGCTGTCACGGAGCATGTCCTCCGTGTGCTCGCGCTCGGCGATGTAGTCGCGGAGCAGCTCGCGGAGCCGCTCGATGTCGGCGGGAAGCTGCTCGCTCATCGGACGTTCGTGCTCAGACCGACGCGCGCGACTCTCCCGGTGCGCCTGGCTCTCCGTTGAGCACGAGGTTCCAGGAGATCGCGATGTCGCGCGCCAGCGAGTCGCGCACCGAGCAGTACTTGTTGATCGACAGGTCGATCGCGCGCGTCGCCTGCTCGCGGTCGATCCCCGCGCCGTCGATGGAGAACGACAGCTCGACCGCGGTGAGCCGGCGCGGCGTCGCGTTCGCGCGCTCACCGGTGACGGCGATCGCGAGCCGCTCCACCGGCGTGCGTCGCTTGGCGAGGATCTCGACGATGTCGATCGACACGCACGACGCGAGAGCGCTCAGCACCGCGTCCACCGGGCTCTGTCCGGTCTCTCCCTTTCCATCGAGCCGGAGCGTCGGCCCGCCGGGCCGGCCGGCGTCGAAGCGCTGCCCGCCGGCCCATGTCACATGCACCCGCGAAGGCGGTCGTGTCTCGCTCACCGCTGCTCGCCTCCCGTCTCGATCGGCAGCCCGACGGAGTTCCCCCACTCGGTCCAGCTCCCGTCGTAGTTCCGCACCTTGCCGTAGCCGAGCAGCCGCGTGAGGACGAACCAGGTGTGCGACGACCGCTCGCCGATGCGGCAGTAGGCGATGACGTCGTCGCTCGACTTCAGCCCCTTCTCTCCTTCATAGATGGCGCGCAGCTCCTCGGCGCTCCTGAAGGTGCCGTCGGGGTTCGCGGCGCGAGCCCAGGGAACGCTGACCGCGCCGGGGATGTGGCCGCCGCGCACCGCGCCCTCCTGCGGATAGTCGGGCATGTGCAGCTTCTTCCCCGTGAACTCGTCCGGCGAACGCACGTCGACGAGCGGCCTCCGCGCGCGCTGATGCTGCAGCACCTCGTCGCGGAAGGCGCGGATCGCGCTGTCGTCGCGCTTGGGCGCGACGTACTGCGTCCGCGGGAAGCTCGGCACTTCCTCGGTCATCGGACGGCCCTCGGCCTCCCACTTCATGCGTCCGCCGTCGAGCAGCTTCGCGTTGGTGAAGCCGAAGAGCTGGAACACCCAGTACGCGTACGTCGCCCACCAGTTGTTCTTGTCGCCGTAGAAGACGACGGTGGTCTTCTCGTCGATCCCCTTGGCGCGGAGCAGCTCCTGGAAGCGCTCGGGGGCGACGTAGTCGCGCACCACCGGATCGTTGAGGTCCGCGTGCCAGTCCACCTTCTGCGCGCCGGGGATGTGCCCCATGTCGTAGAGCAGCACATCCTCGTCGGATTCGATGATGCGGATCGTGGGATCGTCGAGGTGCTCGGCGAGCCACTCGGTGCTGACGAGCGCGTCCGGACGCGCGTAGCCCTTCGCGACGATGGCGCGATCGGGGGTCGAGAGTGGGGCGGCGGTTGTCATTCGGTCCTCGGGTGGGCGGACATAGAAATATATCCCCGTCGCTGACTGCCATGCGGATGATGCGGGAACTCGGGAACCAGCGATGCGGGGTGGCGGCGCGAAGCGCCGCGAGACCGCGATACGGGATTCCGGATCCGGGAAACAGCCCAGCGATACAGGACTGGCCGAGCGCGGGCCGCCGTTGGCGGCGCGCTCGGCCCCAGCCCGCATCATGGTTGGTACCCGCATCCGCGCATCCCGCATCGCGGTCTCCCGCCGCAGGCGGACACCCCGCATCGCTGGTTCCCGTGACCCCGCATCCACGCACAGTCACGCTATCCGCGTTCCGTTCTCCACCGGGAGATCCGCGGACAGCAGAATGACGTCCCCCTCCGCCGGGCACGCGCCGAGCACCAGCACCTCACTCACGAACCCCGCGATCCTCCGCTCGCCCAGGTTCACCGCGGCGATCACCTGGCGGCCGACGAGCTGCTCGGGGGTGTAGTGGCGGGTGAGCTGCGCGCTGGACCGCTTGACGCCGAGCTCCGGGCCGAAGTCGATCTCCAGCTTGATCGCCGGCTTGCGCGCCTCCGGGAATGGCGCCGCGGTGAGAACCGTGCCGACGCGCATGTCGAGGATCGCGAAGGCCTCGAGAGGTGTGGTCATTTCGTCCGTGACGGAAAGTGCTGACGCGCGCCGGGCGGCGCGTCTATTCTTCGGGATGGGACAATACAAGCATCACGTGTTCGTCTGCACGAGCGGGAAGACCTGCTCGTGGCAGGGAGGACCGGAAGTGCATCAGGCGATGAAGCGCGCGGCGCACGAGGCGGGGCTGCGCGGCACCGTCCGCATCAATCAGTCCGGTTGCATGAATCAGTGCGGGCACGGTCCGATGGTGGTCGTCTACCCACAGGACGTCTGGTACTGCAAGGTCGACGAGGAAGGTGGCGAGCGGATCGTCCGCGAGCATCTCGTCGGCGGCAATGTCGTCGAGCGTTATCGCTATGTCGCTCCCCCCGGAGACAACAAGATCGACTGAGGCGCCGCGCGCCGCGCCGGTGGGCGCGTCCGCGGAGCGTGCGCGCCTTCGCGTGCGCGGCGCGGCGACGATCTATCGCGTCCACGACGTCGGCTACGGGATCGCGCTGAACGAAGCGTCGGCGATCCTCGCCGCGCGAATGCCGGCGCGCGCCCGTCCCGAGCGGCGCGAGGGGCAGGCGATCCACATCCCCAACCCGCCGATCACCCTGCCGCTCGGCGCCGAGCGCGTGCGGCTCGACGGGGCGGAGTACTCCGCCGAGCTCTCGGCGCGGCTCTTCGACTTCGGCGTCGTGTCGCTGCGCATGCGCGTCGCGACGGATGGCGAGCTGGGTTGGGACGAGTTCGTCGAGTTCGGGAAGCGCATGGACACGCGCTCCGAGACGACGGCACTCTTCGACGCCGCGCTGGAGCGGCTGCTCGCGCAGATCGCGCCGGCCGTGGACCGCATGCGCGTCGCGGACGTGACCGAGGATTACACCGTCTACCGCGTCGCGACGCTGTGTGACGCTGCGGGCGCGCCGGCCGGCCCCGGCACGTTAGGCGACGCCGACGTCGTCCCGCTGCTGCTCAAGGAGCAGCGGACGCTCTCCCCGGACGCGCGCCGGGAGCTCCTCCCGCACCGCTTCTCGTACTACGCCGACGACCTCGCCATCCTGACGTGGGACAACGCGCTGATCGTGGATCCCGCGCCCGACGAGGAGACCGACGTCCACTACGTGCTCGAGTTCGCGAACGCGCAGCTCCTCGAGCTCCGCTTCTACGACGCGCTCCTCGACGCCGAGCTGCCGCGGATGTACGACCGCGTCGAGGCGGCGCGCACGGGGATCCGCGCGCTGCTCAATCGACGGATGCGCAACGTGCTCGGCAGGCTGCAGCAGACCGTCGCGGACTCGACCGAGATCGTCGAGCGGGTGGAGAACTCGCTCAAGGTGACCGATGACGTCTACCTCGCGCGCATCTACGCCGCCGCCCTCGAGATCTTCCGCGGCCGCACCTGGCGCGCCGGCATCGACCGCAAGCTCTCGATCATCCGCGAGACGTACGCGATGCTCAACGACGAAGCCCAGGCCGCGCGGTCGGAAGCGCTGGAGCTGGCGATCGTGATCCTGATCGTCGGGGAGATCGTGCTGGCGCTTGTCAGGGGGTAGGCAGGAAGCAGGAGGCTGAAGGCTCAAACCCACTGTCACCCGCCGTCGCTTCCAGCCTATTGCCTCCTGCTTCCAGCCTCCGGGCGCCGCACCACCGGCTCCCACGCGCGAAGCCGCTTCCGCATCACCCGCACCGCCTCGCGGCTCGAATCTACGAGCACCACATCCCGCCCCAGCCGCGCGCCGGCCTCGCCGAGCGTGCCGCTGCCGGCGAAGAAGTCGAGCAGACGGTCGCCGGGGTTCGAGTGAACGGCGACGATGCGCTCGATGACGCCGAGCGGCTTCTGGGTCGGGTAGCCCGTCTTCTCGCGACCGTTAGGCGAGACGATCGTGTGCCACCAGGTGTCGGTCGGGGTCTTGCCGCGCGCGGCCTTCGCCGCGCCGACGAGCCGCGGGGCCATGTACGGGATCCGGTCGGCGGCGTCGAGGTTGAAGGTGTAGCGCGACGGATCCTTCGCGTACCACAGGATGTTGTCGTGCTTCGGCGACCAGCGCGTCCGGGAGCGGGCGCCGTAGTCGTACGCCCAGATGATCTCGTTCATGAAGCTCGCGCGCCCGAAGATCGAGTCGAGCACGACCTTCGCGTAGTGCACCTCGCGATAGTCGAGGTGGAGAAAGAAGCTTCCCGCGGGGGCGAGCAGCCGGTACGCCTCCTCGAGGCGCGGCTCGAGGAAGCCGAGATAGTCGTCGCCGAAGCGGTCCGCGAACCAGCGGGTGGTCAGCCGCGTTGTGCGATAGCGCTTCTCCGACCACCCCACGCGATCCCCCGCGTCGTCGCGAACGGTCCGGAGCTGCGTGCGCTTCTGCCGGCGACCCGTGTTGAATGGCGGGTCGATGTAGATCAGCTCGAAGCCACCGTCCGGAAAGCGGCGGATGACGTCGAGGTTGTCGCCGAGATGGATGTCGATCACGCAGCCAGTCGAGCTCCCGAGAAGATCCCGCCAATGGAAATGCCGCTCACACCCGCGCGGATGCGCGGTCTCATGGAGCCGTACGCGCGCCATGTCCTCGTCTGCACGGGAGGATATTGCTCTCCCGGCCACGGCGGACGCGAGCTGTATCTGCTCCTGGCGCGGCTTCTCCAGCGGGAGCGGCTGCTCTTCGGTCCGAACCGCGTGAAGCGGGGGGAGACCCCGTGCCTCGGCGTCTGCGTCGGCGGCCCGATCGTGGTGGTCTACCCCGACGGGGTGTGGTACGCGGGGGTGACGCCGGAGCTCCTCGAGCGAATCGTGGTCGAGCACCTGCGCGATGGGCGGGTGGTGGAGGAGGCGGTCTTCCACCGGCTGTGAGGGGCGCCGGCGGGCCGATCTTCCGACAGGATCTGCCCTCGTCTTCGCGCCGTCGAGAAACTCGACGGTGAACGGCTGTTAGACGGCAGGTCCGATTGTGATCCTGCTCGCAAGTTGCGGCCGAAGTTCGCAAGCTGCCGTACAGAAGGTCCGCATGTCGTTGTTTGACAACGTTTTGGCGATGCTCAGCCCGCTGGTACGGGTCCTGCCACTGGAGGGTGTTGCATGACACCGCTGTAATCGTCTTAGAGCGAACTAATCAATTGGGCTGACGTCGAGCCCGTCAAACTTCTGGACGGTTCGCGACGATGCGAGCCGCCAACGCACGAACGAGGACCTCATGTTCGCCGCCCCCCGCCGAACGCTGAGCTTCACCACGCTGCTCTCGACGCTGGCCTTCGTCGCCTGCGTCGATACGTCGGCGCTCACCGCGCCCGCTCAGACCGAGCTCGCCACCCCGATCGACCGCGCCTCCACGCTCGCTGTCACGACCTGGCCCCGCGCCGTGATCGCGGAGTTCCAGACGCAGCTCGAGCTCCAGTCGTCGGGCGAGGACGCGCTCACCAACGTGGAGTGGCGCTTCGCCGACGGTACCATCGCCCGCGGCACCTCCGTCGAGCATGCCTTCGCGACCAAGGGCGTCACCTCGGTACTCGTTCGCGGCACGACCACGAGCGGCCAGCTGGTACAGAAGCGGATCGTGCTCAACGTGAGCCCCAGCATCGCGGCGCTCGGCACGGTGCTCGGCGGGGTCGTCCCCGGCGGGCTGCACACCTGCGCGATCGACGCGCTCTCCTCGCTCTACTGCTGGGGCTACAATGGCAACGGCACCATCGGCGACGGCTCGCGCCAGCACCGCTACAGCCCGACGCTCGTTGGCGCGGGGATGAACTTCACGCAGGTGGCGACCGGGATCGGACACTCCTGCGCGCTCACCGACACCGGCGCCGCCTACTGCTGGGGCAAGAATGAGAGCGGCCAGCTCGGCGACGGGACGACCATCGACCGCGCGGTCCCGACCGCGGTGCTTGGCGGGCTGTCCTTCAGCTCCATCGACGTCGGCTACACGCACAGCTGCGCGCTGACCACCACGGGCGCCGCCTACTGCTGGGGCGCCGACTCGCTCGGCCAGCTCGGCGACGGCGCGCCGGCAGTGCGCCAGCTGCAGCCGGTCGCGGTCTCGGGTGCGCTCACCTTCTCGATCATCCGCGCGGGGAACACCCACACCTGCGCGCTGCAGGACGTGACGGGGCTCGCCTACTGCTGGGGCGCGAACAGCACGGGCCAGATCGGCAACGGCACCGGTGGCAACGCCACCGACCGCGTGACGACTCCGGCCGCGGTCTCCGGCGGCAACTCCTTCGCCCAGATCGACGTCGGCTCGTCGCACACCTGCGCGCTGCTCACCAACCAGAACGCGGCGAACAAGATGTACTGCTGGGGGTGGAACGATAACGGCCAGCTCGGCACCACGTCGAGCGAGCTTTGCCGCGGCACCGTGAAGTGCTCGCGTATCCCGCTCAAGCTCCCCTCGAGCGTGAAGCTCATCTCCATCACGGCGGGGAGCACGCACACCTGCGGCCTGATCGCCGCGGGTACCGCCTACTGCTGGGGCTCGAACAGCAACGGCCAGCTCGGCGACGGGACGACCACCGACCGCACCGGTCCCACGGCGGTCGGCATCCTGCAGTTCAAGAGCATCCGCGCCGGACGCAACTTCACCTGCGGCGTGCTGCTCGACAACACGGCGCGCTGCTGGGGCTACAACTACTTCGGCATGCTCGGTCTCGGCGACACCGCCGACCGCCTGTCGCCGATCGCGATCCCGAACCTGACCTTCTGAGCCGCACAGCTGTCCGCTGGAACGACGAAGGGCGCCGCATTCGCGGCGCCCTTCGTCGCATTCACGTCCCCTGAGATCAGGCGCCGGTTGCGAGCGCGCGCAGCGCGGCAACGCGCTTCTCCGTCGGCGGGTGCGTCGAGAAGAGGTTGAGCAGTCCGCCCCCCATCCCGGCGAAGGGATTGACCTGGGCGAGGGGTGCGACCGCCGGCGCGACGTTCATCGGAATGCGGTGCGCGTATGCGTCCAGCTTCGTCAGCGCGCTCGCCAGCTCGAGCGGACGTCCGCTGATCTGCGCGCCGACCGCGTCCGCCTTGTACTCGCGCTGCCGGCTGATCGCGAACTGGATGAGCATCGCGGCGACCGGAGCGACGATGATCGCCACGAGCTCGCCGATCGGGTTGCGGTCGCGGTCGTCGCGCCCGCCGAAGATCCCCGCGAACATCACGACGCGACCGATCGCCCCGATCGCGCCCGCCATCGTCGCCGCGATGGTGCTGAGCAGCATGTCGCGGTTCTTCACGTGCGCGAGCTCGTGGGCGAGCACCCCCTCGAGCTCCTCGTCGCTCACGAGCTCGAGGATCCCCTCGGTGACGCAGACGACCGCGTGCTCGGGGTTGCGGCCGGTCGCGAACGCGTTGGGCTGCGCGTGCGGGGCGACGGCGACGGTCGGCATCGGCAGTCCGGCGCGCTGGCGCAGCCGGTCCACCATCGCGTAGAGCTTCGGAGCCTCCTGGGCGGTGACGACGCGCGCGCCGTACATCCGCAGCACGAGCGACGAGGAGGCGAAGTACATGAAGAAGTTCATCGCCGCCGAGAACGCGAGCATCATCACCACCCCGCTGTTCCCGCCGAGCGCTCCGCCGAGCGCGACGAGCAGGGCGGTGAGCCCCGCCATGAGCACGAATACCTTGACGTTGTTCATCGGTGTGTCCTCCTGGACTCCCTTGTACACCGAACGCACGAGAGGCGAGCCTTCGCGCGCCCGGCATCATCGAAGAATGCCCGACATCGCGAAGGTCTCGCCTCGGTCACCCTGCTCAGCGACCCCGACCGGACCGTGCAGGCTCGCTCGAGCCCGCAGTCTTGACGATCCGGCCGCGCGGATTTCGCTCCGCGTGGCTACTCCCCTTCTCGGCCTGAAATCTAAATGGCGCGCGGGAGAGGGGCCAGCCTCCGGGAGTGAGGAACGGCGTGAATGCAGTTCCCTCATGCCTGGCCCCTGGCCCCCGCCGTCGGTCGGCGTACTTCCTGCTCGCCGCTTCGCTTCATGCCTGCATCCCCGCGCGCCCGGAAAAAGCCGTTCAATGCCGCGAGCGTCGTCCGCCGGCTGCGGAGCGCGGTGGGGGAGTTCGCGGACGCGGCGATGTTCGCGCTGCGCGACGAGCACGGACACCGCACGCTCTTCGAGCAGCTCGTCGCGTGCATCCTCTCGATCCGCACGTACGACGAGGTGAGCCTCCCCGCGGCGCTGAAGCTCTTCGCGAAGGCGAAGACGCCGCGGGCGATCGCGGCGCTGAGCGTCACGCAGATCGACGCGCTCATTCACGACGTCACCTTCCACGAGGGGAAGGCGCGCCAGATCCGCGAGATCGCGCGGCGCACCGTCGAGGAGCACGGCGGCGAGCTTCCCTGCGACTACGAGGTGCTGACGGGCTTCAACGGCGTCGGCCCGAAGTGCGCGAACCTCGCGCTCGGCGTCGCCTGCGGCCAGGCGCGCATCAGCGTCGACATCCACGTGCACCGCGTGACGAACCGATGGGGGATCGTGCACGAGCGCACCCCGGAGCGCACCGGTCTCGCGCTCGAGCAGGTGCTCCCGCGCCGCTACTGGGTGGAGATCAACCGACTGCTCGTCCCGTTCGGCAAGCACGTCTGCACCGGGAGGCTGCCGAAATGCTCGACCTGCCCTGTGTTGGAGTACTGCAGGCAGGTAGGCGTTACGGCGCACCGATGACGTGGGATTCGACGGGGGACGTCGAATCCCACGTCTCCTGCCAACTGGCCCCCAGTTGACAGCCGATCGCGTCCGAGCATCTTCGTCGGCTTCCACCTGCCGCGAGAGTCGTCGATGATCGGTCCAGTCTCGAAGTCGTCCGTGCTTCTTTTCCTCACGCTCGTCGCGGCGAGCACCGCCGCCGCGCAGCGTCCCGGCGCGAAGCCGCGTCCGGGCGACGACGTCGAGAGCGTTCCGGCGCGCAAGCCGGCAGCGTCGCATCCCGCGCCTTCCGTGAACGTGCCCGAGCGCGCCCGCTACCGGGTCACGCTCGTCGGCTTCCGCGTCAACCGGGAGACGTACGACACCTTTCTCGAGACCGACGGCAAGGGGGACGAGATCCGGCTGGCCGCGCAGGTGCAGGAGTTCGGGCCTAACGGTGAAGCCGTCGCCCCGCCCCGCGAGGTGCAGAGCGCCGTCTACGGAGACCGGAACACCTTTCCCTCGCGCATCGCCGCGGGGTCGCGCAGCGCGAAGGGCGGGCTGAAGACGGGGGACAACGTCCCGGCGGTGAGCGATCCGTGGGTCCGCCGCGAGGCGCCGCAGCCCGACCGCCTGCCGCTCCTTCTCTGGGAGGGGGAGCTGCGCACGAACCAGAACATGGTCGCGATCTCGCCCACGGTGTGGGAGCTCGACTCGGACGACCTCCTCAACGCGCCCGCGAACGTGGTGATCGGCGTGGGCGACGTGGTGAAGAGCGTCGGTCCGATCGCGGCGATGATCCCCGGCATCGGCGGGCTGTCGCGCGCACTGATGAACGTGACGAAGCCCGCCGCCGCCTTCGCGGCGAACGTCAAGGAGCGGGGCAATCGGCCGGTCGGACTCGCCCCGGCCGGGGGCAAGCTCTCGTTCACCCCGAGCGTCGTCGGGCTGACGACGACGACCGCGGAGCTGGTGATCGCGGGGCAGGGCGGCGCGCGCTCGCCGGGCGTGATCGAGGTGCGCTACACCGACTCCGAGGATCTCAAGGGCGACTACTCGCTCTTCCTGCAGGTCGAGCGGCTCCCCTGAGGGAGCCGCTCCTCTTTCGTCCCGCTGCACCGTCGCACCTCACTTCAACCGGAGGCCGTCTCATGCAGCTCGCACGACCCATCGCACGCATCGCACTCGTCGCTCTCGGCGCCACGATCCCTCTCGGCGCGACGCGGGCGCCGGAGCGGACCACGATCACTGCGGAGCAGCTTCGCGCGCTGCTCCCTCCCGGGCCGCTGAACTTCACGATCTCGGTCGAGGGAACGAAGCAGGGAATGTTCAAGGGCGAGAGCATCCGCGCCAAGCAGCAGGGGAAGATCAACGGCGTCGCCTTCTACTTCGGCGTGAAGTCGGCGCGCGAGGCGGGTAGCGGGCTGGCGACCGGCCGCCGCACTCAGAGCGGAATCAGCTTCACCAAGGCGATCGACGGGACCACGCCGCAGTTCTACCAGGCGATGGCGACCAACGAGATCCTCAAGTCAGTCGTGCTCGAGTTCTACGGCACGACTGCGGAGGGAACGGAGCAGGTCATCTATACCATCAGGCTCTCGAACGCGACGGTGACCGGGATCGAGCAGTATGCCGGCCGGGTGCCGGAGGGCGACGTCGCGCGGCCGACGGACTCGACGCCGCTCGAGGACATCGCGGTCAACTTCCAGAAGATCGAGCTGGAGAGCCCCGTGGCGAAGACGATGGCGGTGGACGACTGGAGCGCGAAGCGCTGACGCGTCGCTCGCGCTACGACAGCCTGACGCGCGGGTCGGCCTTCGCGTACGCGAGGTCGGTGATCAGGTTCACGATCACGAACACCACGCTCATGAACAGGACCGCGCCCTGCACGCCCGGCAGGTCGCGGCGGGCGATCGCGTTCACGACGTAGCGGCCGAGCCCGGGCCAGCTGAAGATCGTCTCGGTGAGGATGCTCCCCGTGAGGTAGGCGCCGAAGTCGAGGCCGAGGACGGTGATCACCGGGATGAGGGCATTGCGCAGCGCGTGGCGGACGACGACCACGCGCTCGCGCACTCCCTTCGCGCGCGCGGTGCGCGAGTAGTCGCTCCCCAGCGCCTCGAGCATCGCCGAGCGGGTCATGCGCGCGAGGAAGGCGATGGAGCGCATGCCTAACGCGAGCGCGGGCAGGATCAGGTGCTGCGGCTTCCCGAACCCCGAGGGCGGGAGCCAGCGGAGCTGCACCGCGAAGACGAGGATCAGGATCAGCCCGATCCAGTAGACGGGGAACGATATCCCGAGATAGGCGATGCCGAGCGACAGACGGTCCGTCCACCCTCCCGGCCGCCGTGCCGCGAGCACGCCCAACGTGATCCCGCAGACCGCCGCGAGGAGCATCGCCGCGCCGGCGAGCTGCAGGGTCTTCGGGAAGCGCTCGAGGAGGTCGCCGAGGATCGGGCGGCCGGTGATGTAGGATCGGCCGAGGTCCCCGCGCAGCACCCCGCCCGCGTAGTGGGCGAACTGCACGGGGAGCGGGTCGTCGAGGCGCAGCTCGGCGCGCAGCCGCGCGATCGTCTCCGGGTCGGCGCGCTCGCCGACCATCGCCATCACCGGGTCGCCCGGCGCGACGTAGAGGAGCAGGAAGACGACGACCAGCACCCCCGCCAGCGTGGGGATGGCGAGGAGGAGGCGGCGGGCGAGGACGCGGAGCACCGCTGCCTAACGCGGCTTGTCGTCGTGGACGATCGACACCCCGCGCATGTCCTGCCCGTTGAGGATCGACGGGAGCTGGTAGCCGCGGATCCAGGGC
The DNA here is from genome assembly GCA_036392515.1 of Gemmatimonadaceae bacterium. Lineage (GTDB taxonomy): Bacteria > Gemmatimonadota > Gemmatimonadetes > Gemmatimonadales > Gemmatimonadaceae > JABFXC01. The sequence goes on along the minus strand of DASVXU010000093.1, from coordinate 18,211 downwards.
TGCACCGCGTCGAGGTCGCGGTAGAAGAAGAGGAAGAGCATCGGCGCGTCCTGGAACGCGAGCTGGTCCGCCTGACGGTAGAGCGTGACGCGCTTCGCGTCGTCCGGCTCGCGGCGCGCCGCGTCCACCAGCTTGTCGAAGGCGGCGCTCTCGTAGAACGAGACGTTCCCGCCGACACCCTTGTTCGCGCTGTGGAGCAGGGGATAGAGGAAGTTCTCGGCGTCGGGATAGTCGGCGAACCAGTCCTTGAGCACGAGATCGGTCTCGCCCTTCCGCGCCGCCTCGCGCATCGCCGCCGCCTCGCGCTGCACGATCGTCGCGCGGACGCCGACCTTCGCGAGGTAGCTCTGGATCGCCTCGGCGAGCCGCGGGAAGGGCGGCGTCTGCGAGCACCAGAGCTGCACGTCGATCCCCTTCGCGTACCCCGCCTCGGCGAGGAGCTGCTTCGCCTTCGTGGTGTCGTAGGCGTAGTGGCGCGTCGAGTCGCCCCCTTCGAGCGCGGGAGGGATCACGCCGCCGGCGACGGTGCCGCGGCCGCCGATGAGCTGGTCGAGGATGGTGCGGACGTCCACCGCGTAGTTGATCGCCTGGCGAACGCGCACGTCGCGGAGCGGCCCGCGGGTGGTGTTGATCGCGGTGTACCACATCCGCAGCCCGGGGGCGGAGGCGAGCGTCGCGCTGCGCTCGTCGGTGTTCTCCCAGCGTCGAGTGTCAGACTCGGGGATGTAGAGAATGTCCACGTTCCCGCTCTCGAACTCGGCCACCGCGGTGCTCGGCTCGGCGATGATGCGCGTGACGAGCGAGTCGGAGGCGGCGGGCTTGTCCCAGTACTTCTCGTTCCGCGCGTACTTGAGGTAGTCGTCGTGCTTCCACTCCACGAAGCGCCAGGGGCCGGTGCCGATCGGATGCTCGCCGAAGTCGGCGGGGGTCGAGTCGGGAACGATCGACGCGACCGGCATCGCGAGGAGCTTGGGGAAGATCGGCAGCGGCTCGGTGAGCGTCATGACGACGGTGCTGTCGTCGCGCACGGTGAGCCCGCTGATGCTCGAGCCCTTGCCGCTGGCGTAGTCCTGCGCGCCGACGATCGGGTAGAGTGGCCAGCCGCGTCCGCCGCGCTCCTTCGGGTCGAGGACGCGCTCGAAGCTGTGCTGCACCTGCCGCGCGGTGAAGGGCTTCCCGTCGTGGAAGGTGACGCCGCCGCGGAGGTGGAAGGTGTAGGTCTTACCGTCGGGGGAGATCTCCCAGCGTGTGGCGAGGGCGGGAACGACCTTCGCGTCGGGAGTGAAGCGGGTGAGCCCGTCGAAGACGTAGCCGACCGCGCGCCCGGTGGGGACGTCGGTGGACTTCGCAGGGTCGAGGGAGCGCGGATCGTAGTTGTCGCGCGAGTCGATGATCGTGCGCCGAGCCGGGGACGCGTCGCCACCGCGACAAGCGACCAGGGAGAGAGAGGAGAGAACTGCGGCGACGGCGGCGGGGAGGAGCCTGCGCATGCGGAGCGGGCTGGAGGCTGAAGGCTGGAGGCTGGAGGCCGGGCGCCAGAGTGAAACGCGACTGCGACGACGGTCGCGGAGCGGCCGCTCGCGGTTGACAGAAGTGCGTGAAACAGGAGAACTTACGACCCTTCACCGTGTAGCGTCAATCGTGCCCCACATCATATACGCCGACGATCATGAGGACATGCGCCGGATGGTGCGCGACGTCCTCGAGGCGTACGGGCACGAGGTGCGGATCGTCGACAACGGCGCCGCCGCGGTGGCCGCGGTCGGCGAGCGCGAGCCCGACCTCCTGGTGCTCGATCGCCAGATGCCGGTGATGGACGGGATCGAGGCCTGCCGAGCGGTGAAGGAGAATCCCTTCACCGCGCACATCCCGGTGCTGATGCTCACCGCGCTGAGCACGGTGGACCGCAAGCTCGAGGGGTACGAGGCGGGCGCCGACGACTACCTGACGAAGCCCTTCGACACGCGCGAGCTGCGGGCGCGGGTGGATGCGCTGCTCCGGCTCGTGAAGCGCGAGACCGACCGCAATCCGACGAGCGGGCTTCCGGGTGGTCGCGCGGTGGAGGACGAGCTGCGCCGTCGGGTGAGCCGCGAGGAGGACTTCGCGGTCTGCTACATCGACCTCGACAACTTCAAGCCGTTCGCGGACACCTTCGGCTTCGCGGCGGCGGACGCGGTCATCCGCGACACGGGGCGGCTGCTGCGCGAAGCCTCGGCGGAGTCGGGGGGCGGAGTGGTCGGGGACTTCGTGGGGCACATCGGCGGCGACGATTTCATCGTCGTGACGCGAGAGGACAGAGCGACGTCTCTCGCGGAGACCTTCGCCGAGCGTTTTCCCGCGGTGATCGCGAGCGTGGTGGGGGAGTCGGTGGTGGCGCTGGGATCGTTCACGGGCCCCGATCGCGAGGGTGTGGTTCGCCGCTTCCCGATCGCGAAGCTCACGACGGCGATCCTGATCGTTTCGCCGCGGCGCTGGGAGTCCGCGGCGCGGCTCGGCGAGCGGGCGGCGGCGCTGAAGCGTGAGGCGCGGACGGGGGGAGCGGGGAGCATTGTCGTAGGGCGAGGGTAGAGGCGGGGGTCGGGGGGTCGGCGATACGGGAGTCGGGCGTACTGCGAGGACATGCGATGGCGCGCGGGGAGAGGACGAGGGTGGAGCGGGAGTACGTGTATCGGCGGGAGCTGCGCCCAACGGAGCTGATTCCGGCGATCGGAGCCGGGATCGCGGTCGGGCTCGCGGCGTTCTACGTCGCGCGTCTCTACCTGCAGCGGACGCCGCTCGTCCCGGGGCCGCTGGAGCCGGCGGATCGTCTCGAGCCGCGTCGCCGCGGCGGGACGCGCGAGGGCGACGACGTCGCCCGCCACCGCCGCGATCGCGGCACAACGACCAGCGTGTGAGGCGGCTCCTGCGCCAGCGATGGCGCGCCGCGATCGTCGCTCTACTCGCACCGTTCCTTCTCGCGCTTCCCGGCGTCGCCCGCGCGCAGTCGCTCGGCTGTCAGGCGGGGGAGCCCGAGGTCCGCAAGCTCACCTTCCGCGGGAACCACGCGCTCTCGGACGACGATCTCTCGCAGATCATCGCGACGACGACGTCGAGCCTCGCCCGCCGCATCTTCCGGCGCTGGGTCGGGCAGGAGCGCTGCCTCGACCGTGACGAGCTGGCGCGCGACATCGCGCGGGTGAAGCTCTATTACCGCCAGCGCGGCTACTGGGAGGCGCAGGTGGACACCCAGGTCACGCCCCGCGGGAAGCGCGGCGTGAACGTCGCCTTCGACGTCGTCGAGGGACCGCCGATCAGGTTGACGAGCCTGCGCATCACCGGCCTGGACGCCGTGGTGAATCGGAGGGCGATCCTCGGTGGGCTCGACACGAGCGTCGGCGGCCCGTACGACGAGATCCGGCTGACGACGCTCGCCGACACGATCGGGTCGCGGCTCCTCGACAACGGGTATCCGGGGGCGCGCATCTCCGTCGGCCACGACGTCGCGACGGACACGCGCACCGCTTCCTATTACATCGACGTGGACCCGGGGCATCTGACCCGCATCGCCGGAGTCCGCGTGGTGGTGGACAGCACGCAGGGCGCGCAGAAGATCCGGTCGCGGACGGTGAACAAGATCCTCGGGCTGCGGCCCGGGCAGATCTACCGGCGAAAGGATCTCATCCGCGCGCAGCGCAACCTCTATGCGACCGATGCGTACCGGCACGTCGAGCTCGGGCTCGCGCCGGGACAGAGCGCCGAGGACTCGCTGCTCGTCGTGCAGGCGTCGCTGATCGAGGGGGACATGCGCTCGATGCAGACCGGCGTCGGCTGGGGCACGCTCGACTGCTTCCGCGCGCAGGCGACCTACGGGGACCGCAACTTCCTCGGCGGCGCGCGCCGGCTCGACGTGACGGGGCGGCTCTCCAAGATCGGGATCGCGGGGCCGACCAACTCGGAGTGGATCCGCAACGCGCTCTGTCGCGCGGCGAAGCACGACTCGATCGGCACGCGCCCGGTGAACCTCAACTACTACGCGGGGGCGACGTACCGGCAGCCGACCTTCTTCGGGCTGCGGGCGCGGAGCGTGCCGAGCTTCACGCTGTACAGCGAGCGCCGCTCGGAGTACCGGCAGTACGAGCGCACGACGCCGATCGGCTTTCTCGCGTCGGTGACACGCGAGCAGTGGAACCGCGCGCCGCTCACCTTCGGCTACCAGATCGAGCGCGGCCGGACGAGCGCGGCGCCCGCCTTCTTCTGCGCGCTCTTCCAGATCTGCCAGGACACCGTGCGCGCGCGCATCGCCGACAAGACGCTGCGCCTCGCCGTGGCGAGCGTCGCGCTGACGGTGGACCGGACCGACCAGCCGCTCTCCCCGACGAGCGGGGGGATCGTCCGCTTCGAATTCCGTCACGCTTCGCGGCTCGTCGGCTCGTCGCCCTCGATGCAGTTCAACAAGGGGATCGCGGACGGCAGCGTCTACACGCCGTTAGGCGAGAGCGCGGTCCTCGCCCTGCGCCTGCGCGCCGGCGCGGTGGACCCGTTCAACCCGTCGCTGCGGTCCGTCGATCTCGCGCACAACTTCATCCCGCCGCAGGAGCGGCTGTACGCGGGCGGGTCGAACACGGTGCGCGGCGTCCAGCAGAACGAGCTCGGCCCGCTGGTCTACATCGCCGACCGGAAGTACGTCACGGTCACGAACGTGGACTCGAACACGCGGACCTTCGTGGCGCACTCCGTGAACGGGGTCGACATCGCGTCGAAGGGATACAACTTCATCCCGACGGGCGGCGACCGGTTGATCGTCGCCAACGCCGAGCTGCGATTCCGCGACCCGCTCTTCCCGAACCTGCTGCAGTGGACGGTGTTCACCGACGCGGGCAACGTCTGGGAGAGCAGGAACACGAAGATCGCCAAGCAGAGCCTGCGCGTGACGCCCGGGATCGGGCTGAGCGTGCTCACGTTCCTTGGTCCCATCGGGATGACTGCGGGGTACAACCCGAAGCAGCGCCCGGCGGGTCAGCTCTACTACAACGATCTGTACGCGGCGAACGTGAACGAGTCGGAGACTCCGAACGTCTCGAACCTCACGGTCTGCCTCCCGCCGACCGGGGTGGCGACCGTCAGGCGTGTCAACGGAGTGTGGTCGCAGAGCTCGAGCGAATGCTCGGCGTCGGCGTTCCGGCCGAACAAGCGGACGGCGCTGCGCGACCGCATCGTCCTGCTCTTCACGATCGGCCAGGCGTTCTGAACCTCTTCGGTATCCGGTAGCTTCCAGCAATGGCGGGAATGTCGCGGCGACGGTTCGTCGCCCTCGTGAGCGGGCTCTCCCTCGTCGCGCTCGGCCTCGTGGCCGCGCTCGTCGTGGTGCTCGTCACGCAGACGCCGTACGGCCGCGACCGCGTGCGCGACGTGATCGAGTCGCGGCTCAAGCCGTCGGTGCACGGACGTCTCTACGTCGGCAAGATCCACGGCGGGCTGCTCGGCGGGGTGATCGTGGACTCGCTCGAGATCCGCGACCCCGACGATTCGCTCGTCGTCGCGAGCGGCCCGATCCGCCTCGAGTACGACCCGCGCGACCTGCTCGACAAGCGCGTCCTGATCAGCTACGCCGAGCTGACGCGGCCGGTGTTCTACGCGCGGCGCCACGAGAACGGGGACTGGAACTTCCGCCGCGCCTTCCCGGGCGACAAGAACAAGCCGAAGGTGCCCAAGGTGGACCGCGGCTTCGGCGACTTCATCGTCGCCGACTCGGTGACGATCAAGGACGGGTCGTTCATCCTCACGATGCCCTGGCACCTGCCGGACACCCTGCACGGGGCGAAGCGCGACAGCGCGCTGCGGGCGAACCTGACGTCGAAGGATCACGAGGTCCGCCGCACGGGGGAAGGGTACGCGAAGACCTACCGGTGGACGGGGATCGACCTCGAGTCGCCGTACGTGCGCATCGCCGACCCGGACAGCGTGGGGCAGCTCTACACCGCGAACGAGATGTCGGTGCGCGAGTCGGACCCGCCCTTCCTCTTCAGCAACACCACCGCGGCGGCGCGAGTGCATGGTGACTCGGTCTGGATCAACGTCCCGCACTTCGATCTTCCCGGCTCGCGCGGAAACGCGAAGGGGAAGGTCGTGTGGGGGAGCGACCTCCCGGTGCGCTACGACATCGACGTCGCCGCGGACACGATCTCGCTCGCCGACGTCGCCTGGGTCTATCCGACGCTGCCGACCGAGGGCGGAGGACGGGCGCACCTGCGCATCGTCAACGACCCGAAGGACCTGAACGTCATCGAGTACCAGCTCTCGCGGATGGACGTGCGGAGCACGAAGTCGCACCTCACGGGAGCGATGACCTTCGCCGTCGGCGCGCCGATCCTCGCGGTGAAGAACCTCGACGTCGTCGCGGCGCCGATCGACTTCGCCTTCATCCGCGCGCTGAACGGGAAGCCCTTTCCGGTGGACTGGCAGGGGACGATCTCGGGGACGCTCAAGGGACGCGGCGGGCCGCTCACGAACTTCAAGGTGGACGACGCGAACCTCGTCTTCCGCGACGCGCACGTGCCCGGCGCGGAGACGCGCGCGACCGCGAAGGGCGAGCTCGACATCCTCTATCCCGCGTTCACCGTCTTCCACGGACTCGACGTCAACGTCGCGAGCGGGGACCTGCGCACGATCCAGTACCTCTACCCGAACTTCCCGCGGCTCAAGGGGACGATCTCGGGGACTGCGCGGCTCGACTCGTCGTGGCTCGACGTGCGCTTCAGCAACGGGGACATCTACTGGCGCGACGGGCCGGACACTCCCACGCACGTGACGGGCTCGGGGCGCGTGACGTACGGCGAGGTCTTCATGACGTACGACCTCGCCCTCGACGCGAAGCTCCTCTCCCTCACGCAGCTCGGCCGCTCGTACCCGATGCTCCCGACGCGCGGCATCGTCAGCGGTCCCATCGTCGTGAAGGGGACGATGGAGGCGCTCGACGTGAACAGCACCCTCACCGGCGCGATGGGCACGGTCGCCTTCAATGGCCGCATCGACGCGTACCCACCGGGCTACGCGATCCGCGGCACGACGACGCTGACGCACCTCGACGCGCGCACGCTGCTCGAGCGCGCCGACCTGCCGCAGACGGACCTGAGCGCGCGCTTCGACACCGACGTCACGGGGGACTCGCTCGCCAACCTCGCGGGACGCGTCGGCGCCGACGTCGTCGCCGGCTCGACGGTGAACGGGGTGCGGCTCTTCTCCGGACGCGCGCGAATGGAGGCGGCGAACGGGAAGCTGCGCGTGGACTCCCTCGCGCTCGAGTCCACCGCGGCGACGGTGTTCGCCTCGGGGGGGATCGGGCTCGCCGAGGGGACGCGCGACTCGCTGCGCGTCGCGGTGTTCGTCGATTCGCTCGGCGGGCTGCGGCGCTGGATCGCGACCTCGCGCGCCGACTCGCTCGACGGATCGTTCTCGATCACGGGAACGCTGAGCGGCTCGGTGAAGACGCTCGACGCGCGCGGGACGGTGAACGCGGCCGCGCTCTATCACACCGGCACCAGCGTCGGCGCGGTGAAGGGGACCTTCGCGCTGCACGATCTCACCGCGCAGCCGCGCGGCGACCTGATCTTCGGCGCCGACAGCACGCTGCTCGGCGGCGTCCTGCTCTCGCGGATCGACGGGCTCGTCGCGGTGGACGCCGCGGACCACGGGCGCGTGTCGATCGAGGCGCGCGAGTCCACGGGGCAGAGCGGGCGAGCGTCGGGCGAGTACTTCCTGCGCGGCGACACGGTGGACGCGCGCGTCGACTCGCTGAGCTTCGTCGCCGACACCGCGTCGGCGACCGCGCGCTGGCGGCTCGTCGCCCCGGTGCACATCGTCTCCGCGGCGGGCGATCTGACGTTGTCGCCGCTGCGCCTCGAGGACGGGAAGGGAGGAGTGGTCGCGCTCGCGCTGACGCTCCCCGCGCAGGCGCCGATCGGCGGCTCGCTCGTCGTGGAGAAGGCATCGCTCGCCGACTTCGCGCGGCTCGCGCAGTCGCACGTCCCGGTGAGCGGGCTCGCCTCGCTGCGCGCGAGCTTCGCCGGGACGCGCGCCGCGCCGATCATCGAGTGGACGTCGCTGCTGCAGCAGCCGAGCACCGTCGGCGTGCGGCTCGATCGCGTGGAGGGGACCGGGCGGTACGCCGACCGCGTCTTCAACGCGACCGCGCGCTTCTACCGCGACCAGGCGGCGACGATGATCGCCACCGTCGCGCTGCCGGTGGACCTCGCCTTCGAGCCGCGCGAGAAGCGGCTGCTCTCCGATCCGCTGCGCGGGACGATCCGCGCCGACAGTGCGGACCTCGCGGTGCTGGAGACGCTGGCGCCGGGGCTCGACGTCACCGCGGGGCGCTTCACCGTCGCGGCGGACCTCGGCGGGACGTGGGAGCGTCCGTCGCTCGACGGCCGCTTCACGGTGAACGGCGGCGCGGCGCGCATCGCGACGTTAGGCGTGCGGGTGCGCGGGGTCGAAGCGGACATCGTGATGCGCGGCGACTCGATCGCGGTGCAGCGGCTCGTCGCGCAGAGCGACGATCCCGGCGAGCACGGGACGATCTCGGCGCAGGGCTACGTCGACCTCGACTACCTGCATCACACGCCGGGCGCGCCGGCGAACCAGAGCTTCGCGCTCGACGTCGTCGCGCGCGGCTTCCACGCGCTGAGCCAGCGGCAGCTCGGCGATCTGCGGATCTCGTCGCCGGGGCTGCACCTCGAGGGGACGACGCGCAGCTCGGCGCTCACCGGCACGGTGGTGGTGGACAAGGGCGTCATCTACATCCCCGAGCTGACGAAGAAGCGAGTCGTCGACCTGAGCGACACCGCGCTCACCGACCTCGCGGGGCTCGGCCGCGGTCGCGGGATCGTCCCCGACGCTCCGCCCTCCCTGGTGGCGGGGCTCGCGCTGCAGAACGTGCGGCTGGTGATCGGTCCCGACGTCTGGCTGCGCTCGACGGAAGCGGCGATCCAGCTCGGCGGCGAGGTGAACGTGACGAAGGGACGCGATCCGCGCGGCGGGGCGATCGGCGACCTCGCGCCCGAGCAGCTGGCGCTGCAGGGGACGCTCACCGCGGACCGCGGGCAGTACCGGCTCGAGCTGAGCCCGGCGATCTCGCGCACCTTCGACGTCACGCGCGGGCGGCTCGTGTTCTCGGGCGACCCGACCCTCAACCCGGCGCTCGACATCAACGCCGTGCACACCGTGCGCACGGAGAACGGGCAGGACATCCGCGTCCGCGTCGCGATCCGCGGGACGCTGCTCAACCCCGAGCTGCAGCTGAGCAGTGACGAGGGGCTGCAGATCTCGCAGACCGATCTCGTCACGTATCTCGCTTTCGGGAAGCCGAGCTTCGAGGTGATGGGGACGGGGGTGAACTACACGGAGCTCGGCACCGGGCTGCTGTCGGCGGTTCCGGGAGGGTACCTCTCGAACGCGGTACAGAACAGCCGCTTCGGCTCGGCGATCGACGTCTTCAGCGTCCAGGCGGGTGCCGACAACTCCGCGCTCACCGGCTCGACGCAGCAGGGGAAGATCCTCAACCGGATCGCCAACTCGCGCGTGACGTTAGGCAAGCAGATCAACGACCGTACCTACATCGGCCTCGACGCGGGGATCTGCGAACTGAGCGCGCTCGGGGGCAAGCCGACCACGACGTCCTCGGACCTCAAGTTCTACGACCGGCTCGGCCTGACGGTGAACCACCGGCTCGCGCACGGCTTCGCCGTTTCGGCGGGCATCGAGCCGAGCGCTGGGGCGAAGCAGTGCACCGATCTCACCGGCGCGGCCGCGCAGATCACGACGGCGCCGAAAAAGCAGATCGGTCTCGACCTCACGCGCAGCTGGACGTTCTGATGAAGCGCGTGCTCCTCGTCGCGAACCCCGCGTCGCGGCGTGGCGCGGGGATGCGGAAGGCGGCGCTGCGCGCCTTCGAGGAGGCGGGGGTCCGCTGCGACGCGGTGCTCACCGCGCACCCGGGCCACGGCGCCGAGCTCTCGGCCGAGCTCTCGCCGAAGTACGACGCCGTGTTCACCCTCGGCGGCGACGGGACGGCGATGGAGGTGGTGGGGGCGCTGGCGAACACCGGGCGCCCGATCGGCATCCTGCCCGGGGGAACGGGGAACCTCATCGCCCGCGCGTTAGGCACGCCGCGCCTCGTCCGCCGCGCGGTGCGCGCCCTCCTCGAGGGCGAGACGCGCGTCGTCGATCTGGGGATGCTCCACGACGGGCGCCGCTTCGCCTTCGCCGCCGGGGTCGGGATCGACGCGCGGATGATCGAGGGCGCCTCCCCCTGGATCAAGAAGCGCTTCGGCGTCGCCGCGTACGTGCTCGCCGCGGCGAAGGCGATCTTCCGGCGGCGCGACATGCGCGTCCGGGCGACGGTCGACGGCGAGGTGATCGAGCGCACCGCCGCGTCGGTGATGCTGACCAATTTCGGTGCGGTGCTCGACGACCGGCTCTCCCTCGGCCCCGGAATCCGTCAGGATGACGGGAAGCTGGACCTCTGCATCTTCAGCCCGGAGACCGTCGGCGACGCGCTGCGCATCGTCTGGCGGCTGGCGCGGAAGGACTTCCGCAGCGACCCCTGCATGCTCTACCGGAAGGGCGCCATCTTCCGAGTGGAAACCGACCCGCCGTGCACGGTGCAGGCGGACGGGGAGATCCTCGGAAACACCCCCTTCGACGCGCGCGTCGAGCCCCACGCAGCGACGCTTCTCGTGGCGAAAAGGTAATCCGCCGGTCTGTCAACATTTTTGACGCGCCGCCCGCCTCGAGCGTCCTGATAGCGGCATGTCAGACTCCACGTCCTCCGGTTCCGGCGGGCGCGCGGCGTCCGTTCCCCCCGCGCGCCCCACAGCCCCGCTCGTCGCCCCTGTCGGGCCGGACGGGACCGCCGCCTCGGCGCGCGGCGAGCCGGCGGAGGCGATGCGCGAGGTCGCGCGCGATCGCGACCATCTCTTCCTCCTCCACGAAGCGCTCGTCGACGCCGAGCGCGCGAGCTCGCTCGAGGCACGCCTCGAGGTCGTCGTCAACGCGATCCGGAAGATCGGCTTCGGCCGCGTCCTCCTCTCGCTGCGCGACGCGGAGCTGAACCAGACGAAGCTCGTCAGCGGGGGACTCGCGCCCGAGGACGTGCGCGAGCTGCGCGACCGCCCCGCGTCGGGCATCGTCTGGAAGCGCCGCCTCAACTCGCTGGAGCGGTTCCGCGTCTCGCAGTCGTACTACCTCGACGCGTCCGACGAATGGATCGCCCGCGAGTTCCACGGCGGCCTCCCGAGCCGCCTGGCGCCGAGCGACGACGTGCAGTGGAACCCGCGCGACGCGCTGCTCGTGCCGCTGAAGGGGAGCGACGGGCGCATCATCGCGACGCTCGTCCTCGACGACCCGGAGGACCGCCACCGCCCGACGCTCGCGCGCGTGCGCACGGTGGAGCTGTTCGGCCAGCAGGTCGCCTACATGATCGAGCAGGCGGAGCTGATCGAGATCGCCCGCCGCCGCGCCGATCGCCTCGCTCGCCTGCACGAGGTCGGGGTGATGCTCGCGCGCTCGCTCGACGAGGACGACATCGTCGCCGAGCTGGCGCGGCAGATCGGGCGCGTCATGCCCGCCGACGGGATCGTCATCGCCTCGCCCGACGTCGAGGAGAACTTCGTCACGACGCTCTTCCGCTCCGTGCGCGGCGTTCGCCGCCCGCGCGCGCCGCAGCCGCTGGGCCACGGGCCGATCGGCGAGGTCGCGCGCACGGGTCGCTCGGTGCGCGTCACCGACTACGACCCGAACAAGGTCGCCCTCGCCGCCGCGGACGACATCGTCGGCGACGGCGGACCGGCGCGCTCGGTGCTCGTCGTCCCGATGCTCGTCGGCGCGAAGCTGCTCGGCGTCATCGGCGTCTACTCGGCGAAGACGCTCCAGTACGGCGTCGAGGACGAGGAGGTGCTGCACACGATGGCGGCGCAGACGGCGACGGCGATCATCAACGCGCGTCACTACGCCGAGTCGCAGCGCGAGCAGCGCGCGGGCGAGGCGGTGGCCGACGTCGCGCGCGCGGTCGGCGAGTCGCTGCGTCTCGCGCAGGTGCTGCCGCTCATCCTCCGCCACGCGACGGCGATGCTCCGCTCCGAGGGCGCCTGCATCGGGCTGCGCGCCGGCACCGACATCGACATCGTCGAGGCGTCGGGGACGGCGGCGCCGATCCGCGGGATGCAGATTCCGATCGCGAACAGCGTCGCCGGCCGCGCCCTGGAGACGGGGACGACGGTGATCTCGAACGACATCGCCGCCGACGCCGCCTTCTACGGTCCCTCGGTCGACGCGGCGAAGATGCGGAAGATCATCATCGCCCCGATGCGCACGAAGCAGGGGAGCATCGGCGCGCTGGCGGTGATCAACCGCGAGAACGACTTCACCGACGCCGACGCGCGGGTGCTGCACCGCCTCGCCGAGCAGGTCGCGGTCGCGGTCGTGAACGCGCGCCTCTTCGAGGAGGTGACGAAGCTCGGCGAGCGGCACCGCCGCGTCGTCGAGACGGCGAACGACGCCATCGTCATCACCGACCTCGAGCGCAACATCGCCTTCGCGAACCCCGCCGCCGAGTGGCTGTTCGGGCGGAGCGGGGACCTGAGCGGGACGCCCGTCGCCGACCTCGTCGCGCCGGAGATGCGCGACGAGGTGCGCGAGCGCGAGCGGCTCGGTTTCGCGGGCGACCCGCAGCGCTACGACGCGGTCGTCGTGCGGCCGGACGGGGAGCGCCGCTTCGTCGCGGTGAGCACCGCGCCCCTCCGCGAGGGGGATCGCATCACCGGCACCGTCGCCTCGCTCCGCGACATGACCGGCGAGCGTCGCGCCAAGGAGGCGATGACGCAGTCCGAGGCGCGCTACCGCAACCTCGTCGAGTCGGCGTCGGACGCGATCTACACGATGGACGCCCGCGGCGCTCTCACCTCGGCGAACGACGCGACCTGCGCCCTCGTCGGGAAGAAGCGCGAGGAGCTGCTCGGCCGCGCCGCGGCGCCCCTCATCTTCGCCGACGACGTGGACGAGGCGAAGCACAACTTCCGCCTCGCGCTCGCCGGCGAGGCGCGCCGCTACGAGGCGCGCGTCCCGCTCGAGACGGGGGAGGAGCGGCTCATCTCGGTGACGAACACGCCGATCCGCCAGGGGAGCGCGGTGGTCGGCGTGCTGGGGATCGCGCGCGACGTGACGGAGGACCGCAAGCGCGCCGAGGCGCTCGAGCGGTCGGAGGCGCGCTACGAGCGCCTCGTCGAGTCGGCGGCCGACGCGATCTTCACGCTCGACGAGACGATGCGCTTCACCTCCGTGAACCGCGCGCTGGAGCGCGGCACCGGACGGAGCCGCGAGACGCTGCTCGGCCGCACGGCGCTCGAGATCTGCGACCCGCGCGACGCCGACGCGATGCGCCAGGCGCTGGCGGCGACGCTCGCCGGCGAGCGGCCGCGCGTCGAGGTGCGCTACCTCGGCCCCGACGGCGAGCCGCGTCCCGCGTCGCTGATCGCGGCGCCGATCATGGAGCGCGGCGAGGTCGTCGGCGCGTTAGGCATCGTCCGCGACGTCACCGAGGAGAAGCGGCTCGTCGAGCAGATGCTGCAGCAGGAGAAGCTGGCGGCGATCGGGCAGCTCGTGAGCGGGGTCGCGCACGAGCTGAACAACCCGCTCGCCGGGATGATGGCCTTCTCCGAGCTGCTGCTCGGCCAGTTCGACCCCGGCGACGAGAAGCGCCGCGTCCTCGAGAACATCAACAGCGAGGCGAACCGCGCAGCGAAGATCGTCCGCAACCTGCTCACCTTCGCGCGCCGGCACCAGCCGGAGCGCCAGATGACCGACGTCAACCAGGTGCTGCTCGACACGGTGGAGCTGCGCCGCTACGCGCTGCGCGTCGAGCAGATCGAGCTGAACGTCGCCCTCGACGGGTCGCTGCCGAAGACGTGGGCCGACCCCTTCCAGCTCCAGCAGGTGTTCCTCGCCCTGCTCACGAACGCCGAGCAGGCGCTCGAGTTCTGGAAGGGCGCGCGGCGCATCAGCGTCTCGACGAAGCTCGAGGGCGGGCGGATCGTCGCGAGCATCGCCGACAGCGGGCCGGGCATCGAGGCGGCGCGGATCGGGCAGATCTTCAACCCCTTCTACACGACCAAGGGCGTAGGGAAGGGAACGGGGCTCGGCCTCTCGATCGCCGATGGCATCATCCGCGAGCACGACGGGAGCATCTCCGTCGCGTCGACGCCGGGCGCGGGCGCGGCGTTCGCCGTCGAGCTGCCGGTGCGCGCGACGCCCGAGTCGGAGCGCCCCAAGGAGCCGGCGGCGCCGCCGGTGGAGAACGAGCGATCGCGCCGCGTCCTCGTCGCCGACGACGAGAGCGCGGTGCGCGAGGCGCTGCAGATCTTCCTCCGCTCGCTCGGTCACCAGGTGGACGTCGCGAGCTCGGGGCTGGAGGCGATCGCGCGCCTCGAGAGCCGGCGCTACGACGCGATCCTCCTCGACCTGCGCATGCCGGACATGGCGGGCGGCGCGGTCTACGACAAGCTCCTGCGGAACGATCCCGAGCACGCGGCGCGCGTCGTCTTCGTGACGGGCGACGCGTTCAGCGACTCGGCGCGCGCGCTGATCGAGCGCAGCGGCCGCCCGTACATCAGCAAGCCGTTCGCGCTCGAGGACGTGGCGCGAGTCATCTTCACCACCGCCGCCTGATGGCCACCATCCTCCTCATCGACGACGAGCCGGACATCACCGCGACGCTCGGCCGCTTCTTCGAGCGGTCGCGTCACCAGGTCGTCCTCGCGCACAGCGCGGAGGAAGGGCTGCAGCAGTTCCGCCGCACCCGTCCCGACCTCGTCGTGCTCGACCTCAACCTGCCCGACAGCTCCGGCCTCGACGTGCTCGCCACGCTGCACGACGAGCAGGCGGTCGTGATCATGATGACTGGACAGGGGGACATCAGCACCGCGGTGGAGGCGATGCGCCGCGGCGCCGAGAACTTCCTCACGAAGCCGGTGGAGCTCGGCCACCTCGGCGCCGCCGCGGAGCGCGCG
Source organism: Gemmatimonadaceae bacterium (assembly GCA_036392515.1). GTDB lineage: Bacteria > Gemmatimonadota > Gemmatimonadetes > Gemmatimonadales > Gemmatimonadaceae > JABFXC01. The sequence goes on along the minus strand of DASVXU010000093.1, from coordinate 3,173 downwards.
CTGGAGAAGGCGAAGCTGCGCGAGATGAACCGCTTCCTCACCGGGCGGCGCACCGCGGGCGCGAACGGCTCGGGCCCGCTGCTCGGCGTCTCGCCGGCGATGCGCGAGATCGCGGAGCAGATCGCGCTCCTCGCGCGGAGCGAGAAGACCACCGCGCTCCTGCTCGGCGAGAGCGGGACGGGGAAGGGTCGGGTGGCGGAGGTGATCCACCGCCAGAGCCCGCGCGCCTCGCGTCCGTTCGTCGAGGTGAACTGCGCGAGCCTCACGGCGACCTCGCTCGACTCGGAGCTGTTCGGCCACGAGCGGGGCGCGTTAGGCGGCGAGGCGCGCGAGCGGAAGATCGGGCTCGTCGAGATCGCCGACGGCGGCTCGCTCTTCCTCGACGAGATCGGAGACCTCGACGGGACGCTGCAGCCGAAGCTGCTGCGCGTGCTCGAGGGGAAGAGCTTCCGCCGGCTCGGCGGGACGGAGGAGGTGCGGGCGCAGGTGCGGCTGATCGCGGCGACGAGCAAGGATCTCGTCAACGAGGTCACGGCCGAGCGTTTCCGCGAGGACCTGTACTATCGACTCAGCGTCATGCCGATCACCCTCCCCCCGCTGCGGGCGCGGGCGCGCGAGGACCTGATCGAGCTCATCGCGACGACGATCGACGAGCTGGGACCGCAGCTCGGCGAGGCGCCGGCGCGGGTGTCGGACGGCGCGCTCGAGCGGCTGCTGAAGTACTCCTGGCCCGGCAACATCCGCGAGCTGCGCAACGTGATCGAGCGGGCGATGCTCATGGGACGGGGTGCGGCGGAGATCCTCCCGGTGCATCTTCCTGCCGAGGTCCGCGACGCGAGCGGCGCCGCGGTCGAGCACTACGTTCCGAAGTCGCTCGAGGAAGTGGAGCGCGTCCACATGGAACGCACCCTCCGCGCGCACGGCGGCAACCGCACGAGAGCAGCGAAGGAGCTCGGCATCTCGCGTGCGACGCTGATCAAGAAGATCAAGGACTACAATCTCACGTAGGACGTCGTCTGGTGGCTGGAAGCTGTAGGCTGGAGGCAGGAAGCTTTCAGCCACCAGCCACCAGCCACCAGCCACCAGCCACGACGCCCCCGAACCAACTACGATGCCGGAACTACACGAACGCGACATGATGGTCTGCCGGGCATGCGGGAAGGAGGAGCGTGCGTCGGAGGGGTATCCATGTGTCGACTGCGGGACCTTCATCTGCATGATCTGCAGCTTTCGCGGGGTGACGCTGTGCAAGGTGTGCCAGGAGCTGCGCGACGAGCAGTCGGGCGACGCGGGGCGGAAGTAGGGTGAGCGCACGCGAGATGCACGGTCCGACGATCGATCCCGTCGCGGACCTGACGCCGCTCGGCATCGCGGTCGGACACGCGACCGACGCCGCCGGCGGAACGGGATGCACCGTCGTCCGGCCGGTGAACGGCGCGATGCGCGGCGCGGCCGCGGTGGTCGGGCGCGCCACCGGAACGCGCGAGCTGCTCCCGCTGACGACGCATCACCTCGTCGATCGCGTGGACGCGATCCTCCTCACGGGAGGCTCGGCGTACGGGCTCGACGCGGCGGCCGGCGTCATGCGCTGGCTCGAGGAGCGCGGCCGCGGCTTCGACGTCGGCGCCGGCGTCGTGCCGATCGTCCCCGCCGCGGTGATCTTCGACCTCGCACCGCTCGGCCGCTTCGATGCGCGTCCGACGCCGGAGATGGCGTACGCGGCCGCCGACAAGGCGCGCTCGCAGGACGTCCCGGAAGGGAGCGTGGGAGTCGGCACGGGGGCGACGGTGGGGAAGGCGGCGGGTCCGGCGCGCGCGATGAAGGGCGGCTTCGGCTGCGCGACCGCGCGCAGCGGCGAGCTCGTCGCCGCGGCGATGGTCGTCGTCAACGCGTTAGGCGACGTTCGCGACTCCGAGGGACGGATCATCGCCGGGGCGCGCGACGACGAGGGGTTCGCGGACTCCACGGCGATCCTCGCCCGCGGAATGCCCGCGCATTTCGCCGACGCGCAGGGGGAGATCGCGCCGGCGAACACGACGCTCGCCGTGGTCGCGGTGAACGCCGCCTTCTCGCGCGCCGACCTCGGCGCGGTGGCGGAGTCGGCGTCGAGCGCGCTGTACCGGCGCATCACTCCGGTCGGCACCGCCTTCGACGGGGACATCGTCTTCGCGCTCGCCCCGCTCGACGGCGAGGGACCGCGCGGCGACGTGCTCGCGGCGGGAGTGGTCGCCGGCGCGGCACTGGAGGCGGCGATCGAGCACGCGGTGCGCTTCGCGCGCGGGCGCGACGGCGTCCCCGGGCTGCTCGACACGCCGGGGCAGGGAGGGGACTGATGCCGGGCCGGGTCGTCGTCGCCGCGCCGTACGCGCCGATGCACGGCGAGGCGCGCGTCTCGTCGCCGCAGATCTCGCAGGCGCTGGCCGGCCACGCGCTCGCGGTGCTCGAGAGCCGCGACGAATGGCATCGCGTGCGCGGCGACGACGGCTACGAGGGATGGGTCCACGCCGGCTATCTCGCGCCGGTCGCCGATCTCCCGCGCGCCGAGTCGCGCCTGACGTCGCTCGGCTGCCACGTGCGCAGCGCGGGTGGGAAGCGGCGGCATCTCCCGCCGGGCGCGCTGCTCCTCCCCGACGACATCGTCGAGGGTGGAACCGCGCTGGCGCACGACGCGCTGCGCCGCGCGTATCCGCGCGATCCCGCGGCGGCGGCGCGGACCGCGGTCGCGCTCTTCGAGGGGACGCCCTACCAGTGGGGTGGCGTGACTCCGTGGGGCGTGGACTGCTCGGGCCTCGTCCAGACCGCGTTCCGCATCCACGGCATCGTGCTCCCGCGCGACGCGTGGCAGCAGGCGGAGGCGGGGACGCGCGCGGGCGACGACCCGCTGGCGCTCGCGGCGGGCGACCTGCTCTTCTTCTCCGACCGCGAGGACCGCCGCATCACCCACGTCGGCATCGCGTTAGGCGGAGGCGGCATGGTCCACTCCGCCCTCGGCCGCGGCGGCTTCTCGGTGGAGAAGCTCGACGACACGGACGATCTGTACGTCGAGAAGCTCCGTTCGCGGTTCACGGGCGGTCGTCGGATGTAGCCGTCGGGGGTCGGGGTCAGGGGTCGGCGCCGACCCCTGACCTCCGACCCCCGACCCCCGACCCCTTCAGGAGACCAGCCCCCCGCCC
>DASVXU010000092.1:0-29163 GCA_036392515.1 Gemmatimonadaceae bacterium | reverse complement strand
TTAGCGCTCCAGCAGAGCGAGGCGCATCCAATCCACCGCCGCCGTGAGCGTCAGACCGCGCGCGCGAAGTGGCCGCGCGTGAAGGCACCCCCGACCAGCGTCCGGATGGCGCCCAGGTCGGGGCGCGCGCCGCCGGCGATGGCGTCCAGCGACGCGCGGTAGCGGGCGACGACGTCGCGAACCTTCTCGCCCGGCACGTTGAAGACGAGCTGGTAGTTGCGCAGCCCGGCGCCCCACAGACGCGGCAGGAACTCGGAGCCCTCGATCGGGCGCGAGTGGAGCAAGCGGTTGCGGCACGCGGAGTCGGTGGCGACCGGGAAGGTGTAGCCCGCCGGGTCGGTGAGCTCGACGTTGACGTGGTCGCGCGTGCACAGCTCGCGGCACTTCGTGGGCTCGCGGTCGAACGCCGCCGAGAGCACGCAGTGCTCGATCGTCATCCCCTCGGGGCGGCCGTAGAGGAAGACATCGAAGCCCTCGCCACGCCAGGGCTCGACGACCTGGCCCATCTCCTCGGTCGTCAGCTCCAGCGACACCGTCACCCGCCGCGCGCCTAACGCGAAGAGCTCGGCGGCGGTGTGCTGGTTGAAGCAGTTCACCGCGTAGTCGGCGACGACGTCGCGCCCCGCGCCTCCGAGCTCGGCGACGAGCCCGAGATGCCCGCTGAGGATCGGCGTGCCGAGATCGAGCCACTTCTGCAGAGACGGCCGCTCCTCGGGCCTCACGATGCTGGGCGTGCGCAGGCGGAACGCGACGCCGCGCGCCGCGAGCTCGTCGCGCAGCGCGGTGATCCGGGCACGAGGCGGCGCCGGATGGCGCAGGAAGGGATCGAAGACGATCTCCGTCGCACCCGCATCCGCCGCGGCCCGCGCGTCGTCGAGAGTGAAGACGCTCGCGCGAAGCGCGAACGGCTCCGGCGGCGGGGAGGTCGCGGGACGCGAGACATCGATCATCGCGATCGCGGCGTCGATGTTCTCGTCGCGCTCAGCGAGCTTTGCCTCACGCGCCCAGTCGCGCCGCAGCAGCAGCTGCTCGATCGCGTTCTGGCGCAGGTGATTGAGCGCGCTCACCGGCAGGAAGAGCCCGGGCGCCAACGCGGCGTCGTCGAGCGCGCCGAGCACGAAGGGGGTGTCCCCCATGCGGCCGAGCTGCTCGCGCAGCGTCTCGCGCGTCAGCGCGCGCGCCGTCGCGGGAGCGAGCGTCGGCTCCGAGCGGAGGGTGATCGTCTCGCCGTCCGCGCTGAACACCGCCTTGAGCGGCGAGCCGGCGGAGCCGAAGACGCGGACGTCGACGCGCGTCCGCCGCTGGCGGATCGCGGTGGGGAGCGCCGCGTAGCTCGCGCGGGCACGCTCCAGCAGCGCCGCCTCGCTGGAGCGGACGACCTTCCAGCCGAGCGGAACGCGCACCCGCGTCGGAATCGCCTGACGATGGATTCCGTCGCGCGAGAAGAGCGTACGCACCTCGCCCACCTGGAAGCCGGTGGAATCGCTCGTGCTCCCCTCGGGCGGCTCGAAGCCGAGTCCGTCGCGCTCGCGAATCTCATCGCGCACCTCGACGATCAGCTCACCGCGCTCCTGTCCGACGACGACGCCGAGCTCACGGCCGCGGTTGTCGGGCTGGTTGCGCGTGATGTACGAGCGACCGGCACGACCGCCGTACATCCCGCCCGTGAAACCGCGCGAGTAGATCTGGACGAGAGGCGCGACCTCGGTGCCCGGCGCCGGCATCGGTTCGCCGCGCGAGACTGCCTCGAGGAACTGCTTGTACTCGCGCGTGACGGTCGACACGTACTCCGGCTTCTTCTTGCGCCCCTCGACCTTCAGGCAGCCGACGCCCGCGTCCGCGATCTCGGCGAGGTGCTCGTACGCCGCGAGGTCCTTCGCCGAGATGAGGTAGCCGCGATCGAGCTCGGCGCCGGTCGCGGTGTCGGTGAGGACGTAGTCCTTCCGGCACGACTGGGCGCAGGAGCCGCGGTTCGCGCTCCGCTCGGAGATCATCCCGGACATGTAGCACTGCCCGGAGTACGAGATGCAGAGCGCGCCGTGGACGAAGGTCTCGAGCCCGAGATCGGGAACCGCGGCGCGGATGGCGCGGATGTCGTCGAGGGTGTTCTCGCGCGCGAGCACGACGCGCTCGATGCCGAGCCGCTTCATGACGGCGGCCCCACTCGCGTCGTGCACGGTCATCTGGGTCGAGCCGTGGATCTCGAGCGTGGGGTAGACGCGCTGGATCAGGCGGACGATGCCGATGTCCTGGACGATCGCGGCGTCGATCCCGCGGTCGATCGCCTCGCCGAGGAAGCGGAGCGACTCGCGGAGCTCGGCTGGCTTGAAGAGGATGTTGAAGGTGAGGTAGATCCGGCGACCGCGCTCGTGCGCGATGCGGCAGGCCTCCTCGACCTCGTCCATCGAGAGCTGGGCCCCTTCGTCGCGCGCGTTGAAGCGCTCGGCGCCGAGATAGACGGCGTCGGCACCATTGGCAACCGCGGCGCGAACGGCCTCGAGCGACCCGGCCGGCGCGAGCAATTCAGGGACACGCTTGAGCTGCATAAGTCCTGAAATCTAGCAGCTTTGCGTGCGATTTTGCAGGTGAGATCCGAGGGGTGAGGGACGATGGCTCCGCAGAGGTGGCATCGGATCGCTCCGTGCGCGGTTCGGCGGTCCTCGCGCCGGGCCACGATTGCTTTGGCAACAGCTGTCAAAACACGAACGTCACGAAGGTGTTCACGAAGGGTGCTTCAGCAACATCTTCGTGAGTCTTCGTGACTTTCGTGTTTCAACTAGAAGAGCGACGGTCGGATCCGGCTTCCGTCGGCCCTCGGCGGCCGGGGCGGGGGCCGAACCAACGGGCGATCACCGCGACTCCCATGATCGCGATGCCGATCCACATCGCGGTGCGGTTGTCGCCGCGCGCGCCCCAGGCCCAGATCACGAAGCCGGCGAGGGAGAGAGCGAGGCGGAGACGGAGCAGTGCGCTCGGGCTCATCGCGCCTCCCTGTCGCGCGCGAGGAAGCCGCGGACGCCCTCGCGGAAGTCCTCGGTGAGCCGCGCTTCGACGTTGGTGACGATGCCGGCCGCGATGCCGTCGGCGAAGGAGAGCTCGTCGAGCTTGTTGAAGAGCCACTTGGTGAGCGCCATCGCGGTCTTCGGCGAACGGGCCATCTCCTCGACGATGCGCTCGACGTCGGCGTCGAAGGTGCGCCCCGGGAGGATGCGGCTCACGAGCCCGATGCGCGCGCCCTCTTCGGCGCCGATGATGCGGCCCGTGAGGACGAGATCGGCGGCGTGCTTCTCGCCGACGCAGCGGCGAAGCATCGTCATCACCATCGCGGGGACGAAGCCGACGCGCACCTCGGGGAAGCCCAGCTTCGCCTCCTCGTGCGCGAGGACGAGATCGCAGGCGATCGCGAGGCCGGCGCCGCCGGCGAGCGCGCGGCCGTGCACCGCGGCGACGATCGGCTTGACGATCGTGCGGATCGCGAGGAAGACCCTGCCTAACGCCTCGGCGTCCTCGCGATGGACCTCGTTCGCGGCGCCGATCATCTGCGCGAGCGCCTCGAGGTCCGCGCCGGCGCAGAAGTCCTTCCCCTCCCCGCGCAGGACGATCACGCGTACCGTCGGATCGCCCTCGAGGACGCTGAGCGCCTCGAAGAGCTCGTCGGCGGTCCGGCGATCGAGCGCGTTGCGCTTCTGCGGACGGGTGAGGCGAATCCAGCCGACGCCGTTCCGGCGCTCGGTCGCGACGCGCGCGTCGTCGCTCATGGCGCCGCCGGGAGCTGGAGTCGCATCGCTTCGTCGTCGGGCACGTCGATCACCATGCGCAGCATCGCCGTCGAGAAGACCTTGCCCTGAGCATCCGTCTTGAGAGACAGCGTCCCGCCGCCGCCGAGGGCACCGTGGAGGAGGAAGTTGAGCGCGGCGAGGTTCGGCAGCGTGAAGCGCTCGACTTCGCCGGTGATGACGCCGCGAAAATGCGCCGCGACACGCTCCTTCGTGAGGGCACGGTCGATCACCGGGTACCACTCGGGACGCACGGCGATGACGCCGACGTTCGCCGTGTCACCCTTGTCGCCCGAGCGAGCGTGCGCGATGTCGAGCAGGCGGACCTTCATGCGAGCACCTCCACCTTCGCAGTCACGACCGACTTGTCGACGAGCGCCGGCCAGTAGGCGACGACCTCCTCGACCTTGGGTCGCCCGCCGGCGAAGCCGGTCACGCTCGGCGGACCGTTGAGGACGAGCGGCGCGAGCTCGCGCGTGAAGCGCTCGACCGACGCGCGATCCTGGCCGCGGACGCCGACGCGGAGCTGAACTTCCGGCAGGTCGCCGGGGGTGCCGGCGAGCGGTCCGTGCGTCGCGGAAGCACCCACGAACTCGGTCAGGATCTCGTCGAAGCGCAGTCCCATGCGATCCATGCGCTCGCGCAGCACGCGGTCGGCCAGCTTCGCCTTGTCGAGCGCGTCCGGCCACGAGTAGACGAGGGTGCCGACCGCCTTGAAGCCGGCGCGATAGGCGATCGAGACCTTGAGCTTGTCGGTCGGCGCGCGCCCCTCGATCCCGAAGACGCGCACGCGATCCTGCCCCACGTCCTCGATGCGGATCGTCGTGAAGTCGGCGATCACATCGGGCGTGATGTACGAGCGCGGATCCCCCATCTCGTAGACGAGCTGTTCGGCGACGGTGTGCACCGAGACGCGACCGCCCGTTCCGGGATGCTTCGTGACGACGAAGGTGCCGTCGGCGGAGCCCTCGACGATCGGGTAGCCGACGTTCGCCAGGTCGGGGATGTCGCGCCAGTCGTACAGGCAGTTGCCGCCCGAGCACTGCGCGCCGCACTCGATGATGTGACCCGCGATGATCCCGGCGGCGAGGCGGTTCCAGTCGCTCGCTCCCCAGCCGAATTCGTGGCGCAGCGGCGCCATCGTGAGGGCGGTGTCGGTCGAGCGTCCCGTGACGACGACGTTCGCGCCGCGCGCGAGCGCCTCGACGATGGGGGTCGAGCCGATGTACGCGTTCGCCGACAGCACCCGGTCGCGGACGCTGCCTAACGGCTCACCGGTGTCCATGTTCGCCAGCGGGTGCCCCCGCGCGAGCAGCTCGTCGAGCCGCGGCAACAGGTCGTCCCCGGTGACGACGCCGATGCGGACGCGGTCCGCGACGCCGCGGGCACGCGCCACCTCGCGAACCGCCTCCGCGCAGGCCGGGGGATTCACCCCGCCCGCGTTGGCGATCACCTTCACGCCGCGGTCGGCGACGGCGGTCATCACGCTCTCCATCGCCCCGACGAAGTCGCGCGCATAGCCCATCCGCGGATCGCGCTCCTTCTGCTTCTGGAGGATCGACATCGTGACTTCGGCCAGATAGTCGAGCATCAGGTAGTCGACCGGGCCGCCCTCGACCTGCCGGCGGGGCGCGTCGAGCCAGTCGCCCCAGAATCCCTGTCCTGCCGCGACGCGAACGATACGACTCATACGTCGTCGAAGTGTGCGGGTAGCACGAAGGGACCGAGGTGCGGCCCTTCGTTGTGCAGCGAGGCACGCAGCGCCATCGCCAGGACGGCGCGCGTATCCTCGGGGTAGACGATCGCGTCCACGAAGCCGCGGGCCGCGGCGTAGCGCGCGTCGAGCTGCCGTTCGTAGTCGGCGCGCATCTCCTCGACCTGCGCCTGCAGCTCCGAACCGACCGGCTTCCCGGACTTCTTCGCCTTCTCGATCGCCGGTCCGTGCACGGCCTGGACCGCGGATTCGCCCTCCATCACCGCCATCCGCCCGGTGGGCCAGCTGAAGATGAAATCCGGGTCGAAGCCCTGCGCGGCCATCGCGTAGTAGCCGGCGCCCGATGCGTGGTTCACGGTGAGGACGAGCTTCGGGACGCGGGCGGTCGCCATCGCTTCGACGAAGCGTGCCCCGGCGCGGATGATCCCCTCGTGCTCTGCCGCGGCGCCGACCATGAACCCCGACACGTCCTGCACGAACAGGATCGGGATGCGCTGACGGTCGCAACGATCGATGAAGTATGCGACCTTCTCGGCGCTCTCCGTGTAGACGATCCCCCCGAAGCGGGGCTGCTCGCCGGGACGTCCCTTGATCAGCCCGCGCGCGTTCGCGATGAGCCCGACCGGAATCCCGTCGATGCGCGCGTCGGCGCAGATCATCTCCTTCGCGAGGTTCTCCTGGAACTCGTCGAGTCGCCCGTCGTCGACGAGCGCGCGGAGGAGGGCGTGCGCGTCGTACGACATGCGGTGATCGGCGGGAAGCAGGTCGTAGAGCGCATCGGCGTCGGTCGCCGGCTCGACGACCTCGTCGTCGCCGCGATCGAGCAGCGGCCGCCGCGGGAGCCGCGCGATTCCCTCGCGAAGCTTCCGGAGGCAGTCATCGTCGTCCTCGGCGATGTAGTGCGCGACGCCGCTGATCTCGGTATGTGTCGCCGCGCCACCGAGCGTCTCGCCGTCGATCGTCTGGCCGGTCGCGCCCTTCACGAGATTCGGGCCGCCGAGTCCCATGAAGGAGGTGCCGCGCACCATCACGATCGTGTCCGAGAGCGCCGGAAGGTACGCGCCGCCAGCGATGCAGGGTCCCATCACCGCGGCGAGCTGCGGGATCCGCAGATAGCGCCGCATGATCGAGTTGTAGTAGAAGATCCGCGAGGCGCCATACTGTCCGGGAAAGACGCCACCCTGGTACGGGAGGTTCACTCCCGAAGAATCGACCAGGTAGATGATCGGAATGCGACAGCGCATCGCGATCTCCTGGGCGCGGAGGATCTTCGTGATCGTCTCGGGCCACCACGATCCCGCCTTCACGGTCGCGTCGTTGGCGACGACGACGACCGGGCGTCCCTCGACGAGCCCGACGCCGGTCACGACCCCGGCGGCGGGCGCCTGACCGTCATAACGGTCGTACGCGACGAGGAGACCGACCTCGATGAAGCGCGCGCCCTCGTCGCAGAGCTTCGCGACCCGCTCGCGCGCGGCGAGCTTTCCCTGGGAATGCTGGCGCTCGATCCTGTCGGCCCCGCCGCCCTCGCGGAGACGCGCTTCGAGCTCGCGGACTTCGTCGCCGAGCTGGCGGAGACGCGAGGTCACGTCAGGCTTCCTGACGCTCGCGCTCGACGAACCATTCCTTGATGTAGTCGATCAGGTCGGTGGTCGGCGTTCCGGGACCGAAGAGCTTCCCCACCCCGAGCTTCCGCAGCTCGTCGATGTCCTCCTTCGGGAGGATCCCGCCGCCGGTGAGGAGGATGTCGTCGCGCCCGTGCTCGCGCAGAAGCTCGAGCACGCGCGGGAAGAGGGTCATGTGCGCGCCGCTGAGGATCGACAGCCCGACGACGTCCACGTCTTCCTGGATCGCGGCGGTGGCGATCATCTCCGGCGTCTGGTGCAGCCCGGTGTAGATCACTTCCATCCCGGCGTCGCGGAGCGCCGCAGCGACGACCTTCGCGCCGCGGTCATGGCCGTCGAGGCCGGGCTTGGCGATCAATACACGAATCGGTCGTGTCACGTGTTGCGCTTGAGGCTGAAGACAGGAAGCTGGACGCGTCGAACGGTCTAAAGCTACCGCCGCCCGCGGCGACGCGGCAACGGTTCCTTGCGTGCGAGGAGGAGCATCTCGCTGGAACGGCGGCGGAGCGGGCGGTCGGTGAACGCCTCGAACGCCTGCTCGACCACGAGGCCCGCGGCGGCACAGAGCTCGGCGAGGCGCGTCGGCGTGTAGAGCCGGATGCGATGCTCGCGCTCCCCGGACCGACGCTTCCCCCGGAAGACACTGCGGATGTGAAGCGTCCCGGAGAGCGGATCGAAGGTCCGCTCGTGCGCGATGATCGTTCCGTCCTGCGTCTGCCACCAGTCGCGGCCGAGGAAGCGCGCCATCACGCCGTCGCGGCTTCCCCCGTGCCAGATCAGGACTCCACCCGGCGTGAGGACACGCGCGAACTCCTCGATCACTCGTACGTCGTCCGCGGGGTCGGTGAAGAAGCCGAACGAGGTGAAGAGATTGAGCACCGCGTCGAACCGGCCTGTCCAGCGCGCGGGGAGACGCCGCATGTCGCCCCGGTGGTAGCGGAGGCGTGGACCGGTACCGCGCCGCATGGCGCGCTCGAGAAGATCGGCCGAGTAATCCAGACCGTCGACGTCGAAGCCCGCCTCGGCGAGGAGGTGCGCGTGGCGCCCCTGCCCGCAAGGGACGTCGAGCACACGCGACCCGGCCGGAAGCTCCAGGAGGTCGAGCAGGCGCGCGACCTCGTGCCTGTCGCGCTCGAGGGTGAACAGCGGCTCGTACTCGAGGAGGTACTGGTCGTCGAAGTAGTCTCGCCACCAGTCGGCGGCGGCGGCCTTCCCTTTCCGAGCGCTCAGAAGAACACCGGCTCGCGGTAGGCGCCGAAGACGCTCTCCATCGCCGCGCGGATCTCGTAGAGCGTGCAGTAGGCGCGCGCGCAATCGAGCAGCGCGGGCATCACGTTCGTGCCCGAGCGCGCGGCGGTGCGCAGCGCGTCGAGCCGCCGCGTGCAGAGGGCGTCGTCGCGACGGGCGCGCAGCGCCGCCATCTTCGCGCGCTGATCGCGCTCGGCGTCCGCGCCGACCTTGAGCAGGGGGATGCCGAGCTCCGGCTCGTCCGTGACGAACTCGTTGACGCCGACGATGACGTGACGATGCTGCTCGATCTCCCACTGCTGCCGCGCCGCGGACTCGGCGATCTTCCGCTGGAACCACCCCGTCTCGATGCCGCGCACGACCCCGCCGAGCTCCTGGATCTCGGAGAAGATCCGCTCGGCGTCGGCCTCCATCTGGTCGGTGAGGGCCTCGACGTAGTACGAGCCGCCGAGCGGGTCGATGACGTTAGGCACGCCCGTCTCGTACGCGAGGATCTGCTGCGTCCGCAGCGCGACCTGCACCGCGTACTCGGTGGGGAGCGCGAGGGTCTCGTCCATCGAGTTGGTGTGCAGGGACTGCGTGCCGCCGAGGACCGCCGCCATCGCCTGATAGGCCACGCGCACGACGTTGTTCACCGGCTGCTGCGCGGTGAGCGTCACGCCGGCGGTCTGCGAGTGGAAGCGGAGGATCATCGAGCGCGGATCCGTCGCGCCGTACTTCGCCTTGAGGTGGCGCGCCCAGATGCGGCGCGCGGCGCGCATCTTCGCGATCTCCTCGAAGAAGTCGTTGTGCACGTCCCAGAAGAACGACAGCCGGCCGGCGAAGTCGTCGACCTTCAGTCCGCGCTCGATCCCGCGCTCGACGTATGTGAAGCCGTTGGCGAGCGTGAAGGCGAGCTCCTGCGCCGCGGTCGCTCCCGCCTCGCGGATGTGGTAGCCGGAGATCGAGATCGTGTTCCAGAGGGGCGCGTGCGTCGCTCCCCACTCGAAGCAGTCGACGATCAGACGCAGCGCGGGCTCGATGGGATAGACCCATGCGTGCTGCGCCATGTACTCCTTCAGGATGTCGTTCTGGATCGTGCCGCGGAGCTTGTCCGGCGACACGCCCTGCTTCTCGGCGGCCGCGATATAGAACGCCCAGAGGATGATCGCCGGGCCGTTGATCGTCATCGAGGTCGAGACCTTGTCGAGCGGGATCCCGTCGAAGAGGGTCTCCATGTCCTCGAGGCTCGAGATCGCGACCCCGCACTTCCCGACCTCGCCCTCCGAGCGCGGATGGTCGCTGTCGTAGCCCATCAGCGTCGGGAAGTCGAAGGCGACCGAGAGGCCGGTCTGTCCCTGCGACAGGAGGAACTTGTAGCGCGCGTTGGTCTCGACGGCGGTGCCGAAGCCGGCGAACTGGCGCATCGTCCACAGCTTGCCGCGGTAGCCCGTCGGATGAATGCCGCGCGTGTACGGGTAGGCGCCGGGCAGTCCCTCGTCCGCGGTGTCGTGCGCGACGTCGAGCTGCGTGTAGAGAGGCGCGACCTCGCGGGCCGAATTCGTGAAGCCGATGTCACGGAGCTGGCCGCGCTCGTACCTGGCGCGCCACGCGGCGACCTCGGCGCGAAGTCGCGCGAGCTCGGCGCGCTCGTCGGCCGTCGTGCTCGGCGGATTCGAAATGGAGGTCATGCGCTCTCCTGGGTGAGACGAGTCACTGAATGCACTCCTGATTCTAGCGGCCGGCTCGACCGGCGACCACCGGCGCGGCACTCGCGAGCAGCGACTCCGCCACGGCGAAGGGGCTGACCTCGCCGCGCTCGAGCCGCGGCAGCTCGGCGTCGAGCAGCGCCTGCGTGGACGCGTCTCCCCATAACCGCCCGCGCAGCAATCGTTCCGCGACCTCGATCACTCGCTCGCGGAGGCGCCGCGCACGTCGCTCGCGCAGCTCGCCGCTGCGCTCGAGGAAGCGCATGTGGCGCCCGATCGCGTCGATCAGCTCGGCCACCCCTTCGCCCTGCGCCGCCACCGAGCGGAGGACCGGCGGCGTCCAGCGCGAAGAGTCCTCGGCGCGCGCGGCTTCGCGTGCCGCGCGCGCCGGGTTCAGGGCGCGCTTCTCTTCCGCCGTCGCCAGCGAGCGGAGGTCGACGCCGTGGTGCGCCGGGACCTCGCGCATCGCGCTCCCCGCGCGGAGACCCAGCATCAGCTCCAGCTCGTTGCGCAGCCGGTCCGCGCCCGGACGGTCGGCCTTGTTCACGACGTAGATGTCGGCGATCTCCATCAGTCCCGCCTTGAGCGTCTGGATCGAGTCGCCCGACTCGGGGACGAGCACCACGATCGAGGTGTCGGCCGTGCGGGCGATGTCGAGCTCCGTCTGACCGACGCCGACAGTCTCGATGATGATGACGTCGATCCCGAACGCGTCGAGGACGTCCGCGACCTCGCGCGTTGCCGCGGCGAGCCCGCCTAACGATCCGCGGGTCGCCATCGAGCGGATGAAGACGCCGGGGTCGAGCGCGACCGACTCCATGCGGATGCGGTCGCCGAGCAGCGCCCCGCCGGTGAACGGCGAGGTGGGATCGACGGCGATGATCCCGACGCGCTTGCCGGCTTCGCGCCAGGCGCTCGTCAGGCGCATGGTCAGGGTGCTCTTCCCCGCTCCCGGCGGACCGGTGAGCCCGACGCGCCACGCGCGGCCGAGCCTGGGGTGCAGCGTCGCGAGGATCGTCTCGAAGCCCGGGCGGCGGTTCTCGACGATGCTCACGACGCGGGCGAGCGCCGCGGGCTTCCCGGCGTGAAAGTCGGCGAGGAGTCGCTCGTGCGCGACGGCGAGCGCCGCGGGCGAAGCGGGTGAGGTCACGGAGTGATGGCGGTGCGGGTGGCGGGGCCGACGTCGTCGTGCTCGTCGCGAATGTCGCCGACGAGCTCCTCGAGCAGGTCCTCGAGCGTCACGATCCCGGCGGTCCGCCCGTCGGCCTCGCGCACGACGGCGAGATGCGCGCTCGCGCGGAGCATCCGATACAGGAGATCGTCGCACCGCGTGTCGGCCGGCGCGTCCGGAACGGGTCGGAGCGGCGGTCGCTCGCCGTCGGCGCGCAGCACGTCGAAGGCGTGAACCATGCCGACGATCTCGTCGAGGGAGTTGTTCCGCGTGATCGGCACGCGGCTGTACGCGGAGTCGGCGATGCGGCGCGCGAGCTCGGTCGCGGAGAGCGATTCGTCGAGCGCGAAGATCTGCGCGCGCGGCGTCATGACGTCGCGCAGCTTCTTCTCGCCGAAGCGCACGACGCCCGTGATGATCGCGATCTCGTCACGCGCGCCGACTCCCTCGAGCTCGCCCTCGCGCAACAGATCCTCGATCCCGTCGCGCCCATCGTGACTCTCGTCCACGGCGCGCCTGTCGCGCGCCGCGAAGCGCTCGACCCAGCGACTGAGCGCGGTGAGCGGAGTGAACGCGATCTCGACGACCCGAAGCGGCGGCAGCAGCACGGGGACCAGCCGCGCCGGCCACCGTCGCGCCACGGCACGCGGGATGATCTTCCCGAAGATGAGCAGGAAGAGCGCGGCGATGAGGATGTACACGGCGGTGGCCGCACCGCGCGGCGCCCAGGCGGTCACGATCGCGCCGGCGAGCACGGTCGCGAGCGCGTTCGCCGAGGCCGCGGCGAGGATCAGCCGCGTCGGCCGCTCGAGGTACTGCTCGGCGACGTCGAAGCCGGCCGGACGGTGCTCGATCCAGTGCCGGAGCCAGATGCGGCTCGCCGAGCGCACCGCGATCGACGCGGCGGTGAGCCAGCCGACGACGATCGCCGTGACCACGAGGACGAGGACCGGAGATGGGGTCGTCATTCGCCCTCCACCTCGCGCGTCGGCGCGGAGATGCGCGGCGGCGCCGACGTACGCTCGAAGTAGACGCGCACGATCCGGCGCCGGACGACGCGCTCGACGACGACGCGGAACCCGTCCATCAGGAAGCTCTCGCCGGAGCGCGGGACGCGGCCGAGTCGCGCGTACACCAGCCCTCCGACGGTGGTGACGTCGTCCTCGTGGAAGTCGTGGCGCGTCGCCGCCGAGAGCTCGTCGAGCGTGAGGCGGCCCGACGCCCAGAAGCGATCGTTTCCTTCCCGCTCGAGCTCCGCGTCTTCCTCGTCGTGCTCGTCGCGGATCTCGCCGACGATCTCCTCGAGGATGTCCTCGATGGTGACGATACCGGCGGTGCCTCCGTACTCGTCGGTCACGATCGCGATGTGCGTCCCGCTCGCCTTGAAGTCCCGCAGCTGCGCGTCGAGGGTCTTCGTGGCGGGAATGAAGTGCGCGGGCCGGATGCGCGCCGCCCAACCGTCCGCGGGCTCGTCGTCGGCGACGATGGACGGAAGCAGGTCCTTCGCGTAGAGGATCCCCGCGATGTCGTCGATCTCGTCCGTGAACACGGGCATGCGCGCATGGCCCGTGCTGCGCAGGCGGTCCACCACTTCCGACCACGGCGTCTCGCGCTCGATGGCGACCACCTCGACGCGCGGCACCATCACCTCGCGGACCTCGGTCTCGCGCAGGGTGAACACGCCGTCGAGGAGGACGCGCTCGTCGCGCGTCACCTCGGCGTCCGCCGCGACGACTTCACGGAACTGCTCCGCGGTCGCGGCGGTGTCGTCGTCATCCGCGCGGCGCGGCGGAAGGACGCGATCGAGCCCCGACTCCAGCCACCCGCCGAACGCCGCTGCCGGAGCGACGGGAAAGCGCAGCAGCCGCTCGACCGGCTTGAGCGCACGCAGCGCGCGCCCGCCGACCGCGTCGCCGATCGAGCGCGCGATGCACTCGACGAGCACGACGACCAGCACCGAGAGCGCGAGTCCGGCAGCCACTCGTCGCCCGTGTGTGGCGATCTGGTGAACCGTCAGCCAGATCGCGGCGCCGGCGAGCAGCAGCGACACGAGCCGCGCGAGCGAGAACGACCGATGGACCTGGTCGCGCTCGACGCGCGCGGACGGAGGCTCGTCGAGGTCCGCCGTCGAGTCCGTGATCAGCGCCGCGTCCGCCGCGGCGAGCAGCGCCGCCGCGGCAGTCGCCAGAGTGAGGAAAAGCAGTCCGCTGATCATCCGCGCCACGCTTCCGCGTTGCGAGCGAGCAGCGTCTCCTGACGGCGCCACATCGGCGACTGCGTCCGCTCCTCGCCCTCGGGATGGTCGTGACCCAGCACGTGCAGCACGCCGTGCACGACGAGACGCGCTATCTCCTCCCGCACGCCCGCGCCGTGACGCCGCGCGTTCTGGCGCGCGACCTCGGGGCAGATGTAGATGTCGCCGCCCAGTGGCTGGCCCGCCGCCGCCGCGATCGGAAACGAGATCACGTCGGTCGGGCCGGTGTGGCCGAGGTGCCGGCGGTTGATCGACGCGATTGCCGCCGGGCTGACGAAGGCGATGGAGAGCGCCGCGTCGCGCACCTTCTCGGCGCGCAGCACGGCACGCGCGAGGTCGGCGACGCGCGCGTGTCCAATGGGCGCGCGGGTGCCGTCGGCGGCAACCTCAACGTCGAGGCTCATACGCGCTGAACTCCGCGGTCACCCCACCGCTCGCCGTCGGATAATCCGTGCGGTGGTGATGCTGGCCGATGAGCGCGCGGGCGAACTGCTCCTTCACGAGCTCGATCTGGCGCAGCGTGAGTGGGGCGTTGCGAAGCTGCCCGGCGTCGATCCGCTGCTTCACGATATGGTCGATCACGGCGCGGATCTTCTCCGGGGTCGGATCGGCGATCACGCGCGTGGACGCCTCGACACCGTCGGCGAGCATGACGATCGCCGTCTCCGCGCTCTGCGGCGTCGGCCCCGGGTACGTGAACTCCGCGGGATTGACGCTCCCGGGGTCGCGCTCCTTCGCCTTCTCGAGGAAGTACGCGATGGAGCCCGTGCCGTGGTGCTCGGTGATGAACGAGCGCAGCGCCTGCGGGAGCTTCTCCTTCTCGGCGAGCTCGAGCCCCGCGTCGATGTGATTGCGGATGATCCCCGCGCTCGTCTGCGGCTTCAGCTTCTCGTGCGGGTTCTTGCCCTGCTGGTTCTCGATGAAGTACTGCGGCTTCTTCAGCTTTCCGATGTCGTGATAGTACGCGCCGACGCGCGCGAGCAGCCCGTTCGCGCCGATCGCGTTCGCCGCCGACTCCGCGAGATCCGCGATCCGCATCGTGTGCGAGTACGTGCCCGGCGCCTCGAGGCTGAGTCGACGCATGAGCGGACGGTTGAGGTCCGACCACTCGAGCAGGCGGAGGTACGTGTCGATCCCGGTGAAGTCCTCGGCGAGCGGGAGCAGCGCCATCGCCAGGGGGACGCAGATGAGCGCGTTGAGCGCTCCCCATCCCGCGCTCTTCAGGATTTCGATCCCCGTCCAGTCGAGCATGAGCCCGAGGGCGACGGCGATGAAGAGATACGCGATCGAGATCGTGACGATCGGTGCGAGCGCCTCGTTGCGGCGGTGCAGCGCGCGCACGCTGAACGCGGCGGCCGCCCCCGCGACGACACCGATGAACAGCGCGTTCGTGCCGCGGAAAGGCGCCTGGCTGCCGACGAGCACCGCGAGCACGGTGGACGCGATCATCGCGATGCGCGAGTCGAAGATCACCGCCAGCAGCACCGAGGCGAGGGAGATCGGCACGAGCTCGGCCCGCAGATAGGCGCCGCGGCTCACCACCGCGGCGCCCGCGAGCACGACGAGAAAGACGACGGCCACGAGGACGAGCGCGCGGATGCTGCGGTAAAGCTGCGGGCGGTAGAGCATCAGCGTCAGCCCGACGACGAGCAGCAGCATGAAGTTGTAGAGCATCGAGCCCGAGACACGCCCGACGGCGTTCTCGCCCCCGCGATGCTCCTGGAGCGCCAGCTGGAGGCCGCGCAGCTTCTCGTACTCGGCGCGCCCCACCACCTCGTGAGCGCCGACGATCTTCTCTCCCTCGCGGACCGAGTAGCGCTCCGCCGGCACCGAGGCGCGGAGGTCCGCCTGTGCCTTCGCCGTCGCCGCGCGATCGATCGCGAGCGTCGGGTGGAAGAGGTTGCCCAGGAGCTTCGTGTAGACCGCGTCGCCGATGGCGGAGCCGGGGTCGGGATGGATCAGGCGCGCCCGCGAGACGAATCCCGAGAAGGTGGCGATGCTGTCCGCGGCCGCGCGCTGCTCGTCCTCGCCGCGCCGGATCACGACGTCGCCGCGGATCGTGTCGAGGGTGCCGCTCGGCACCACGCCTCGCGACAGCCAGCGGGCGAAGTCGCGCTCGAGCGCCGACCGCATCGCGGCGCGGCGTCCCGGCTGCGCCAGGTACGACGCCTCCTGTGGGGTGAGGACGATGCCCACCTGGCGAGCTGCGCGCTGCACGAGCGCGGCGTTCTGCGACGGCAGGCTGTCGATCCCGCTCATCAGCGCCGCGAGCTGCCTGTTCGCCGAGTCGAGGGCGGCGGGCACGTAGACGAGGACAGGCTCCGCGGTCTTCGCGATCTCGTCACGCTCGCGGCGCAGGGCGTCGCGATCCTTGTTGACGGAGAAGGCGAATGGGGCGATGACGTTTTCCGAGGCAACGGAGCCCACCTCGTACAGCGGCACCTCCGAGGCGGGGGCGGACGGAAAGAGGAAGTACGTGACGATGGCCAGCGCCCCGGCGAGCGCGACGCGCGCGCCGTGGAACCGGAGCGGGGAGACGGCGACCCCGTCCCGCCCCGTTCCCGCCATCCCCTCGAGTTGCCGCCAGAGTTGCATGCGCGCGCTCAGGAATCCTCGGCGTACGCCTTGATGATCTCGCGCACCAGCCGGTGGCGGACCACGTCGGCCTCGCTGAAGTAATGAAACGCGATTCCCTCGATTCCCGGAAGGATGCGCTCCACCTGGAGCAGCCCGCTTTCCTCGCGCTTCGGGAGGTCGATCTGCGTCCGGTCGCCGGTGATGACGATCTTCGAGTTCACCCCGAGACGGGTGAGGAACATCTTCATCTGGAGGTTCGTCGCGTTCTGCGCCTCATCGAGGATCACGAACGCGTCGCCAAGCGTGCGGCCGCGCATGAACGCGAGGGGGGCGATCTCGATGACGCGCGTCTCCAGCGCGCGCGCCACGCGCTCGGGCGGCATCATGTCGTCGAGCGCGTCGTAGAGCGGGCGCAGGTATGGATCGACCTTGGCCTGCATGTCGCCGGGGAGAAAGCCGAGGCTCTCACCGGCCTCGACCGCGGGGCGCGCGAGCACGATGCGGCGCACGCGCTTGCGCGCCAGCGCGTCGACCGCCGCGGCGACCGCGAGATAGGTCTTGCCCGTACCGGCGGGGCCGATGCCGACCACGATGTCGTGCTCGGCGATCTTCGACATGTACTCTGCCTGCCCGCTCGTCTTCGGCTGGATGATGCGGCGCACGCCGGGGAGCGCGATTCGCGTACCGTCGCCGTTGCCGGCGCCGTCCGGCGGAACCTCGTCGCCCATCCGCATCACGTCGTCGGGGTCGAGATCGCCGCGCTGCCGCGCCGTATCGACCATGCGCTGCGCGATCGGGACCGCCTTCGCGACCGCCTCCGGTGTCCCCTGCAGCGTCAGCGTGTCGCCGCGCAGCGAGACCTTCACGCTCGCGACGCGCGCCAGCTCGACGAGGTTCGAATCATTGACCCCCGCGAGGATGAGCATGTCCGCTCCCTCGACCGGAAGGCGGCGCGTCTCCGTCCCGTCACTCATGCCTGTCCCTCTGCGACTCGCACGTGTAGCTCCTCGAGATCCTGCGCTGGTACCGGCGTCGGCGCGCCTTCGAAGAGCGCCCGTGCGGCGGTGGTCTTGGGAAACGCGATCACGTCGCGCAGCGAGCCCGCGTCGGCGAGCAGCATCGCGATGCGATCGAAGCCGAAAGCAATTCCACCGTGCGGCGGCGCGCCCGCGCGCAGCCCCTCGAGGAGAAAGCCGAAGCGCTTCTTCGCCGTCTCCTCGTCGATGCCGAGCAGGGCGAAGATCCGCGACTGCGTCTCGGGGTTGGAGATGCGGATGCTCCCCCCGCCGAGCTCCGTTCCGTTCAGCACGACGTCGTACGCCCGCGCGCGGGCGCGCTCCGGTGCCGTCGCGAGGAGCGGGATGTCTTCGGGCAGGGGCGAGGTGAAGGGGTGATGCACCGGTGCGAGCGCGCCGGTCGCCGGATCCTTCTCGAACATCGGAAAATCCACGACCCAGAGGAATTGCCGTTCGCCCGGTTTGATCAGGTCGAGCATGCGCGCGAGCTCCTGCCGGATGCGATCGAGCGCCGGGCTCGTGACGTGATTCGGCCCGGCGACGAACAGCGCGAGGTCGCCGTCGTTGATGCCGAGCTTCCCCGCCCCCTCGACACCGAGCAGCTCCGCCGCCTTGCTCGCGCTCAGCACGTCGCCGGTGCGCTTGACGCGGAGCACGCCACGCGCGCCGGCGCTCTTTGCGACAGCGTCGATCTCGTCGAGCTGCTTGCGCGAGAGCTTGCCTCCGCCCGGCACGACGATCCCGCGCACGCGGCCGCCCTCGTCGAGCGCGCCCCTGGTCGGCGCGAAATCGAGGGTGCGAAAGACGTCGCTCGCGTCGCGGATCTCGAGGCCGAAGCGCAGGTCGGGACGATCGATCCCGTAGCGCTCCATCGCATCCGCGTACGTCATGCGCGGGAACTTCGCCGGGATCTCGTAGCCGGCCTCCGCCCACAGCGCGCCGATCAGTCCCTCGGCGAGCGCCATGACGTCTTCCTGGTCGACGAAGGACGCCTCGATGTCGATCTGCGTGAACTCCGGCTGACGGTCGGCGCGGAGATCCTCGTCGCGGAAGCAGCGCGCGATCTGGAAGTAGCGGTCGAAGCCCGCGACCATCAGCAGTTGCTTGTAGAGCTGCGGAGACTGCGGGAGGGCGTAGAACTCCCCCGCGTGCACGCGGCTCGGCACGAGGTAGTCGCGCGCGCCCTCGGGCGTCGGCTTCGTGAGGATCGGGGTCTCGATCTCCAGGTAGCCGTGATCGCTCATGAAGCGGCGCGCGCGCTGCATCAGCCGGTGCCGCATGATGATGTTCTTCTGCAGCTCGGCGCGACGCAGGTCGAGATACCGGTGGCGCAGCCGCAGCTCCTCGGCGGCGAGGTTCTCGTTGCGCGCCCTCGCGACGGGGATCGCGGCGGGCGTCGCCGGCCCGACGATCTCGAGCCCCGTCGCGCGCACCTCGACGTCGCCGGTCGCGACGTCCGCGTTGCGCATCTCCCGCGGACGCTCGTGCACCGTTCCCTCGACCAGCACCACCGTCTCGTTGCCGAGCGATGCCGCGCGCTCGAGCACCTCGGCCGGCGTGTAGGCAGGATCGAAGGACACCTGCACGATCCCCGCGCGATCGCGGAGGTCGACGAAGACGAGCCCTCCGAGGTTGCGGGCGCGATGCACCCAGCCGCCGAGACGAACCTTCGTCCCGGCATGTGTCGCCCTGAGCTCGCCGCAGAGTTGCGTGCGAAGCGATGTCGCGAACGGATCCGTGCGTGTCACCAGCGTTTCGGGATTGAGATCAGAGTACGGGCGCCGTCCGGCGGCGCCCGCGGAAGAGCCCCGCGACGACGCCGACCACCACGCCGGTGGTGTCGGCGGCCCAGTCCTTCACATCTGCCGTGCGACCCGGGATCCAGCGCTGGTGCAGCTCATCCAGACCGCCGAACGCGACGAGCACCGCGACGAGCACCAGCAGTTGCCAGACGCGCGCCGTGCGCGCGGAAAGCAGCGCCCGCGCGGCGAGAAAGCCGAGCACCAGGTAAAGGATGCCGTGGATTCCCTTGTCGGTGCCCTCGGGGGCCGCGACCGCCGGCAACGGGACGGAGCTCACCATGAGAATGACCGCCGCCCAGAGGAGCGGCGCACGCCATCGTCGAACGTTCACGCCGCCTCCGCCTGGCGGATGACGCGCACGAACTCGGCCGTGCTCGGCGCCTCGAGCAGCGCGTCGCGGACCTCGGGACGCCGCACCAGCCGCGCGATCCGCGCCAGGGTGCGTACGTGCGCTCCGGCGGCGGTCTCCGGCCCGACGAGGAGGAAGACGATGCGCACAGGCTCGCCGTCGATGGCCCCATAGTCGATGGGCGAGCGCGTCACCCCGGCGGCGATCCCGAGCTCGTCGACGACCGGGGTGCGGCCGTGCGGGATCGCGACCCCGGCACCGAAGCCGGTGGTCATCTCGCGCTCGCGATCACGGACGGCGGCGAGGATCGGGTCTGCCGCGCCCGGCGCCATGTCCGCGGCGACGAGCTGGACCAGCTCCCTGAAGACCTCGTCCTTCGTTCCAGCGGCGAGCGGCACCTTGACGCGACCCTCCACCAGAAGGTCAGCGAGCAGCACCGAAGTGACTGAAGCACATGTGAATGCGAAACTTAACGTCGGTCACGTCACGCGGGAAGCGGCGCCCTCCGCCGTGCTTGACCGCCGCGCGGGGGGCGTGTAAGGTCCGCCGATGCGTCCCCGCGCCATCCTCGCGCTCGCTCTCGCCATCTCGCTCGCGAGACCGGCGAGCGCCCAGCGAGTCCCCGGCCGCGATCTGCTCGACCTCCCCCTGGGGACGCTCGCCGATCCGCCGACGCTCGCGGGGTCGGACGTGATGCTCTGGAATCCCGCCGGGATCATGGTGCCCGCACCCCACCTCGGGCGCGTGGGCTTCGCGGCAGTGCAGACGCCATCCGAGCTCGGGGCCAGCGCGGTTGGAATCGTGCTCCTCGGGTCCCTTCCGCGCGAGATGTCCGCCGGCCTCTCCGTCGTGCGCGGAGCGGTGAGCGGGCTCGCGCGGACGGACGGCAGCCCGGAGACGGCGCTGGGCGACATCCCGTACAACACGACGATGGGCTCGCTCGCCATCGCGCGGCGCGACCAGCGCGTCACCGTGGGGCTGGCTGTGCGGTTCCGGCAGGGGACGGTGGACGTCGAGCGTCGCGGAGCGTTCGGCGTCGATGGTGGAGTGATCGGCGACTCCCTGTTCGGGATTCCCGTGCGCGGAGGCATCTCGACCTTCCTCTGGCGCCCGGCGAACGGCGACGACGAGGAGACGGCCTACTCCGGCGCGCTGGACGGCGCGATCTTTCACATGGATTCGCTGCTCGAGGTGCGCACGGGGTACTCGCTGCTGATGGTCGAGCGGCGGACGACCGAGCACTACGCTTTCATCGGCGCCTCGACGCGGCGGTGGGAGGGGCGCGTCGGCCTCGCGCGGCACGAATCGTCCGGAGAGGCCGAGTGGTTCCTCCGCATCGGAACCGGATTGCAGTACGGCCGGTATCACATCGGAGTCGCGCGCGAGGGTGCCCGCGACGGGCTCGGCGGGATCTATCAGTTCACCCTCGGGACGCTCATCCGTTAGGCAATGACCGAAGCAGCGACGCAGCGCGAAAACCTTCTCGACCTCGTTCCGGCGGACGCCGAGGAGCGGCTGCGCGCCTTCTTCGCCGAGCGCGGTGAGCCCGGCTATCGCGCGAAGCAGGTCGTGCGCCGTCTGTGGGCGGTCCCCGCGCCGAGCTTCGCCGCGATGACGGAGCTGCCGCTCGCGCTGCGCGACGCGCTCGACGCGGCGTTCGTCATCCCGCGGCTCGAGCTCGCGGCGCGACAGAAGTCGACGGACGGCACCGAGAAGTTCCTCTTTCGAATGGCCGACGGCCAGGGCATCGAGACCGTCGCGATTCCCGAGGGCAATCGCATCACGCTCTGCATCTCCTCGCAGGCGGGGTGCGCGCTGCAGTGCGCTTTCTGCGCGACGGGGGCGATGGGCTTCCAGCGCAACCTCCGGCTCCACGAGATCGCCGGGCAGGTGCGGGAGATGAAGCTGCTCGACCCGCCCCTCGAGATCACGAACATCGTGTTCATGGGAATGGGCGAGCCGCTCATGAACTGGAAGGCGGTCGATCCGACGCTCACGGTGCTGAACTCGCCGGAGGGCTTCGGCATCGGCGCGCGCCACATCACCGTCTCGACGGTGGGAGTGCTGCCGGGGATCGTCGCGTTAGGCGAGCGGCCGGAGCAGTTCCGTCTGGCGATCTCGATCCACGCGCCGACGGACGATCTCCGTCGGACGCTGATGCCGGTGAACACGAAGTACCCTCTCGCCGAGGTGATCGAGGCCGCCAAGGCGTTCGATCGACGCGTCACCTTCGAGTACGTGATGCTGGGCGGCGTCAACGACCGGCTCGAGGACGCGCTCAACCTCGCGCGCCTGGCGAAGGAGTGCCGTGCGTTCGTGAATCTCATCCCGCTGCACCCCGGGGGCTCGATGGGCTTCACGCCGACGCCGACCGATGCGATCGTGCGCTTCGCGCGCGAGCTGCGAAAGGCGGGCGTCGAGGTCGCGGTGCGCAAGAGCCGCGGCAAGGACATCGCGGCTGCGTGCGGCCAGCTACGGGTAGAACGGCTCGGCCGGCGGGCGCCACGCGCCGCCGAGCAGCACGGTCACGTCGAGGTAGCGTGACGTGTCCGGGCGCGACTCCACGCGAGTCGCGCCGAGCGCTCTGGCCACGAGCGCGGCCCACTCGGGGTGGTTCGATCGGTCGAGGACCAGGGTGCTGTCGCGCGCCGGCTGAGTGGTCCCCACTTCGACGACGTCGAACCCCCGGTCGCGCAGATGCAGCGTCGCGCGTCGCGCGAGCCCTCGAACGCGGGTGGCGTTGAGCACCTGAACGCGGATGCGCGTGCCCTCCGGGGCGCGGACGTCGGTCGCATGGAAGGGTCGCGGACCGGGGCCGCGTCCGCGTCCCGCCCACAGCGAAACTCCGACGACGGCGACGAGCGCGACGCCGGCGAGGATCGCGCGCTTCAGCGCACGAGATTCCACAGCGAGACCGTCTCGGGAAACAGCGTGTGGCCCTCGCGGAGTGCGTGCTCGATGCGCATCCGCACCACCTGCCTGAACGTACCCTCGAAATCGGTCGCGACCTTCTCCGCGAGGTAGGCGCGATCGGCGCGCGCGAAGCGGCGGCCCGGCTCGAGGAAGTCCGCCATGAACAGCGCCCGGCCGAGCCGTTTCCACTCGGCGCTCCCGACGGTGTGCCAGCGAATGGCGTCGAGCATCTCGGAGCGCGCGTCTCCGTCGCGCTCGAGACGCGCCGCCGCGGCCGGGCCGTGCAGCATCTCCGCGGTGAAGTCGGGACGTGGAACGAGCGCGCGCAACTCGTCCTCCGGCGCGTCCCGCAGTGCGTCGTGAAGGAGCGCCGCGTCGCGCCATGCGCGCGCGTCCTCCGGGGGCACGCCGAGCTGATAGGCCCACCGCTCCATGAGCTCCGCGACGCGCTCGATGTGCGCGCGGCGCTTGTCGTTCACGCAGGCCCACGCCGGAAGCTGGATCATGCGCCGAGGATGAGATTATCGATGAGGCGTGTCTTCCCGACGCGCGCCGCGATCATGGCGACGGTTCCCTTCTCCGCGGTCTCGACCGGCTCCAGCGTCATGCCATCCGCGAGGGCAAGGTAGTCGATCGCGATCGTCGGCTCGTCGTCGAGCACCTTGCGGCCGGCGGTGAGGAGCGCGTCGGCGCGACGCTCGCCGCGCGCGAAGCTGTCGCGCATCGCGAAGAGGGAGCGGGAGAGCGCGAGCGCCCGGCGCCGCTCGTCGCGCGAGAGGTAGCTGTTGCGGCTCGACATCGCGAGACCATCCTCCTCGCGCGTCGTCGGAGCGACGACGATCGTGGTCGGTATGGCGAGATCCTCGACCATCGCGCGGACGAGCGTCGCCTGCTGCACGTCCTTCTGCCCGAAGACGGCGATGTCGGGTTGCACGATGTTGAGCAGCTTCGCGACCACCGTGAGCACGCCCGCGAAATGTCCCGGTCGCACGGCGCCCTCCCATCGACGGTGCAGCGCGCAGGGGATCACCTCGGCGCGCATCTCGCGCGGATACATCTCGCCGACGCCCGGCATGAAGAGCAGGTCGACCCCGCGCCCGGCGGCTTTCGCCGCGTCTCCGTCAGGATCTCGCGGATAGCGCGCGAGATCCTCCGTCGGGGCGAATTGCAGCGGGTTGACGAAGATGCTCATCACGACGAAGGCGGCACGACGTCGTGCCTCGTCGACGAGCCGCAGATGGCCCTCGTGCAGGGATCCCATAGTCGGAACGAACCCGATGCGCTTGCCTTCCGTCCGCGCCGCCGCGACCGCGGCGCGCGTCGCGGCAATGGTCTCCGCCGTCAGCATCAGAAGCTGTGCGCGTCGTCGGGGTAGCGGCCCTCGCGCGTCTCGGCGGCGAAGGTGCGGATCGCCTCGCGCGCGGCGTCGCCCAGCTCGGCGTAACGCTTGAGGAACTTCGGCGCGAAGCCGCTGTTGAGCCCGAGCATGTCGTGGAGCACGAGCACCTGCCCGTCGCACCCGGCGCCGGCGCCGATGCCGATCGTGGGCACCGTCACGGCCTCGGTCACCCGCCGCGCAACGGCGGCCGGCATCAGCTCGAGCACGATCGCGAACGCGCCTGCATCCTCGAGGCGCTTCGCCTCCTCGAGCAGCCGACGCTCGCCGGCATCGTCGCGCCCCTGGACGCGCGCCCCGCCTAACGCGTGGACGGACTGCGGCGTGAAGCCGAGGTGACCCATCACCGGCACGCCCATCTCGACCACGCGGCGAACGGACTCGGCGCGCGATGGAGCTCCACCTTCCAGCTTCACCGCCTGCGCGCCCGTCTCCTGCATCACGCGCCCGGCGCTCCGCATCGCATCCTCGGCGCTCACCTGGTACGTCATGAAGGGAAGGTCGACGACGAGCAGCGCGCGACGGCAGCCCCGGCGTGCGGCCGTCGCGTGGTAGATCATCTGGTCGAGGGTCACGCCAAGCGTCGAGTCGAGCCCCGCCACGACGTTCCCCAGCGAATCTCCGACGAGGATCGCGTCCACCCCCGCCTCGTCCACGATGCGCGCGAAGAGCGCGTCGTACGCGGTGACCATGACGATCTTCTCGCCGCGCTTGCGCGCGGTGAGATCGCGAATGGTGATCGGCTTCTCGTCGGTCATCGGATGTCGTGCGCGCCGAGCTCGTCGAGCTCGCGTCGCCAGAAGTCGCGGTTGGACAGCTCGGGATGCGGCACGCGGCAGTCGGGGTCGGCGGAGCGCTGCTCGCGCATCGCCACGATGTCGAGGTCGAGGGTGCGCGCGCCCCATCGCTCGCCGCGCGTCCGCCCCGCGCTCGCCTCGATCGCCAGCAGCGCGGCGAGCAGCTCGCGCGGCGTGAGCTCGGTCTCGAGCGCGGCCATCTGGTTGAGGTACGGGCGCTGCCCCGCCGGGCCGAGCGGCGCGGTCTCCTCCACCGCCGAGTACGCGATCACCCGCGAGCGCGGCAGCGCCGCGAGTCCGGCTCGCCCACGCGCGAGGTGCGCGTCGCGGTCGCCGAGGTTGGAACCGAGAGCGACGTAGGCCACGTCACGCACGGGCGCGGTCGACGACGACTTCGGCGTACGCGAGCGGGCCCGGAAGCGCGACGTTCGGCTTTCGGACGGCCACCCGCACGCGCGCGACGGCGTGCTCGCGAAGGACGCGGGCCCCGAGCTCGTCGGCGATGGACTCGAGGAGCAGCGCGTCCTGCCCGACGACCGCCGCCGCGGCCTCGTAGAGGGCGCGGTAGTCGACGATGCTCGCCGTCGTCGCGGCGCCGCGGCGCTCGTGCCAGACGGTGAGATCGACCTCGATGGGTTGCGGATGCTCGCGCTCGTGCGGGAGGACTCCGACCCGCGCGTGAAAGCGCATCGCGCGCAGGGTGATCGCTTCTCGTACTGACACGACGGGAACGTATCGGCGCGTCTTCGCGCTGTCAAACGCGTCGCGCGCCCTCAGGACACGCTCGTCAGGCGGCGCGTCAGCTCGGTCAGATAGGCGGCGACGTCACGCAGCTCGTGCGTCGCGCCCTCGAGCTCGCGCAGCGCCGTCGCCTGCTGCGTCGCGGAGTCGGAGACCGCCATCGCGCCCTCGCGGTTGCGCGACGAGATCTCGGTGACACGCTCGACCCGGTCACGCAGACGCTCGAACTCCGCCTCCTGCTCCCGCGACACCGCCGCGATGCGCCCGGCGCGCTCCGAGCCGGCGGCGGTCGTCGTCACGATCTGGTCGAGCGCGGCGAGCGCGGCCTCGGAGAGGCTCTCGACGTCGGCGACGATCGTCTCCCCGTCCTTTACCTTCGCCGCGACACGCTTCATCCGGTCCTGGAATCCCTCGAGCATCTCGCTGACCTCGTTCGCCGCCCGCGCGCTCTGCTCGGCGAGCTTGCGCACCTCGTCCGCGACCACGGCGAAGCCGAGCCCCCGATCGCCCGCGCGCGCCGCCTCGATCGCCGCGTTCACCGCCAGCAGGTTCGTCTGGTCGGCGATCTCGCGGATGACCGTGATGAACTCGAACAGCTCGCGCGTCGAGCTGGCCAGCCCGCTGATCTGTGCCGCGCTCTCGCTGACGACGCCCTTCGCGCCGACGAGGCGCTCGATCGCCGTGCCGATCGTCCCGCGATGCTCGGTGGCGATCTGCGTCGCGCGCGCGCTCGCATCGGCGGCCGCGCCGCCGTCGGCCGCGACGGCGGCGGTCGCGCGGTGCAGCGACTGCGTCATCTCGAGCGAGCGGCCGAGCTGGTCGCTCTCCTCCGCGATCGCCCGCGTGATCTCGCCGACCGTCTTCGCCACCGCCTCGCCCCCGCTGCGCAGCGCCTTGGCCGACTGGTTGAGCGTCGCGACCTGGGCGCCCACGCGGTCCACCGCCGCGAGCAGCGGCGTGCGGAGGTCGTGGATATGGAGCGTCGTCGCCAGCTGGTTCGCCGAACGCTGGAGGAGCTGCAGCTCCTTGTCGCCGTAGCTCGCCCGCTTGTGGTGCTCGAGCTCGAGCACGCCGACCGTCCGGTCGCCGAAGCGAAGCGGGATGACGACGATACTGCGTGCCTCGGGGCGCGGGTTCGCGACGCGTCCGTCGCGAGGCGCGTCGCCGACCACGATCGGCTCGCCCGTCTCGAGCGCCTTCGCGCGGAGCTCGCCCCCCTCCACATGCGGCGCGTGTTCCTCGTCGAGCATCCCCGGCCCCGCGCGAAATACCATGCGCAGCTTTCCGCCGTGGAAGCGCCAGATGCGGAAGTCCTGCCAGTCCACGAGCCGGTGCGCGAGCCCCTGGATCCGGCCGAACGCCTCGCCGAGCGAGACGTCGCTCGAGACCACCTGCTCCATCGCGTGGATCTTGTTCAGCTCCTCGGCCGCGATCGACTCCTCGAGGATCTTCTTCACGAGCAGCCCGCCCGCCATCAGCACCGCGAGCACGACCAGCCAGCCGAGGATCTTGAACGTCGCGAGCGTCGCGACGACGATCGCAATCGCCGTCGTGCTGACGCCGAAGGCGATCACCTCGTAGCGCAGGATGAGCGACTTCTCCTCCGGGCGCAGCTTGTCGCGGAAGAGGAGGGTGAAGTACAGCAGCGAACGGCTGAGGAGGAAGTAGCTGAAGACGAAGACCGACGCCGCCGGGATGATGTCAGCGGAGAGCAGCGCTCCGTGCGTCGCCTCGCCCATGACGGCGAGCGCCGAGAAGAATCCGTACGCCGACGTCAGCGCGATGACCTCGCGCCCGGCGTTGATCCAGCCGACCTCCGCCGGCTTGCGAAGCAGCAGCCAGTCCGCGAAGAAGACGCCGGCGTACATCCCGAGCGCGGTCGCCGGCGCCCCCAGCACGATCGCGCCTCCGACGGCGATCATGCCGAGGAGGTTGAGCGCCGAGTACTTGGTGAGGGGGATCTGGAAGCGGCGCAGCGCGACCGTCGCGGCGCCGATCATCGTGATCCCCCAGACGCGCGTGACCCACGCCTCTCCATGGAGGAGCGTGAGAAGCAGGATCGCCGATCCGACGACGGCGACCGCGCGCGCGTAGTACTTCAGGAAGAGGCGCACTATCGGCTCAGCGCGCGTCGATGGCGGCGCGCATCTCGCGCGCGAGTGAGATCGCGGACTCCACGCTCTCCTCGGCGGCGCGGACGATCGCGCTGCCGACGACGACGCCGTCCGCCATCTGCGCGACGGTGCGTGCCTGGCCGGGCTGCGAGATCCCGAAGCCGACGCACACCGGGAGCGTCGTGACCGCGCGCAGCCGCCGGAGCGTCTCGCCCAGCTCCGGAGGGAGCGAGTGCTGCACGCCCGTCACGCCGAGCCGGCTGATGAGATAGACGAAGCCGCGCCCATGGCGCGTGATGTCGCGCATCCGCGCGGCCGGCGTCGTCGGCGCGACGAGGCGCACGAAGGCGAGGGGCCCTTCCCCGAACCAGCTCTCGAGATCGGGGTCCGCACCCACGGGAAGATCCGTGACCAGCACGCCCGAGACTCCCGCGTCCCGCGCGCGAACGAGCACGTCGCG
Source organism: Gemmatimonadaceae bacterium (assembly GCA_036392515.1). Taxonomy (GTDB): domain Bacteria; phylum Gemmatimonadota; class Gemmatimonadetes; order Gemmatimonadales; family Gemmatimonadaceae; genus JABFXC01. The sequence goes on along the minus strand of DASVXU010000092.1, from coordinate 1,522 downwards.
TCCCGCGGCGAGCAGCGGATTGAGGTAGCTGAAGAGCACCACGGGGACGCCGAGCTTCGCGCGCGCGATCAGCTCGAGCGTGCCGTCGAGGCTCATCCCGCGCTCGAGCGCCCGTTGCGAGCTCCCCTGGATCACCGGACCGTCGGCCATCGGGTCGGAGAAGGGCACGCCCACCTCCACCGCGTCCGCGCCGACGTCGGCGAGCCCCTGGACGAGCGCGAGCGAGCGCTCGACGTCGGGATGCCCCGCCGTGACGTAGGGGACGAGCGCCCGACGACCCGCTTCGCGGAGCGACTCGAAGCGCTGCGAAAGCAGATCAGGCGAAGTAGTCGCTGACGCGGATCCCATAGCGGTCCGGATTCTCCGTCTTGATGATGGTGCGCGCGTAGCGCTCCCCGGACGCGTCTCGCAGCGCGAGGTCGACGAGCTCGCCGGGGTAGATGATGTTGCCGCGCGCGTCGCTGACGATGCGCACGATCGGTCGCGAGATCAGCTCGGCGATCGGGTTCGCGGCGTGCACGATCGCCAGCTCGAAGGTATCGAGCACGACGAGCGTGCCGACCGGGTACACACCGAGGAGGTTGACGAACGCCTTCACGACGACCGGGTCCATCCCTCGCCGCGGGTTGTCGCGCATCTCCTCGAGGACGGCGGCGGGCGACAGCGGGTCGGTCTGGTAGGCGCGACGCGAGGTCGCCGCGTCGAAGCCGTCGGCCACTGCCACGATCTTGCTGTAGATGCTCATGTCCCGCTTGCGGATCGGGCGCGGGTATCCCGTCTGGTCGGTCTTCATGTGGTGCTCGTATGCCACCACCATCGACCGGTACGGAAGCTCCTGCTGCCCGCGCATGTGGAAGAGCGCGAGCACGCCGAGCCACGGATGCGCCGCGATCTGCCGCCACTCGTCGTCGGTGAGACCGGTGGACTTGTTCAGCACGTCGATCGCGACGCGCGACTTCCCGATGTCGTGGAAGAGCGCGGCGAGGCCCAGGTCGTAGAGCTGGATCTTCGTGAGCCCGAGTCGGCGGCCGAGCGCGACGGAGAAGATGCAGACGTTGACGCTGTGCGTGAACGTGTACTCGTCGTAGTCGCGGATCGTCGTCAGCCCCATGAGCGAGGTCTCCTCGTTCAGGATCTGGTCGACGATGGTCTGCACGACGCGCTTGATCTTCTTGATGTTCGGGCTGCGGCCGACGCGCACGGAGTGGACCAGGTCCTTCGTGACGGCGACGGACTGCGAGTAGGTGCGCTTCGCCGCCTCCTTCGCCTTCTCGCGGAACTCTTCCTCCTCCCCTTCGTTCGCCGGCCCGAGCTCGAACGCCGCGACCTTCGCCGCCTCGAGCTTGCCGAGCAGCTGCATCAGCCGCTGCGAGGACGCTTCCTTGCTCGGCGCCTGGAGGAGCGAGAGGAAGGTGAGCCAGTCGCGGGCCGAGGGCGTCCCGTGGACGCGCAGCAAGCCGACCCCCGCGGCGCGGAAGAGCGAGAGGAGATGGCTGAAGCTGGCGTAGTTGTCGAGGTCGAG
>DASVXU010000091.1:0-9341 GCA_036392515.1 Gemmatimonadaceae bacterium | reverse complement strand
ACGACCGCTCCTTCCTCGCCCTCACGCCGACCGTCGCCGTCGTCACGAACGTTGAGGCGGACCATCTCGACATCTACAAGGACCTCGACGACATCCGCACGACGTTCGCGCAGTTCGTGCGCCCCGCGACCCACGTCGTGCTCTGCGCCGACGACCGCGGCGCCAACACGCTGCCCACCCCGAAGAGCGCCGAGGTGCTGCGCTACGGCATCGACTCACGGGACGCGCGGGTCCGAGCCACCGATCTGACCCTCGAGCCGCAGGGCTCGCGCTTCGGCGTCGAGTTCGACGGCGACTCACTCGGTGAAGTGCGCCTCCCGGTGCCCGGTCGGCACAACGTGCTCAACGCGCTCGCCGCGATCTCGGCCGGCCTCGCGTTAGGCCTCACGGTGGAGGGGATGGCGCGCGGGCTCGCCGCCTACGCCGGCGTCGAGCGGCGCTTCCAGCGGCTCGGCGAGGCGAACGGGGTCGCCGTCGTCGACGACTACGCGCACAACCCGGCGAAGGTGAAGGCTGCCCTCGAGACGGCCCGCGTCGCCTTTCCCGGTCGCCGGCTCGTCGCTGCCTTCCAGCCGCACCTCTTCACGCGGACGCGCGACTTCGCCCGCGAGTTCGGCGAGTCGCTCGGCGTCGCGGACCTCGTGTTCCTCACGGAGATCTATCCGGCGCGCGAGCAGCCGATCGAGGGCGTGACCTCCGGCCTCGTCGCCGACGGAGTGCGCGCGGCGGGGAAGAGCGTCGCCTGGCGCGGCGCGCGCGGCGACCTCGCCGCGGCCCTCGCCGACGCGGTGCGCCCGGGCGACGTCGTCGTCACGATCGGCGCCGGCGACGTGACGAAGACCGGTCCCGAGCTGATCGCCCGCCTGCGGGGCTCGTGACCGACCCTGCCGCGCCCGCCGCGCCCAGGGAGCGCTCCCGCGCCGCGCGGATCGCTCGCGCGGTCGCCGCCACGCTGCTCGTCCTCGCGATCGTCACCCTTCCGTGGACCGGGCCGCGCCTCCTCGCGAAGCTCGCCTTCTTCCGCGTGCGGAAGGTCGAGATCCGCGGCGCGGTCTACCTTCCCCCCGCCGACCTGATCGCGCGCCTCCGCCTCGACTCGACCGCGAGTGTCTGGGACGACCCCGAGCCCCTCGAGCGGCGCATCGAGCGCCACCCGCAGGTGCGCGACGCTCACGTGGGTCGAAAGCTCCCGGGGACGCTGGTCGTCGACGTGCGCGAGAACCTTCCCGTGGCGCTCGTCCCGAACGCGCGCGGCTTCGCCGTGATAGACGAGCGCGGGCAGCCGCTGCCGATCGATCCCGCAACGACGAAGCTCGATCTCCCGATCCTCGCCTCGCGCGACACGGCCATCGCCCGCCTCCTCGCCGAGCTGCGTGCCCGCTACCCGGCGCTCTTCGCCCGGGTGAGCGAGATCAGGCGTGAGGGACGAAACGAGCTGCTCGTTCGTCTACCCGACGTCCGTGTGCGCGCGCTCGCCGATGTCACCGCCGATCGTCTCGCCGAGATCACCCCGGTTGAAGACGACCTCGCGCGACGCCATCTTGCTGTGGCCGAGCTCGACCTCCGATACCGCGACCAAGTCATCGCCCGCCTGCAATGAATCCCGACCGCCTGGTAGCTGGACTCGACATCGGCTCCGCGAAGACGACCGCGATCATCGCCGAAGTCGTCGGCGAGCTGCCGAAACACCCGCAGATCCGCGTCCTCGGCGTCGGGCAGGCGAAGACGATGGGGCTCCGCCGCGGCGTCGTCGCCGACATCGAGGAGACCACCCGCTCCATCCGCAAAGCCGTGCAGGACGCCGAGCGCATGGCCGGCGTCGAGGTCGAGGCGGTGTACGCCGGGATCGCGGGGGAGCATGTCCGCGCGATGACGAGCCACGGCGTGGTCGCCGTGAACGGCGAGGAGATCAAGCGCGCCGACGTCGAGCGAGCCAACGAGGTCGCCCGCGCGCAGGTGATCCCGCAGGATCGCGAGCTGCTGCACGCCATCCCGCAGGAGTACACCGTGGACAAGAACGAGGGGATCCGCGATCCGGTGGGGATGATCGGGATGCGCCTCGAGGTCGAGATGTACCTCGTGACGATCGGCAGCTCCCCGGCGATGAACCTCCGCAAGAGCGTCGAGCGCGCGGGTTACGAGACGCGCGAGCTGGTGCTCGAGCCCCTCGCGAGCGCGCTCTGCGTCGTGACCGAGGACGAGAAGGAGCTCGGCGTCGCCCTCGTCGAGATGGGCGCGGGGACGACCGACCTCGCGATCTTCCATGAGGGCAAGATCCGCCACCTCGGCACGATCAACTACGGCGGCAACAACGTCACGAGCGATATCGTCCACGGCCTCGGCGTGACGCAGGCGGACGCGGAGCGGATCAAGGAGCAGTACGGGTGCGCGTACGAGCCGCTCGTGCGCAGCGACGAGTCGATCAAGCTGCCGAGCACCGTCGCGCAGGGCGACCGCCAGATCCCGCGCGAGCTGCTCGCGCACATCATCCATCAGCGCATGGACGAGATCTTCGACCTCGTCTCGCGCGAGATCGCCAACGCGGGCTACGCCGGGCGTCTCTCGGCGGGGATCGTCCTCACCGGCGGCGCGGCGGCGATGAGCGGCGCCGCGGAGCTGGCCGCCGACTCCTTCGGCACCGGCGTGCGCATCGGCTCACCGGTGGAGAACGTGGGCGGCCTCTCCGACTCCGTGGACTCCCCGCGCTTCGCGACGGTCGTCGGCCTCGCGCAGTACGGCGCGCACCGCCTGCACCTCTCCGGCGCGACGGCGAGGGTGAAGGGCGGCGTCCGCACCGGCGACGGCCAGGTGGACCGCTTCGCGAAGCGGGTGAAAGACTGGCTGCAGGATTTCTTCTGAGCGAGAACGTGAGGAGGGCGCCGGCCTAACGGCGCCCTTCTGTTACCGGAGCGTCTCGCCTGAGCACCCTCGCTTCGGCATCGAAACACGAAGGACACGAAGGTTCACGAGGGGCGCTATGGTGACATCCTTCGTGTCCCTTCGTGGGCTTCGTGTTTCCAGTGCCGAGCCAGGTCCTTTCCTGCTTGCATTCGCGTGACCGGCGCCCTGTCAGCGACGGCCCGCGCCGCCTGATCGACCGGCCAGCCGCCCTCGTCTCGTACTCTCGCCGACGCCCGAAAACGCGCTCGCTCGTCGCGATCGTCGCGAGCGCTTTCCACAGCGGATTCACAGCGCCATCCATGATTCTCCCCACCGCAAGCGAGTCATTTATCTGACCTTGCGCGACTCGTTGTGGAAAACTCGCCTTGCTCTGTTGGTGAAATCTTTTCCGCGATCGCTCGTCAAACAGCGGGTATGGTCGAACGAAAAAAACCTGTTAGATTGGCCTCGCGTTTCGAAACGGACTCGCGAAGCTCCTTCCAGCAGGACCGCCATGCCCCGCCGGTTCGGTTCGGCGGACCCCTCGTCATTGGCCTCCCCTCGTAGCACCTGAGGACTCTCCCTCAATGATCTTCGAATTCGAAGAGAACGCGTCCCAGAATGCGCGGATGAAGGTCGTCGGCGTCGGCGGCGGCGGTGGCAACGCCGTCAACCGGATGATCGACGAGAGGCTCGAGGGGGTCGAGTTCGTCTCGGTGAACACGGACGCTCAGGCGCTCCTGAGCTCCAAGTCCGACATCAAGATCCAGATCGGGAAGAAGCTCACGCGCGGCCTCGGCGCCGGCGCCCGTCCCGAGATCGGCCGCCAGGCCATCGACGAGAACCGCGACGAAGTCCTGCGCGCCCTCCAGGGCGCCGATCTCGTCTTCGTCACATGCGGCATGGGCGGTGGTACCGGCACTGGAGCCGCCCCGATCGTCTGCGAGCTCGCCAGGGAAGTGGGGGCGCTCACCGTCGGAATCGTGACGCGCCCCTTCCTGTTCGAGGGTCGCAAGCGCATGCGGCAGGCGGAGCTCGGCATCGCCGAGATGCGCAAGAACGTCGACACGATGATCGTCGTCCCGAACGAGCGGCTCCTCGCCGTCGTCGGGAAGGGGATTCCCTTCCAGGACGCGCTCAAGAAGGCGGACGAGGTTCTCCTCCACGCGACGCAGGGCATCTCCTCGCTGATCAGCGTGACCGGCCTCGTGAACGTCGACTTCGCCGACGTCCGTACCGTCATGCAGGCGGGCGGCTCGGCGCTCATGGGCACCGGCATCGGCCGCGGCGAGAGCCGCGCGATGGAGGCCGCGCAGCAGGCGATCGCCTCGCCCCTGCTCGACAACGTCTCCATCTCGGGCGCGACCGGCGTCCTCGTCAACATCACCGGCGGCGCCGACCTCACCCTCGGTGAGGTCCACCAGATCAACGAGATCATCCACGACGCCGTCGGCGACGAGGCGGAGATCATCTTCGGCGCCGTGCACGAGCCGGCGATGCAGGGTGAGATCCGCGTCACCGTCATCGCGACGGGCTTCGACAAGGCGATGCAGCTCGGCGTCCCGACGACCGAGCCGGTCACCGCGCCCAAGGGCGCCCCGGTGATTCCGTTCCCCGGGAGCCGCCCGCAGCGCGCGGTTCCGGTGACGCCTCGCCCCGCTCCGTCGTCGGACATTCCGAGACGCGGGAGCGCGCCCACTCCGGTGCAGCCGCAGCCCTCGCAGGATCTCAGCGACATGGAGATCCCGACCTTCATTCGGAGACAGATGGATTGAAGACCTGGGCTGCACGTTCCGTCACTTACGCGGTGGTGGCGATCCTCGCCGCCGCCGCGCTGCGTTTCACGCCGAGCATCCAGCAGTCCGCTCCCGGCCGCTTGCTCACCGAGCCCTCGCCGGCCGCCGTCGCCTTCGTGCAGCGCACCGACACCCTCGAGCGCGGTGAGACCATCGTCGGCGTGCTCTCGCGCGGCGGCGTCTCGGAGATCATCGCCCGCGAGGCGCTGAGCGCCGCGAAGATGCTCGACCCGCGCCGCGCGCCGGTCGGCATGGCGATCACCACTCGCACCGAGAAGACCGATTCCGTTCCCTCGGAGATCGTCTTCCATCTCGCCGTGGACCATCTCGTGCGCCTCACGCGCACCGGGAATGGCTGGGCGGGCAGCGACGAGCGTCTCCCCTGGACGACCGACACCGTCGCCGTCTCGGGACGCATCTCGTCGACGCTCTACGAGGCGCTCGACTCCTCCGCGGCCAACCTCTTTCCGGGGAAGGCGCGCGCCGAGCTCGCGTGGACGCTCGCCGACATCTACGAGTACAAGATCGACATGAGCCGCGACGTGCAGGAGGGTGACACCTTCCGCATGCTCGTCGAGCGCGAGACGGGACCGGGCGGCGTCGTCCGCGTCGGGAACATCCTCGCCGCGTCGTTCACGAACGACGGCTCGACGGTCGAGGCGGTGCGCTTCTCCAGCGACAACGTCAGCGGCGAGTACTTCGACGGCGAGGGACGCTCGCTCCGCGCGCCCTTCCTCCGGGCGCCGCTCTCCTTCCGCCGCATCTCCAGCGTCTTCGGGGCGCGGAAGCACCCGATCCTCGGCTACGTGCGCCAGCACCAGGGCACCGACTACGCCGCGGCCACCGGTACCCCTGTGCGCGCGGTCGGCGACGGCGTCGTGATCTTCGCGGGGCGCCGCGGCGGCTACGGCAACATGCTCGAGATCCGCCACCGCAACGGCTACATCACGCGAAACGGTCATCTGCGCGGCTTCGCGAGCGGGATCCGCGTCGGGAAGCACGTCTCCATCGGCGAGACCGTCGCGTACGTCGGCACCACCGGGCTCTCGACCGGCCCGCACCTCCACTTCGAGGTGCTCGTGAACGGCGTGCAGCGCGACCCCCGCGTCGCGCTCAAGGTGAAGGGCGGCGATCCGATCCCGGCGAACGAGCGCGCGCGCTTCATGGCGCTGCGCGAGCAGATGGTCGCGCTTCTCGAGCGGCCCGACAGCCCGGCGCGCCTCGCGCTGCGCTGATCTTGGCTCGACACATGGCACGGCGCGCGTGACGCGCTGGCTCCTCGCGGCGATCATCGGTCTGGTGATCGCCGCGCTGCATTATGGGCTTCCCGGGCTCCGGCGCGGAGACGGGAGCGCACCCTCCGCCGCGCTACCCGCTTCTCTGCGCTGGCTCGCCGCGACGCTCATCGCCGCGCTTCTCCTCGGCGCCGCCGTCGGGCGGGCGCGGCCCCTCCCGCCCCTCGTCGCGCTCGACGGCTCCGCGAGCTGGACGCGAGGCGGCATCTCCGGCGCGCGCTGGCCGGAGGCGCTCGCCCTCGCCCGCGCGAGCGCACCCGACAGCGTGTACCTCTTCGGCGACTCGCTGCGTGCTCTTCGCGCGTCCGACGCGCTTCCCGCGGACACACGCTCGTCGGCGCGCGCGGCGCTCGAGCGCGCACGCGACGAGGGTCGCGCGCTCCTCGTCGTGAGCGACGGCGAGAGCGCCGACCTCGGCGCGCTTCCCGCGGGGGCGCGCGTCCGCGTGCTCCGGCGCGCGCCCGTCGCCGACGTCGCGGTCGCGGCGATCCAGGCGCCGGAGCGCGCCATCCCCGGCGACACGATCGAGGTCGGAGTGACGGTACGCGCGGGCGAGCGCGTCCCCGCCGGCGCCACGGTTTCCGTCGGGTTCGAGGGGGGCGCGTTCGTCACTCGTCCAGCCGAATCGCTGCCGCCGCTCGCCGATCGCGCGCTGACGGTGCGTGTCGTCGTTCCCGCCGGGGAGCGCGAGCGTGCGCTGCGCGCCATCGTCACGATGGCGGGCGACGCGGAGCCGCGGAACGATACGCTGGCGACGATCGTCGAGGTGACGCGCGCGCCGGCGGCGGTGCTCGTGTCCACCTCCCCCGATCCCGACGCGCGCGCCGCGCTCGAGGCGCTGAGTGGCGCGCTCACCGTCGCGCCGCGTGGCTACTATCGCGTCGCTCCGGGCGCGTGGCGCGACGCGGCCTCTCTCGCGCCGGTCGCGGAGAGCGCGGTGCGCGACGCGATGGCGCGGGCCTCGCTCCTCGTGCTGCACGGCGACACCGCGCTCTTCGGCGCCCCGATGGCGCTCGGCCGCGGGGCGCTCGTGCTGATGATCCCCGGCGAGGCGGGCGACGAATGGCGCGCGCGCCCCGGAGAAGTCACCCCGCTATCTCCGTCGCTCGCGGGAATTCCCTGGGACAGCACACCGCCGATCGACCTGCCCGTGGCCGCCCCTCATGGCGACTGGACCGCGCTCGTCGCCGGCGCGACGGTCGGGGGCGGGACGCGCGCTGTCGTCACGGGAGGCGAAGCGGGCGGCCGGCGCAGGGTGGTGGTCGCCGCGAGCGGGATCTGGCGCTGGCGCGCCCGTGGCGGCGCGTCGCGGCAGGGCTACGATGCGCTCTGGGGCGCGATTGCCGACTGGACCACCGCTCGCCCCGGGGACGTCCGCCCCACGCTTCCCGCGCGACGCTGGGCGCGAGCCGGCGAGCGGATCGACTGGCGGCGCACCGGCGGCGACTCGACCGTCGCCGTGGTGCTTCGCGACGACGCGGGGCACGAGCGGACCATCGGCCTCGCCTTCGCCGCGGACGCGCGCGACGCGCAGTCGGCGGCGCTGCCGCCGGGGCGGTGGACGGCCGCGATGCGGGGCGGGAGCGCGGCCTTCATCGTCAACGCTTCGGCGGAGCTGCTCCCGACGCGCGCGACCCTTCGCGACACGAGCGTCGCCGGTGCCGCGCCGGGCGTTCCACCGGCGCCGTTGCGCGATCACTGGTGGGCGTATGCGCTTCCGCTCCTCGCGCTCTGCGGCGAATGGATCCTGCGGAGGCGGTCCGGCCTACGCTGACCCCGGGGCGCGCGCTAACTTTCGGCGATGCGCCTCCTCCGTAAGACGGGCGACGTCCCGAAGCGTTCGCTCTGGCAGAAGATCAAGGACGTCGCCCTCATGGACGTCGCCGTGCTCGCGCGCGGGGGTGTCTCGGCGGGCTCCCTCGAGAGGCTCGAGGAGATGCTGCTCGAGGCGGACTTCGGCGTCCCCACGACGCTGCGTCTCATGGACGGTGTCGAGCGTCAGGCGTCGCGCGGCTTCGTGAAGACGCAGGACGAGTTTCGCGAGGCGCTGCGGCAGGGCGTCGAGGAAGCGTTGCGCGCGGGAAAGAGCGATCCGGCGCTCGCCACCGCCTCGAGCGGGCCGACAGTCATCCTCGTCATCGGCGTGAACGGGGCGGGGAAGACGACCTTCATCGGGAAGCTCGCCGGCCGCTTCCGCCGCCAGGGGAAGAAGGTGCTCGTGGCAGCGGGCGACACCTTCCGCGCCGGCGCGATCGACCAGCTCCGCGTGTGGGCCGAGCGCGCCGGCGCCGAGTTCGTGGGCGGCAAGCCCGGTGGCGATCCCGCGGCGGTCGCCTTCGACGCGATCGACGCCGCGCTCAAGCGCGACGTGGACGTCGCGATCATCGACACCGCGGGGCGTCTGCACACGAGCGACGACCTCATGACGGAGCTGAAGAAGGTCGCGCGCGTCATCGCGAAGCGCCTTCCCGACGCGCCGCACGAGACCCTGCTCGTCCTCGACGGGACGATCGGCCAGAACGCCATCGCGCAGGCGCGCACCTTCTCCGCCGCGGTGCCGGTCACTGGGCTCGTCGTCACGAAGCTCGACGGGACGGCGCGCGGTGGAGTCGTCGTCGCGGCGCACGAGGCCATCGACGTACCGGTGAAGTTCGTCGGCGTCGGCGAGAAGATCGACGATCTCGAGCCCTTCGACGCCGAAGATTTCTCGCGCGCCCTGCTCGACGAGGAGTGATGCCACCGGCGCGAGCGCGACAGGCGGCAGGCCGCATCGCCCTCGACACGCCGATCACGTACCTCAAGGGCGTGGGCCCGGCGCGCGCCGAGGCCTTCCGGCGGTTAGGCATCCTCACCGCGGGCGACCTGCTCTACCACGCGCCGCATCGCTACGAGGACGCGAGCACCGTCGCCCCCATCTCCTCCCTCGAGCCGGGAATGCACGCGACGGTGATCGGACGCGTGGTGTCCAAGGGAGTGCTCCCGACGCGGAAAGGACTGCGGATCTTCCAGGCCGTCGTGCGCGACGCGAGCGGCTTGATCGAGGCGGCCTGGCCGGGCCAGCCCTATCTCGACCGCAGCATCGAGAAGGGGGACGTCCTCCTGCTCAGCGGGCAGGTGCGCTTCTTCCACGGCCGCCAGCTCCTCCCACGCGAGATGGTGAACCTCGGCGACGAGGACGAAGGGACGGCGCAGGGACGCGTGCTCTCGGTGTATCCCGCGACCGAGGGGTTGTCGTTCAAGGTCATCCGCACCCTGCTCGACACCCATCTCGACACGCTGCTCGCGCAGGTGAAGGAGACGCTCCCCGCCGGAGTGCTCGCGCCGGCGCGTGTCCCAGCGCTGCCGGACGCGCTGCGCATGGTGCACCGTC
>DASVXU010000090.1:0-6006 GCA_036392515.1 Gemmatimonadaceae bacterium | reverse complement strand
TAGTAGTGGTCCTTCAGCCCGACGATGTCTCCGCGGGCGCCCACCTGGAAATGGTGGTCCATCAGGTGCTGGCCGAGGACGCCGCTCGAGTTGGCGAGCCCGTTCGGGAAGCGCGCCGACTTCGAGTTGAGGAGGATGCGCGTCGTGCCTAACGTCGAGGCGTTGACGAAGACGAGCTTCGCGCGGTACTCGCGCTCCTCCTTCGTGTTCGCGTCGATGACGCGGACGCCGGTGACGCGATTGGTGCCCTCGTCGTAGAGCACCGAGTGCACGACCGCGTTCGGCACGATCGTCAGGCGCCCCGTCTTCTGCGCGGCGGGGAGGGTGGACGACTGGCTCGAGAAGTACGAGCCCGTCGAGCAGCCGCGCTCGCAGGGACCGCAGTAGTGGCACGCCGCGCGGCCGTTGTGGTTCTCGGTGAGGATCGCGACGCGGCCGATGGTGACGTGGCGGCCGGGGATGTTCTTCTCGATCCCGCGCTTCACGAACTTCTCGCCGGCGTTCATCTCCATCGGCTTGAGGAACTCGCCGTCGGGGAGCTGCGGCAGGCCGAGCTTCTCGCCGCTGACGCCGATGTGCTTCTCGACGTAGCTGTACCAGGGCGCGATGTCGGCGTAGCGGATCGGCCAGTCCACCGCGATCCCGTCCTTCGCGTTCGCCTCGAAGTCGAGATCGCTCCAGCGGTAGACCTGCCGCCCCCAGATGAGCGACTTCCCGCCGACCTGATCGCCCTGGATCCAGGTGAAAGGCTTCGCCTCCTCGTACGGGTTCTTCGTGTCCTTCATGAAGAAGTGCTTGTTGGCTTCGCGGAACTGGCCGGTGCGCGCCTGCACCTGGTAGTCCTCGGAGCCCTGCACCTCGGGGTTGATGCGCCGGTCGCGCAGCGGAAACTCCCAGCTCGGCTTGTGCTCGGTGATGTAGTCCTTGCCGTGCACGACGTTGCGTCCGCGCTCGACGACGAGCACGCGGAGCCCCTTCTCGGTGAGCTCCTTCGCCGCCCACCCGCCGCTGATCCCCGAGCCGACGACGATCGCGTCGTAGTCGTCCGCCTTCGTGTGAATGAACATCTATCGATTCTCCTCGGTCGGTGCGGTCAGGCCCAGGCGCGGTCGCCGGTGTGATAGGGCATGTCGCCCTTCCAGATTCCCATCGGGTTGACGTGCAGCTCCTTCGTCGCGCCGGGCTGCGAGGTGTAGTAGCCGACGAGGGTGATCTCCTTCAACCGGCGCCAGAACCACCCGGACGCGATCTCCGTCCTCACCTCTTCGGTCGCACCGTCGACGTCGGCCGCGGTCGGCTGCGCGAGCGAGCCGGTGCCGCCGCTCCCGGGGCCGACCTGGGGATCGCGCGGGGGCGGCTCCTGCTTCTTCGCCTGCTGCGCGATCGCCCCGCCCGCGGGATACGCCTCGTGATCCATCTCGGTGAGGATCGCGATCTGCTGCGCGCGCGTCGTCGCGAGGAACTTCTTCCTGTGCTTGCGCATCGCGCGGACGTCCACGCCCTGGAGGCCGGCGATGACGCGATTCCGCTCGGGGGCGCGGTAGTGGTCGGTGAGCAGGTCGTCGAGGAAGCGCGGCACCCCCGCGTCCTTCGCGCCCGGCGTGTCGGTGCGCGGGATGATGTGCTCGACGAGCGCACTGGCGAGCGCGTACTGGTCGGCGGTCAGCGTGCGCGGTTGCCAGGCGTCGGGGGTCAGGGGTCGGCCGTCAGCTGCCTGACCCCCGATCCCCGACGGCTGACCCCATGCCATTGCCCCCGCGACGGTGCTCGCGGCGAGGGTGCCGCCGAGGAAGACCGCGACGCGTTGCAGCGCCTCGCGGCGGGAGATCTGCTGTGGCGTATCCATCGATGATCCTTCCGGTGGGTGACTGCGGTGATTCAGACGGTGCAGACCTCGACCCCCTGCCGCAGCGAGGCGAGGAGGTCGCGCGTCGGCACGAACTCGTGAGCGATGTAGCCCGTGAAGCCGGCGTCGGCGATCGCGCGCGCGACCGCGCGATAGTTCAGCTCCTGCGATTCGTCGATCTCGTGGCGCCCCGGGACGCCGCCGGTGTGGAAGTGGCCGATCTCGGCGAGATGCTCGCGCACGGTGCGGATCACGTCGCCTTCCATGATCTGCATGTGGTAGATGTCGTAGAGCAGCTTCACGCGCGGCGAGCCGACCCCGCGCACCACGGCGGCGCCGAAGGCGGTGCTGTCGCCCTGGTAGTCCTTGTGGTCCACCTTGCTGTTCAGCAGCTCGACGCAGATGGTGACGTTCTGCTCCTCGGCGAGCGGCGCGATCTTCTTCAACCCCTCGACGCAGTTGGCGATCCCTTCTTCATCCGTCTTGCCGCGACGGTTGCCGAACATCGTGATGACGTTAGGCACCCCTTCCTTCGCGGCGCGGGGGATCGTCGCCTCGAGCTCGCCGAGGAGCATCGCGTGGTTCGCGCGATCGTTGAAGCCGGTGGCGATGAAGTCGTTGCGCTTCGCCGGATAGCCCATCGTCGGCACCAGCCCCGCGTCGCGGACGACCGCCCAGTCCTCGGGCTGGAGGAGGTCGATCCCCGAGAGCCCCATCGCCTTGCAGGCGCGGGCGAACTCGGGGAGCGGGATCTTTCCGTACGGCCAGCGCGAGACCGACTGCTTGAGCCGTCCAGCGGTGGACACCTGCTGGCCCATCGCCGCCGCGCAGGCGGTCCCGGCCGTTGAGAGCGCGAGCGCGCCGACGGTGCCCGCGGATGCAAGCAGCATCTCGCGACGAGAGAGTTCGCGGGAGCGAGACATGGCCGCGAATGTGAGGCGGGGGACGGTCGGGTGCAAGGTCGAGCCGTGACTCGTGACTCGTGAGACTACCCTGCGAGGTGTGAGGTGTGTGGGTGAGTGACCTGTGACTCGTGACCGGCGTTGACCGCAGGTAACGCCAGTCACGAGTCACTTACCACGAAACCTCACACCTCACCGCCCGCAGTTCCGTTTCACGCAGCACGGATCACGCGTCCTCACACTTCACTCTTCGCAGCGTCGTTTCCAACCATTTGGAGGTTCGGAGCGTCTCAGGGTTGCGGATCCTGAAACGGAGTTCCGTCTCCCTCGTAGATCGCTCATGCCCCCTACACTGCCGATGCGGTCCGTCCGCCGCCTGACGTGCGCCGCGAGTGTCGCGCTCCTCGCCGCTCCCCTCGCCCTCCCCGCCCAGGGAAATACCTCCGTCCATCCCACGCCGCCGCCGGTCGCGAACGCGGTGCGCAGGCAGGGGATCGTCACCATCGACGGGAAGCTCGACGACGCCGCGTGGGCGCAGGCGACGCCGATCACCGACTTCCGGCAATCGCAGCCCAACGACGGCGCGAAGGCGTCGCTGCGCACCGAGGTGCGGATCCTCTACGACGACGACGCGCTCTACGTCGGCGCGCGGATGGTCGACCCACAGGGGGCGGCGAGCGTGCGCGCTCCCCTCGCGCGGCGCGACCAGCTGCTCGACGCGAACGGGAACAACGGCTCCTTCAACTCGCTCACGACCGACAAGATCATCGTCGAGCTCGACCCGTACCACAACCACATCGACGACGTCTGGTTCGAGGTCAATCCGGCGGGGGTGCGCGGCGACCAGTTCAACGGCGACCCGGCGTGGGATCCGATCTGGGAGGCCGCGTCGCAGGTGGACGCGCAGGGGTGGAGCGCCGAGATGCGCATCCCGTACTCGCAGCTCCGCTTCTCGCGCGACACCGCGCAGACGTGGGGGATGCAGATCTGGCGCTACGCCGACCGCATCAACGAGCAGGACATGTGGTCGTACCGCGCGCGCAACGAGAGCGGCGGCCCCGCCTTCTGGGGACACCTGCAGGGGATCACCATCGCGAACCGGCCGCGCCAGCTCGAGGTGCTGCCGTACGTCGTGTCGCGCGGCCAGTTCAAGTACGCCGCGCCGACCGATCCGTACCACGACAAGAGCGACATGGGGCTCAACGCCGGCGCCGACATCAAGTATCTGCTGACGTCGAACCTCACCCTCGACGCGACCATCAATCCCGACTTCGGGCAGGTCGAGGTCGATCCCGCGTCGCTCAACCTCTCCGCCTTCGAGACGTACTACGACGAGAAGCGCCCCTTCTTCGTGGCCGGCCAGAACGCCTTCAGCTTCGGCGGGATGAGCTGCTACTTCTGCGACAACGTCTCCGGGCTCGGCGTCTTCTACACGCGGCGCATCGGGCGTCCCCCGCAGCTCAACGACTACGTGCGCGACCAGGCGGGGAACACCGGCTTCGCCGACACTCCCGACAACGCGACCATCCTCGGCGCCGCCAAGATCACCGGGCGCACGAACAGCGGCTTCACCGTCGGGCTGCTCGACGCGGTCACCAACCGCGAGACCTCGCGCTACGTCACCGGCGTCGGCGCGCCGGAGCTGACGCAACAGGTCGAGCCGCTCACCAACTACTTCGTCGGCCGGGTGAAGAAGGAGTTCCGCCAGGGAGCGACGACCATCGGGACGATCGTCACCTCGACGACGCGCTCCCTCGATGACTCGGTGAGTACCGACCTGCTGCGCCGTCAGGCGACCGCAGTCGGCCTCGACTGGAGCCACGCCTGGGATCACCGCACCTATCGCTGGCGCGGCAGCGCCGTCGTCTCCGACGTGCGCGGGTCGGCGGAGTCGATCGATCTGACGCAGCGCTCGAGCGCGCACTACTTCCAGCGCCCCGACCGCCGGGTGAGGAGCGACGGGCTCTTCGACGTCGCCTACGATCCCGACGCGACGTCGCTCCAGGGCTACGGCTTCTACACGCGCCTCGCGAAGGAGAACGGCAACTGGCTCTGGGAGACCGCGCAGAACTGGCGCAGCCCCGGCTTCGAGACGAACGACCTCTCCTTCCTCGGCCGCGCCGACTACAAGTGGATGAACGCGAACGTCGGGCGGCAGTGGGTCGCGCCGCGCCGCCTCTACCGCAGCATCTTCACGACCGTCGGCTTCCAGCAGGAGTTCAACTACGACGGCCTGCGCAGCAACGAGGACGCGCACGCGTACTACGGGATGGAGTTCCCGAACTACTGGAACCTCCGCACCTTCTACATCCGCAACTTCACGAATGACGACGCGGGGCTGACGCGTGGCGGTCCCGCCGTGAAGCGCACGGGCTACGACTTCGGCCACTTCCAGGTCTCGACCGACGCGCGGCGGCGCGCCGTGTTCGACGTGACGCTGCAGGGGACGCGCGGGATCGACGCGCCGACGCACAGCTTCACCTTCTCCCCGGGAATGGCGCTCAAGCCGGCGGCGAACATCTTCGTCGAGCTCGCGCCGACGTACAACTTCGACCAGAGCGCCGCGCAGTACGTGACGGCGGTGAACGATCCGACAGCGACGCTGTTCGCCGGGAAGCGCTACGTCTTCGCCTTCATCGAGACGAAGACCGTCGTCCTCGAGACGCGCGTGAACTGGACCTTCCGTCCGGACCTGACGCTGCAGCTCTACGCGCAGCCCTTCGTCGCGACGGGCGACTACAGCCGGTTCCGCGAGTTCGCCGCGCCGCGGACGGTGAAGAAGCTGGAGTACGGGCGCGACATCGGCTCGATCACGCACGACGCCGCGAACGGGACGTACACGGTGGATCCGGACAGCACCGCGAGCGGCAACGGTCCCGCGCGGCGCTTCACCTTCGGCGACCCGAACTTCACCTACCGCTCGCTGCGCGGGACCGCGGTGCTGCGCTGGGAGTATCGCCCCGGCTCGACGATGTTCTTCGTCTGGACGCAGCAGCGGTCCGGGATCGACCCCTTCGGCGACTTCCAGTTCCACCGCGACTACTCCGGCCTCTTCCACGACCGCCCGGACAACGTCTTCCTGATCAAGGCGACGTACTGGATCGGCCGTTAGGGCGAGGCGTGACGCGTGACGCGTGAAACTACCTTGCGGGGGGTGAGGTGTGAGGTTTCGTGGTAAGTGACTCGTGACTGCCGTTACCTGCCGTCAACGCCGGTCACGAATCACTCGGCACTCACCCACACACCTCACCCATCGCA
>DASVXU010000089.1:0-6458 GCA_036392515.1 Gemmatimonadaceae bacterium | reverse complement strand
CCCCCCCGCAGGGTAGTCTCACTTGCCATAGCCGCCCGTGAAAGCCAAGATGGACGCATGGTATCCGTCGCACCCTCTCGACTGCCGGAGGTCCCATGCGTTCGATGCTCCTTGCCGCTTCGCTCGTCGCGCTCACCACTTGCGGTCCCACGACCTCGATGCCGACTCCGGTGGCGGTGCCGAATCCGCTGGTCGGCACATGGGAGCTCGTCTCGGCAAAGGCGATGATCGGCGACTCGGTGGTCTACGACCTCAAGGCGCCGCAGCTCCGGTCGATCAAGATCATCAACGACACGCACTTTTCGTATCTCACCCTCGGCGCCAACGGCGAGTTCGTCCGCGCCGCCGCGGGACATTACACGGCGTCGAACGGGCTCTACACCGAACAGATCGAGTACAGCTCCGGCCAGCGACTCGCGCAGGCCTACCCCTTCACCTACCGCGTCCAGGGCGACACCTGGTACCACCGGAGCATCTCGGGAACGCGCGAGTCCTTCGACGAGGTGTGGCGGCGGGTGAAGTAGCCGTCAGCCGTCGGGGGTCGGGGGTCGGGGGTCGGCGACTCGGGGTGCCGGGTGCGGGGTTGTCGCTCGTCGCTCGTTGCAGTTGATCGCTCGTCGCTCGTTGCAGTTGATCGCTCGTCGCTCGTTGTCGTTAGAGTTCTACATGCGAATCATCCGCGGCAAGCTCGCCGGGCGCGATCTCGTGTCGCCTAACGATTTCCGCGTCCGACCCACCGCGGAGCATGTGCGGGGGGCGGTGCTCGACATGGTGGCGCCGGACATCGCCGGCGCGCGGGTGCTCGATCTCTTCGCCGGCACCGGCGCGCTCGGGCTCGAGGCGCTCTCGCGCGGGGCGCGCACCGCCGACTTCGTCGAGACGCGGCCGGCGAGCCTCCATGCGCTCAAGGCCAACATCGTCGCGCTGCGGATGCGCGAGCGGACGCGCGTCTTCAAGCGCGACGCCCTCCCCTTCGCCGCCGCGCTGGGCGAGAACAGCTACGACCTCGCCTTCGTCGACCCGCCCTACGGCTCGCGGATGCTCGACCGGGTGATCGAGAGCTGGACCGCGACCCGCTTCGCGCGCGTGCTCGTCGCGGAGCACGCGGTGGATCACGATCTGCCGTCCGGCGGAAAGCGTCGCGACTTCGAGCAGACGGCGGTGACGGTCTACACGGCCTGATCCAGCGCCGTCAGAACGGGTGCTCGACGCTGAAGTAGAGGAAGAGCCACCGGCTGCCGCTGCTCGGTCCCACCCCGATCGGCACGGCGACGCCGGGGACGATCTGCATTCCGCTGGCGAGGTCGTACGACCAGCGGACGCCCGGCGAGAGGAGGAACTGCGACTCGCGCACCGTCGTCCGAGGTCCCTCGATGCGCTGCACGTTCGACCACGACGCCTCGAGCATCGCGTTGAGGCGCCGGCCAAGCAGCCAGATGAAGCTCTCGCCCGCGTTCCAGCTCGCCGTGCGCATCGGGTCGCTGCCGGCGATGCGCGCGCGCGGCGTCAGCGTCGCGCCGGCGTTGAGGTGCGTGACCAGCCGGTCGGAGAGCTCGACGCTCAGCGGCAGGTTGATCTGGATTCCGGTGCCGCCCGCGCCCGCTCCCTTCGCGACGCTTCCCGTCGGGAGGAGCAGCGAGAGGCGCGGCGCGCTGGCCACGCGCTCGTCGTGCATCCCGCGCAGCTGGTAGCGGTAGTTGATCGCGACGTCGCCCACCGCGCGCCGCGCCGGCCCCATCTCCTCGAGCTGCAGCACGGGGATCGTGTAGCTGAGCTGGTGACGCCGGCTCGGCGCCGGCCACTCCTGCGTGAAGGAGTACGTCCACCCGCGCCCCGTCGTCGCGCGCATGAAGGTGTTGATGTGCTGGACGACGCGATGCTCCTGGTTGTACGCCTCCTCGATGAGAAAGCTGTTGTCCTGGATCGGCTTCGGCGGAGTCGTGCTGTCGGGGGCGAGAGCGAGCAGCGCGAGCAGCGCGAGCACATGCGTCATCCGTCGAGCTCCTTCAGCTTTCGTCGCAGCACCTTGCCGACCGCGGTCTTGGGAAGCTCGCGGACGATCGAGACCTGGGCGGGGATCTTGTACGGCGCGAGCCTGCCGCGACAGAAGGTGCGCAGCTCGTCGGGGGTCGCGCTCGCTCCCGCGCGCAGGACCACCCAGGCCTTCGGCACCTCGCCCTTCACCGGATCGGTGACGGGCGCGACGCCGGCCTCGAGCACCGCGGGATGCGCGGCGATCGCTTCCTCCACCTCGCGGGGCCATACCTGGTAGCCGGAGACCTTGATCAGCTCCTTCTTCCGGTCGGTGAGGAAGAGATAGCCGTCGCCGTCGATGTAGCCGATGTCGCCGGTGTGCAGCCAGCGGCGGCCGTCGCTTCCGGTCGTCACCGTCGCCGCGGTCTCCTCCGGCTGGTGCCAGTAGCCGCGCATGAGCTGCGGCGCGGCGATGAGCACCTCGCCCGCCTCGCCCTGCGCCGGCTCACGGGTCGGGTCGTCCACGTCGACGATGCGCAGCTCGACGTCGGGGAGCGGCATCCCGACGCTGCCGAGCTTCTTCTCGCCTAACGGCGGGTTGGCGATCACCGCCATCTGCGCCTCGGTGAGCGAGTAGCCCTCCATGATCACGCCGCCGGTGAGCTCCTCGAATCGCCGACGCGTCTCGGCGAGCAACGGTGCCGCGCCGGAGAAGCAGAGCTTCACCTCGCGGAAGGCGTCGCGCGTCTTCGCCGCGTCGGGGTGCGCCATGATCGCGGTGAGCAGCGTCGGCACGCCGCAGATGAAGCGCGGACGCTCGCGGCGGATCGTGGCGAGCATCGCGGCGGTGTCGCGCGGATTGGGGACGAGCGCGAGGGAGAGCCCCGCGGTGAAGGCGAGCGACTGGATGCCGGAGAGCGCATAGGTGTGGAAGAGCGGCAGCGGCGCGAGGAACACGTCCTCGCCCGCGAGCACCGGAGCGAGCCACGCCGCGAGCTGCTTCCCGGAGATCGCGAGCCCGCCGTGCGTCCCCTCGACCCACTTGGGTGTGCCCGTCGTCCCGCCGCTCGGCAGCAGCGTCGCCGACTCCTCGGGACGCGGCGGCGCGCTCGACGGCATCGCGCCCCGATAGTCGGCGAGCAGGCGCGACATGCGCGCGTCGTCGCCGCGCGGCGCGGTGCCGTGACCGTCCCTGTGCTCGCGGAACAGACGGAAGAGGAGCGACTTCGGAAAGGCGAGCGCGTCGCGCACGTGGGCGACGATGACGTGCCGCACCGCGGTCCGCGGCTGCACCGCCTTCAGCTTCTCGTAGAAGGGCGCGAGGACGACGGCGATGGTGGCGCCCGCGCGGTCGAGCAGCGCGGCGAGCTCCTCGTCGGGATAGGTGGGGTTCGCCGGCGCGACGACCGCCCCGGCGAGCCAGGCGCCGAGCTCGGCGACGACGAACTGCGGCACGTTAGGCAGGAGCAGCGCGACGCGATCGCCCCGCTTCACCCCCCGGTCCTCGAGCGCCCGCGCGAAGGCGCGTGCCTGCGCGAGCAGCTCGCCGTACGTCATCCTCGCCCCCTCGAAGCGCAGCGCGACGCGCTCGGGATGCTCGCGCGTCTGCCGCTCGACGAGATCGACGAGGGTGACACGCTCGTACGGCGCGAGGGTCGGCGGGACGCCGGGGTCGTAATGGGCGAGCCAGGGGCGTGTCGAGGTCATCGTGCTCACGGACATTCTGCGCTCCTGCTGGGGTTCGAGCCAAAGCTGTATCTGGCACGGCGGCGGGAGGATACGTCAGGCGACGTAGTCGCGCCTGGTGAGAGGGCTCGCCAGGCAAGTCCCAAATCGGTCAGGGCCTTGGCTGGATGTAACAGGGAGCCACAGAGTCCGGGGGAGGAGTCTTCGGGAGGCAATCGCTCTCTGGAAGGGCCTCCCATCCCTCTGTGGCTCCCAGTTGTTCACAGCCCAGCAACAGCTGGAAAGGATCCTGTCGATCCGTCTGATCCGCGGAGATCCGCGTGCTTCCCGCCCGTCGGCTCCACCGGGCTTACGGCACCCGCGTGGCTTCGGTGTTGGAGTGGATGACGGAATCCGGCTGGTTGGTCTTGAAGTGGGCCACCGCGGTGCCGACGAGCCGGTCGCCCTGCATGCGAAGCACCGAGTTGGTGTGCACGGTGAGCCCCTTGCGCCGCACACTCGGATACGGATCGGTCGCCAGGATCACGCTGTCACCAGACACGCTCGCGTGCACCGGCATCGCGCCGCGTCCCGGATAGGTGATCGTCCACCCGGTGGTGTCGGCAGTCGCGGTCAGGACGTACGTCATGGTGGTAGTGTCGCGACCGCTGACCGGCTTGGTGTGCACCTGCCACCTGCCGGCGAACTTCGAGAGGTCGGCGGTCGCGCCGGCCGCCGGAGCGGCGCGGGCGCCCGTGTCGGCAGCGACGCTCCCCCGCGCGCTGTCGGTCGACGCGGCCTTCTCTCCCGTCGCGCATCCCAGCGCGACCACCGTCGCGGCGGCGAGCGCGAAGCTGGTGCAGCGATGCATCATACCCATGGACCCTCCATCGTCGGGCCGGGCGTGCAGCACACCCGGCGGTTCGGGCGACAGCAGCTGCAGCCTCGACGCTACCGCGCACCGGCGGCGCGGTCAACCTCGGAACCTCACACGACGTAGTCTGTGCTCGATGCGGGAACTCGAGAACCAGCGATCTGGGGGGGCGGGAGACCGCGATGCGGGATAGGGGATACGGGAGCTACAATCCTGAACGGCTGGCTGATCGACACGGAGCACACCGAGCACACCGAGCGCGCCGTACGGTTCAGAGCTCCGCGCTCCACGAGCCGGAATGATCCTGGGGGTGCGCCAGTGCGAGAGCATCTCGCCCTGCGCACCCCCAGATCACATCCTCGGCTCGTGGCGGTAGTGGCCCTCCGTGTCCTCGGTGGCCTCCTTGATCTCCGTGTCGATCAGCAGCAGTTCCTGCATCCCGCATCCCGCATCGCGGTATCCCGAGCTCTCGCATCGCTGGTTCCCGAGCTCCCGCGTCCCCCCCCGAGAGCCCTACTTCAACACGAACTCCACCGTCGGATCCACGGGGTACCGCCCGAACTTCGCCCCGTAGATCGCCAGCCCGCCGGGCAGCGCGTCGCTCACCTCCAGTCGGACGACGACGCTCCCCGTGCGCGCCGCGGAGTCGAGCGCGGCGGCGGGAATCGGAACGCGCAGCAGTTGCCCGTAGGAGCCAGCCTCGCGCAGGTACCGGTCACGCTTCTGCGAGTGCCATGACAGGATGCCGCGATGGTCGGCGGGGTCGTCGGTGAGGTCGCGCATCCCCGCGACGACGCCGTTCACGCGAACGATGACCGCGCTCGGAAACTTCCGCTCGCCGGTCATCGGGTAGGAGTTGCGGTTGCGACTCGGGTCCTGCAGCCCGCCGCCGCGCATGTAGTCGCCATTGTCGCGCGTCGTGCTGTCGCGGTCCTTGCCGTTGAGGCGCTTGGCCGAGGCTTCGACGAGGAAGTCGGCGCTCGCGACGCTCTCGCGGCGGAGGTTCGCCGGCCAGGGGATGCGATACTCGAAGTATCCCGACCCCGCGCCGTCGACCTTGAGACCGTCGAGCACCTTCCACGTCTTCTGCGACCACTTCGCGTCGGCGTAATCGCCGGCGGCGACGCGGGCGAGCTTCACGCTGCGTCCATCGGGAAGCATCCCTTCCATCATCGGCTCGCCCTCGACGACGAAGGTGGTGAAGTTGTGGTGCAGCACCGCGCCCGCCTCGTCCTCGAGGCGCACCGCGAGCACGACGACCGCCGGCCCCGGGGGCATGCGCACGGTGAGCGGCGCCAGCGCCTCGGACATGTACGGGCGGTACGGGACGCGCCGCACGCTGCTCGAGATCTCACGCTTCGTCCCCGAGGCGTCCCAGCCGTAGAGCTCCGTGCGCAGCACGAGCGAGTCGCCCAACGCGCGATCGTCGAGGAACGACGCCCAGAGCGGGACCTGCACCGTGTCGCGCGCCTTCACGCTCTCGCTCCCCGCGCGCCCGACGGCCACGTAGATCGGCGACTGGAAGTCGCGCAGCGTCATCCCCTCCACCAGCTCGCCGACGCCCGTCTCCTTGCTCGTGCGGTCGAAGCGCCAGTAGCCGTTCCACTCGTTGATGACGTCGTGGTGCTCCGTGTACAGCCAGCCGGCGAGCTTCGGGTTGCGGCGGAACACGTCC
Source organism: Gemmatimonadaceae bacterium (assembly GCA_036392515.1). Classification (GTDB taxonomy): domain Bacteria; phylum Gemmatimonadota; class Gemmatimonadetes; order Gemmatimonadales; family Gemmatimonadaceae; genus JABFXC01. The sequence continues at coordinate 270 of DASVXU010000089.1, read as the reverse complement.
ATCGCGCGGCGGTAGTCCCAGCTCCAGTCGACATCCCCCGTGCTCCCCTCGTAGCCCCAGACGTTGCCGAACTCCGAGTTGAACATCGGCTGGCGCGCCTGCTGGTAGCCGCGCTCGAAGTTCCACGTCGAGCCGGCGAAGGTGCTGTCGCTGATCCGGTTCAGCACGCCCTCCCACTGCCAGCCGGCGAGGTAGTTGTGCCACGAGTTAAGGTCGCTCACCGTGTGGCCACGGCCGCAGCACACCGAGTTGTCCTCGACGAGTCGCGTC
>DASVXU010000088.1:0-24087 GCA_036392515.1 Gemmatimonadaceae bacterium | reverse complement strand
GGTCGCCGCGCGCCACGGCGCGGATCGCGTCCACGAGGTCGCGGTCCGCGGCGCTCTTCACGAGGTAGCCCGCCGCCCCCGCCTCGAGCAGCGGCACCAGATACTCGTCCTCCGGATGCATCGTCAGCACGAGCACCCGCGGCGGGTTCGCGGTCGCGGCGAGCGCCTTCGTCGCCGCGATCCCGTCCATCTCGCCCATGGTCAGGTCCATCACGACCACGTGCGGCCGGAAGCGCTCGGCGAGCGCGATCGCGTCGCGCCCGTTCGACGCCTCGCCCACGACGGCGATGTCCCGCGCCGCCCCGAGGATCGCCTTGAGGCCGGCCCGCACGATCGCGTGGTCGTCCGCCAGCACGACGCGGATCTGATCGTCGCTCATGAGTCCCGTCCTACTTGTTCACGATGAGGGCCGTCACCATGCCGAACATCCCATGGTCCGACTCGGCATGCGGCAGAATGTGGCAGTGGAACGCCCACACGCCAGGGTTGTTGCAGTTCACGATCACGTCCCACCGCTCGCCTGGCGCGACGTTCAGCGTGTCGCACCGCCAGGGCTGCGGCTGCGGCCAGCCGTCCTTGTCGATCACCGTCATGTGCATCCCGTGCAGGTGCATCGGGTGGATCATCATCCCCTCGTTCATGAAGCGGATGCGCACCTTCTGCCCGAGCTTCGCGACGATCGGCTCCGTCGCCGGGAATCCCTTCCCGTTGAACGTGTAGCCGTGCATCCCGTCGTTGAGGATCATCACGTAGTCGACGTCCACGTTCTCGATCGGCCGCTTCGCCTTCGGCTCGATGATGAAGGCGCCGAGCAGCCCGAGACCGACCTGCTTCGCCGAGTTGTGGTGCGAGTGGTACATGTGCGAGCCCGGGTTCGGCGCCGTGAACTCGTAGGTGTACGTCGCCCCCGGCTTGATCGGCGGCTGCGTGATGAACGGGACGCCGTCCTGATCGTTCGGCAGCTCGACACCGTGGAAATGCACCGCCGTCGACTCGGGAAGCTCGTTCCTGACGATCATGCGCACCCGATCGCCCTCGCGCACGCGGATCTGGGGACCCGGCACCTGATCGTTGTACGCCCACGCTTCGACCGTCTTGCCCGGCTCGGTCTCCCACTGAATTTTCCGGGCCGTGATCTCGAACACCTTCACCCCGCCCACGATCTTCGGCTGCATGAGCTGGTTCCCCTTCCCCGCGGTCTTCGCCGGGAAGGCCTTGATCCCCTTCTCGTGCATCGCGTCCATCTGCTCGGCGGGGGTCGCCGCCACCGCGCCGGCGGCGGGCGTCGGCATCGTGCCGCCGTGCTCCGCGGGGATCTGGCTCTTCGGCGACGCGGGGCTCGTCGTCACCGACTGCGCGGGCTTCGCATCGTCGTCCTTGCAGGCGGCGAGCAGCGTGGACGCGACCGGCGCCGCGATCGCCGTCAGCGCCGCGCGACGAAGGAACTCGCGACGCGAGCCGGGTGCGGGCTCGGTCGCCGGGGTCGGGCTCACTTTCGTATCGTTCATCGGAATCTTCTGGCTGAGGTCGGGCGCGGCGCGCCGGTGATGTGTCCGGATGATCGCCCGGAAAACTCCCCGACTGCGTCAGGGCGCGCCGGATATTTCCGGCCCCCGCCCTGACGGGATTGTCAGGGTTTCCCTGAACGACGGGTCGATCCCGGTACGCAAGATGCTTCTCGGGTGGTGTTTCCCTTCCGCTCAACCGATTCGCCGCAGGACGCCCATGAACGCTTTCCGCTCGACCCGCTTCGCCCTCCGCTCCGCAGCCTTCGCGCTTCTCGCGCTGGTCAGTTTCTCCTGCGCGGAACCAGTCGCGCCTACTCCGCCCGCGAGCGCGCCCTCGGCGCTGCTCGGCCTGCCTCTCGGGGGCGGCGGCGGGCTCATCACCGTCGTCGATACGACGGTCACCGTCCTGCAGCGCGGCATCCCGCTGCTCGCGGACGTTTCGACCAGCGCCACGATCGGTCCTGAAGGCGGCACGATCACGATCCCCTCGGCCGGCTTCCGCCTCGACGTTCCGAAGAACGCGGTGATGACGCCGACCACGATCACGGTCACCGCGGTCGCCGGGACGAACGTCGCCTACGAGTTCGAGCCGGCGGGGACGGTCTTCAACAAGCGGCTGATCGCGAGCCAGGATCTCAGCCTGACGACGATCCTGCCCGCGATCACGGGCACGAAGTTCACCGGCGCCTACTTCAGAAGCCGCGACGAGCTCCTGAGCAACGGATCGGCGATCGTCCACGAGCTCGAGCCGACGACGGTCGACCTCGGCAACCTGACCGTTCAGTTCACCGTCGGCCACTTCTCCGGCTACATCGTCGCGGTGGATTGAAGGCGGGTGCCCAGCATCTGGTGATGCAATGCGTGAGAGTGGGGGAGGCCGCGAGCAGCAGGCGCTGACGCACGCGGGGCTGGCGAGGTCGGCGGAGCGCGAAGGGCGCGCCGCCGACGCGCTCGCGGCCTACGACGCGGCGCTTCGCGCCCTCGCGGACTCCGACGACCGCGAGCTGGTCGCCACCATCCTGCGCCGGAAGGGGAACGTCCACCTCCATCGCGGCGAGACGGCCGCGGCTCAGGCGCTCTACCGCCAGAGCCTCGAGCTCTGCGAATCCGCGGCCTGCGTCTCGGGGATCGCCAGCGCGTACAACTGCCTCGCCAGCGTCGCGCACAGACACGGCGACCTCGCCGAGGCCGACCAGCTCTATCGTCGGGCGGCCCAGGCCGCCGAGGTCGCCGGCGACGCACGGCTGACCGGGATGGTGCAGCAGAACCTCGGCATCCTCGCCAGCGTGCGAGGGGACTGGGAGGCGGCCCGCGACGCCTACGAGCAGAGCCTTGCCGCCTTCGACGCGATCGGCGACGAGGAGGCGGCATCATGGGTGATCAACAACCTCGGACGGCTCCATACCGAACGGGGCGACCATGACCGCGCGGAAGAATGCTTCGACCGTGCGCGCGCCATCGCCTGCGCGCGCGGGGACACGCTCATCGAAGGGGTGACGGAGCAGAACCACGCCGAGCTTCTCGTCGCGGCCGGGCGCTTCGACGAGGCATCCGAGGCCTGCGCCCGCGCGCTCGCGCTCGCGGCGCGACGCGGCGACCGTCTCCGGCGCGCGGAGACGTTGAAGCTTCGCGCGCGGATCGAGCGCGAGCGCCGGGAGTACGACGCCGCCATCGCGACCATCGCCGAAGCCTGCGAGCTCGCCGCCGCCGTCGAGGATCCGATCCTCGAGGCCGAGCTGCTCTGCGAGGCCGGCACTCTGTGGCAGCTGCGCGGCGAGCGTAGCGTTGCCGGCGCCGTCTGGAGCGAGGCACTTGCCACGTTCACCAGGGCCGGAGCGCGCCACGCCGCCTCCGAGACCGAGGCGCGCATCTCCGGCAACGACCGCTGACGGTCGGCTGGAAGGGAGCTTTTCAGGGCAGGTTGGAACGCTTCGTTGCAGCGCGGATCGGGCGGATGAACGCGTATCGTCGCGGATCCTGCTGCTGCGCCTTGTCGCGGGGCGCGTCGGGCGAGATGGTCTCGCCTGGCGCGCCCCGAACTCCTTCGCAGCCGTCGCATGTGACAACAGGAGGCGAGCAATGGTGAACAAGATCCGCGGCGATCCGGCTTCATCCGCCTGATCCGCGTCCGACCAGAGCCACCAGCAGCCCGGGCGCATGGCAACGGGCCCGCATCCGCGCATCCCGCAGCGCAGTTGCGCCGAAAGGTCGTGCGTGGTGAAGTTTGACGAGGTAGTCCCTCAAACCTTGCGAGGCACGCGTGGCGAAGCAGGCGACATTCGAGACGAACCGCGGCACCATCGTCGCGGAGCTGTACGAGAAGGACGCACCGAAGACGGTGGAGAACTTCGAGAAGCTGGCGAACTCCGGCTTCTACGATGGCGTGAAGTTCCACCGCGTGATCCCCGACTTCGTGGTGCAGGGGGGCGATCCGCTGTCGCGCGACCTGCCGGCGGGTGATCCGCGCATCGGCACCGGCGGCCCGGGGTGGAAGATCAAGTGCGAGACGGCGGGGAATCCGCGCAAGCACGACGTCGGCGCGCTCTCGATGGCGCACGCGGGGAAGGACACCGGCGGGAGCCAGTTCTTCATGGTGCTGAGCGAGGACAACACGCGGCACCTGAACGGGGTGCACACCGTCTTCGGGAAGATCACGCAGGGGCTGGACGTGATGAAGAAGATCACGAAGAACGACGTGATGACGAAGGTGCGCGTCGACTGAGGACGCGTCTCACAGCTACGACAGGGGAACTGACATGGCGGCACCACTGCCGGGTGACAAGAGCGCGGGCTACACGGGGCTGATCGTCGGCGGGATCGTGGTCTTCCTGATCGCGTGGGGGATCGTGCACATGACCAACAAGAAGTACGAGGGGCACGCGGAAGGAGCGGCGGCGGCGGAAACGCGGTAGGACGGGGTCGGGGGTCGGGGGTCAGTCGTCGGCGCCGGCCTCTGGCCCCCGACGGCTGACCCCTCTTGAATAAGGCGACCGGGTCGCGTACATTAGTGACTGACCGGTCAGTAATTGCGGCCGCCGAGGGTCCGTTCCCCTCGGCGGCCGCGACCGGTCCCGGGGACCGGCACCGCGCCGGGAACCGCTTCGCTTTCCTCCGCGCTCTCCACCGTGCCCGACCGTCCCCTCAAGCCAGCCCGTCGCACACCCGCGCGCTCCACGGCGCGCGAGCGCCGGCGCCGCCCGGACGAACGGCCCGCCCAGATCCTCGAGGCCGCCCTCGCCGTCTTCGGCGAGAAGGGGCTCGCCGCCGCGCGACTCGACGACATCGCCAAGCGCGCCGGCGTCGCCAAGGGCACGATCTACCTCTACTTCCCGAACAAGGACGAGCTCTTCCGCGCCGTCATCCGCTCGACGGTCGTCGCCGAGCTCGATCGCGCCGAGTCCGTCCGCACCGCCGGACCTCCCGACGCGCAGCTCGACGCGTTCATGAAGGGCTACTGGGCCTTCCTCTGCACGCCGACCTTCGAGCGCGTACATCGGCTGGTGATGAGCGAGATGCCCCACTTCCCCGACCTCGCGCGCTTCTACGGCACCGAGGTCATCGCTCGCAGCCACGCCCTCATCGCCGGGATCGTCGCCGACGGTGTGGCGCGCGGCATCTTTCGTGATGCCGATCCGCGCGCCACGGCCCGCATGATCATGAGCAGCTTCGTCATGCACGGGGTCTGGCGCACGAAGCGCGTGGTACTCCCCCATCTCGGCGCGCTCTCCGACGCCGAGATCTTCGAGCAGTTGTCGGACTTCGTTCACGCCGCGCTTCGTCCCGACGGGCGGCGCTCGCAACATTCGCCGGCGCTCGTCGCGTCGCGCTCGCACTCATGAACACCGCTCCATTGACCCGCACCACCTCTCTCCGTACCGCGCTCGGCGCGATGACGCTCCTGCTCGGCGCGGCGCCCGCGCTTCGCGCGCAGGACAGTACCGCCGCCGGCCAGCCCGTCGTCCTCAGCCTCGGCGACGCGGTCCGTCTCGCGGCGCGCCAGTCGCCGACCGCGGAGCTCGGCCGCTACCGCGCCGCCGAGGCGCGCGCCCGGGTCACCCAGAGCCGCTCGGCGCTGCTGCCTAACGTCTCCGCCGACGCGAGCCGGAATGGCCGGACCTTCAACACGGCGACCTTCGGCATCCCGTTCCCGGGATTCAATCCATACGGCCAGGTGCTCGGCCCGGTGATCCTCACCGATCTCCGCGCCAAGGCGCAGATGAACCTGCTCGATCTCTCGGCGTTCGCCCGCATCCGCGCCGCGCGCAGCGCGGCCGAGGCGGGGAGCCTCGACGCGCAGGCGGCGGCGGAGAACGCGGCCTCGCAGGCGGCGGGCGCGTATCTACGCGCGCTCCGCGCCGACGCCCAGCTCCGCGCCCGCGCCGAGGACTCCACGCTAGCCGCCGAGCTCCTCGGCATCGCGCGCGAGCAGCTCCGCGCCGGCACCGGTACCGCACTCGACGTGACGCGCGCCCAGTCGCAGGCGGCGGGCGTCCGCGCGCAGCTCATCGCCGCGCGCTCCGAGCGCTCGCGCACGCGCCTCGAGCTCCTGCGCTCACTCGGCCTCCCGCTCGACGTGAACCTGCAGCTCAGCGACTCGCTCGAGCGACTCACGCCCGGCGACACGATCCCGACCGCCGAGGCGGCGACGGAGCGCGCGGTGGCGAATCGTCCCGACGTGCGCGCCGCGGAGCAGCAGTATCGCGCGGCGCGCCAGAGCGTGAAGGCGATCCAGGCCGAGCGGCTCCCGACGATCGGGGCCTTCGGCGACCGCGGCGCGATCGGACCGCGGAACGATCACCTGCTCAACACCTACGACTGGGGGGTGCAGCTCTCGGTTCCGATCTTCGACGGCTTTCGCCGCGAGGGTCGCATCGAGGAGCAGCGCGCGGTGTCGAACGAGGCCGACGTGCGCCGGCGCGACCTGCGCGCGCAGGCGGGAGTCGAGGTACGCTCGGCCCTGCTCGACATCGGCTCGGCGCGCGAGCAGGTGGACGCGGCGCGCGAACGCCTGCGGCTCGCCGAGCAGGAGGTGTCGCAGGCGCGCGAGCGCTTCGCGGCCGGGGTCGGTGGGAACGCCGACGTCGTCACCGCCGCGCTCGGGCTGACCGCGGCGCGCAACCAGCTGCTGGACGCGCTCACGCTGTACCAGTCGGCCCGGGTCTCGCTGGCGCGCGCCGAGGGCGCCGCGACGAGCATCCAGTAGTCACGACAGATTCGTCAATTCCGGCGCGGCGTCGCGCCTAACGTCACACGATACAGAGCAATGGCCAATCGCAAGCGCATCCTCCCGATCGTCGGCATCCTGATCCTGATCGGCCTCGGCTGGTTCGCGAAGCAGTGGTGGTACGGGCGGGCGCACGAATCCACCGACAACGCGCAGGTGGACGGGCACCTCGTCCCCGTGCTCGCGAAGGTCGGCGGGTACGTGCAGGCGGTGAACGTCCAGGAGAACGACACGGTCTCCGAGGGGAAGGTCCTCGTGCGGATCGACTCCGCGGAGTACGCGGTGCGCCTGCAGCAGGCGAACGCCGATCTCGCGGCGGCGCGCGCGGCGGCCGGGAGCGGGAACGGTGGCGGTCAGGCGCAGGCGCAGGTCGCCGCGGCGGCGGGCCAGCAGGGCGCGCTCCAGTCGCAGATCCGCGCCGCGCAGGCGGCGCTCGACAAGGCGAACGCGGACCTCGCGCGCATGCGCGATCTCGCGGCGAAGCAGATCGTCTCCTCGCAGACGCTCGACGCCGCGGTCGCGGCGCAGCAGTCGGCGGAGGCGAATCTGCAGGCGCTGCAGCGTCAGGCAGGCGCCGCGGGGGCGACGGTGCAGAGCGCCGAAGCGGGCGTCCGCCTCGCCGAAGCGCGCCTCGCGAGCGCGCAGGCCTCGCGTGACAACGCGGCGCTGCAGCTCGAGTACACGCGCGTCACCGCGCCGGCGTCGGGCGTCGTCTCGAAGAAGCAGGTCGAGGTCGGCCAGCTCGTGCAGCCCGGCCAGCCGCTGATGACGGTCGTCAGCGACACCGGCGTCTACATCACGGCCAACTTCAAGGAGACGCAGCTCTCCGACATCAAGGTCGGCCAGCCGGTGGACATCGAGGTGGACGCCTATGGCTGCACCGCGGCCGGCAAGGTGGAGAGCCTGAGCGCGGCGACGGGCGCGAAGTTCGCGCTGCTGCCGCCGGACAACGCGACGGGCAACTTCACGAAGGTCGTGCAGCGGGTGCCGGTGCGCATCGCGGTCACGAAGCCGTGCGCCAAGGAGCAGCCGCTGCGCCCGGGGATGTCGGTGACGGTGCACGTGGCAACCAGATAGGAGACGCATGGCGACGACGGTCGCACCCACGGGCGCGAGCTACACGGCGAGCGTCACCGGCGCGGACAGGTACCGCTACAAGTACCTGATCGCGATCTCGGTGACGCTCGCCGCCGTTCTCGAGCTCATCGACACGTCGATCGTGAACGTCGCGATCCCGCACATGATGGGGAACCTCGGCGCCACGCTCGACGAGATCGCGTGGGTCTCGACCGGCTACATCATCGCCAACGTCATCGTCATCCCGATCTCGGCGTGGCTCTCGGCGCTCTTCGGCCGCAAGCGCTACTTCACCGGGTCGATCCTCCTCTTCGTGCTGTCCTCGTTCTTTTGTGGCGCGGCGACCTCGCTCGGCGGGTTGATCTTCTGGCGCGTGATCCAGGGGATCGGCGGCGGTGGGCTCCTCTCGACGGCGCAGTCGACGCTGTACGAGTCCTTCCCGCCGGAGGAGGCGGGAACGGGGATGGCGATCTTCGGGATGGGCGTGATGGTCGGGCCGACGCTCGGCCCGACGTTAGGCGGGTGGATCACCGACAACTTCAACTGGCCGTGGATCTTCTACATCAACGTGCCGCTCGGGCTCGTCGCGGCGCTGATGACGTGGACCTACGTCCCCGACGCCGAGCACCAGGAGCGGCGCGCGACGGTGGACTGGCCGGGAATCGGGCTGCTCGCGATCGGCATCGGCTCGCTGCAGTGGATGCTCGAGCGCGGTGAGCGGTACGACTGGTTCGACTCGCGCTTCGTGACGACGCTCGGCGTCACGGCATTCGTGTCGCTGGCGCTGCTGGTGTGGCGCGAGCTGACGACCGACGAGCCGGTGATCGACTTCCACGTGCTGAAGTCACGTCAGCTCACCGCGGGGACGCTGATCGCGGCGATGCTCGGCTTCGCGCTGTTCGGGTCGGTGTTCATCCTCCCCGTGTTCCTGCAGCAGCTGCACGGCTTCACCGCGTGGCAGACGGGGAAGGTGATCCTTCCCGGGGCGCTCGCGTCGGCGTTCACGATGGCGGTCGTCGGGCGGAACGCGAACCGGCTGGACGCGCGCTACACCGTGGTCGTCGGCGCGCTGCTCTTCCTCGCGTCGATGTACATGCTCTCGCTGCTGACGTACGACGCGGGAGCGCACGACCTGTTCTGGCCGCTGATCCTGCGCGGGGTGGGGCTCGGGCTGATCTTCGTCCCGCTGACCAACGCGACGATGGCCGACCTCGACGTCACGCAGCTGCACCAGGGGACGGGGCTGTTCAACCTGACGCGGCAGCTCGGCGGCTCGCTCGGCATCGCGCTGATGGCGACGCTGCTCTCGCGCTTCATCAAGGGACAGAAGGCGCTGCTCACCGAGCACGTGGTGAGCACCGACCCGAACGTGCTGTCGCGGCTCGACGCGATGACGCGGGCGCTGATGGGCAAGGGAGCGAGCGTCGGCGCGGCGAAGATGCAGGCGATCGCGATCCTCGACCGGCAGGTGACGGCGCAGGCCAGCGTGCTCGCCTTCTCGAAGATCTATCTCATCAGCGGGGTGGCGCTGGTCGCGTCGCTGCCGCTGCTGCTTCTCTTCAAGACGGGCCGGGCGCGCGGCGCCATGGGCCCCGCGCACTAGGAGCGATGACGACTTCCCTGCCCAGCCGCGACGACGCCCTCGCGATCGTCCACGAGTACACGCCGAGCGAGTCGCTGCGGAAGCACATGCTCGCGGTCGAGGCGGCGATGCGCGCCTACGCGACGAAGTTCGGCGAGGACGTGGATCGATGGGGGCTCGCGGGGCTGCTCCACGATTTCGACTACGAGCGCTTCCCCAACGCGACGCGCTCGGCGACGGAGGAGCACCCCTCGGAGGGTGTGAGGATCCTGCGCGCGAAGGGGTACCCGGAGGACGTGCTCGAGTCGATCCTCGGCCACGCGACATACACCGGGGTGCCGCGCACGACGCTGATGGCGAAGACGCTCTTCGCGGTGGACGAGCTCACGGGGCTGATCACGGCGACCGCGCTGGTGAAGCCGAGCCGGAGCGTGCACGATGTGGATGCCGCGTCGGTGCGGAAGAAGATGAAGGACAAGGCGTTCGCGCGTGGGGTGAGCCGCGAGGACGTGATTCAGGGCGCCGAGGAGCTCGGCGTGCCGCTCGAGGAGCACATCGCGTTCGTGATCGAGGCGATGCGGGAGGCGGCGGGGGCGCTCGGACTGCAGGGGTCGGGAGTCGGGGGTCAGGGGTCGGCGACCGCGGGGCCGGCGGCGCAGTGATTCAACGCCCCGGAGGGAGCGCGCGTAGATGAAGCGTGAAGAGGATCTGGAAGTGACCGCGCGTCCGGTTCCACTGCCATTGGTGGAGCTGGACGGGGTTCCGCCGACGGTCGATCGCACCGGGCAGACGCCGGTGTCGGTCGAGCCGGCGGTGGACGACGGCGTCTACGTGCGCGCGGCGCGCGACGGCGACGTGGCGGCCTTCGGGATGCTCGTCCGGCTGCACCAGCGCCGGGCATACGGGATCGCGCGTGCGATCGTGCTCGCGCACGAGGACGCGGAAGACGCGGTGCAGGAGGGGTTCCTGCACGCCTTCCGGGCGATGGCTCGCTTCGACGCGGCGTATCCATTCGGGGCGTGGCTGGCGCGAATCGTGACCAACGCGGCGCTCGACCTGGTGCGGCGGCGGCGGGTGCGGACGACGCAGGAGATCCCGGCGACGATCGCGCTCCCGTTCAGCGATCCGGCGGAGCGCTCGGAGCTGCGGACGCGGCTCGACGAGGCGCTGGCCGAGCTTCCGGCGCGGCAGCGCGCGGTGCTGGTGCTGCACGACGTGGAGGGCTATCGGCACGCCGAGATCGGCGGCATGCTGGGGATGCCGGAAGGGACCGCGCGGTCCGATCTGCACCATGCGCGCGCCGCGATGCGGCGGGCGCTCGACGACCTGAGGAGCACGCGATGAAGGACAACGAGCTGCGGTTTCCCGACGATGCCCCCGATCGCGAGATCGGCGACGCGCTGCGCGCGCTGGCGGGCGGAGTGTCGGGCGCGTACTGGGGGACGCTCGAATCGCGGATCATGGACCGGATCGCCGCGGAGGAGATGTCGCCGTGGAGCGTGCTCGCGGGGTGGACCCGGCCGGCGGCGATCGCCGCGGCGCTCCTCCTGACGGCGGCGACCCTGCTGCTGACACGGTTGCACGAGCGCGAGTCGGCGGTCGCGTACGGCGCGGTGGCCGAGGAGCAGTTCCCGGCGAGCGACGCGACCTCGGCGCCGGCGAACGAGAACGCGACCACCCTTCACCTCCTGCTCGAGCGCTGATGTCGACTCCGCGATCCACGAAGAGCCTGGCGATGGCGTTCATCCTCGGCGCGCTGCTGGTGGGGGGCGTGCTCGGGTTCACCGCCGACCGGATGTTCGGCCACGACGAGGCGTGCGCGAACTACTACACGCGCGTCGAGATGCGGAAGCGGTTCGCCGAGAAGCTCGGGCTGAGCGACGAGCAGCGGGCGAAGGTGGAGGCGATCCTCGACCGGAAGCGCGCGTCGCTGGACTCGGTGATGGCGCCGGTGAAGTCGCAGGTGCAGGCGGTGAGCGACTCGACGACGAAGCGGATCGAGGAAGTGCTCGACGCGTCGCAGCGGGCGAAGTTCGCGCAGATGCGCGCCGACCACGACCGCCGCGAGCGAGAGGATCGCGCGGCGGTGCGTGGCGGGCGGGAGTAGCGACGCCTAACGGCGGGTAAGGTTCGCGCCCGCGAGCCTGGCGTTCATCGCGCGCCCTCCAGCTCGAAGCGGAAGGAGCGCTCCACCAGCGTCGGCACGGCGCGGCCGCGGACGCGGCCGGGGGTGAAGCGGGTGCCGCGGAGCGCCGCGAGGACGGCGTCGGTGAGCTGGTCGTTCGGCGAGTCGATCACCCGCAGCGTCTGCATGTCGGCGCGGCCGGTGGTGTCGACGACGAAGCGCACGGTGACGACCCCCGCGACCCCCGCCATGCGGAGCGCCTCCGGGTAGCGCGGCCGGCGCTCGCTGACGATCCCCACGCGCTCGTCCACCGTCAGCTCGCTGGCGATCCCGTCGCCGTCCCCGGCTCTGCCGGCGGCCGCGCCACCGCCGCTGCCGGCGATCTCGCTCATGATACCCGTGTCGCCGGGAAGGGAGAATGTCGGGCCCGCGGGTGTCGCGATATCGACGCTCGTGCCGGGGACATTCGGGCGTGAAAGCGTGACCCCGGGATCGTCGGTGCGTGTCGAGCGGCCGCCGGAGCCCGTGGCGCCGCCGCGCGAGGAGTTGTCGGGTCGCTGCGTCCAGATGATGGGGCCCTCCGCCGGGCCGCGCACCGGCCGAGGGCGCGCATCCATTCGCGTCGCGACGACGAGGAGCAGCACGATCGCCCCATGCGCCGCGACGCTGACCGCGGTTCCCCACCCTCTGCGCTCCCGCTTCGCCCTGGTCTCGAGCAGTGTCGCGAACATCATCCCCTCCCTGGTGAGTGTGTCGGTGGACGTCTCACCGGCAGGGTACGACGGGCCGATTAATCGGCTCTTGCGCCCGGATTACGGGAGGGTGAACCGACGATGAGAAGGCGCTTGCAACGGCGAGATCGGGGGAGGCGGCCGGGACGCGGCAGGGGAGTGGGACGGGTGTTCGGGGCTACTCCGGCCGGGGGGACTCGGTAGATTTCCTTCGCGCGGCACGGCCTACGCTATGCCACCTCTGGCAGGTGGCGCGTACGTCCTTCCGCGCCTTTGCTTTATCACGAAGCATCCTCAATGAGCGCAGAGCCCGCCCGACGCGCGTCGGATCCTGCGGCGAAGAAATTGACCGATCCGGTAACCGTACCACCTTCCTCGGAGACGCCGGAGATGGTGGCGCCTCCCGCGCCGTCACTGAACACCGCGGGCCACGTCGCCTACACGCCCTCCGCGCACGCGCCGATGCGTCCGCGGGGGAAGAAGCTCGCGCTGCTGGGGCTCACCGCGCTCGGCGTCGTGTATGGCGACATAGGGACCAGCCCCCTCTACGCGCTGCGTGAGTGCTTCAAGCCGGAATACGGGCTGACGGCGACGCGCGAGAACGTGCTCGGGGTGCTCTCGCTCATCGTCTGGTCGCTGCTCTTCGTGGTGAGCGTGAAGTACATCGTGTTCATCATGCGCGCGGACAACCGTGGCGAGGGGGGGATCCTCGCCCTGCTCGCGCTCCTGCTGCAGCGGACGCATCGCACCGCCGACTCGCGCATCCGGGCGACGCTCATCATGCTCGGCCTCTTCGGGGCGGCGCTGCTGTACGGTGACGGGATCATCACCCCCGCGGTATCGGTCCTGTCGGCGATCGAGGGAGTCGAGGTCGCGACGCCGGCGTTCGCGCACTGGGTGGTGCCGCTCACCCTGGTCGTCCTCTTCGGCCTCTTCATGTTCCAGAAGCTGGGGACGGCGCGGGTCGGCGTGACCTTCGGGCCGGTGATGCTCCTCTGGTTCCTGGGCATCGCGGCGCTCGGCGTGCGGGAGGTCGCGAGCTATCCGGGCATCCTCTCGGCGCTCTGGCCGGGACACGCGATCGGCTTCTTCTTCGAGCACAACCTGCGCGCGTTCTTCGTCCTGGGCGCGGTGGTGCTCGCGGTGACGGGCGCCGAGGCGCTCTACGCGGACATGGGGCATTTCGGGAAGCGGCCGATCCGGCTCGCCTGGTTCGCGGTCGGCCTCCCCTGTCTGCTGCTCAACTACTTCGGGCAGGGTGCACTGGTGCTGCGCGACCCGGCGGCGGCGGCGAACCCGTTCTATCTGCTGGTCCCGCAGCCGCTGCTCATCCCGATGGTCGTGCTCGCGACGCTCGCGGCGATCATCGCGTCGCAGGCGCTGATCTCGGGGGCGTTCTCGCTGACGCAGCAGAGTGTGCAGCTCGGCTACTCGCCGCGTGTGCAGATCATCCACACGTCGCGGAAGGAGGCGGGACAGGTCTACATCCCCGAGGTGAACTGGGCGCTGATGATCGGCTGCCTGGTGCTCGTGCTGGCGTTCCGCAGCTCGGGCGCGCTGGCGGCCGCGTACGGCATCGCCGTGACGGGCACGATGGCGATCACGACGATGCTGTTCGCGGTGGTCGCCCGCTCGCGCTTCGGCTGGTCGCGGCTCTCCGTCGCGGCGCTGACCGGGGTGTTCCTCCTCGTCGATCTGGCATTCCTCCTCGCGAACGCGATCAAGGTGGAGCATGGGGGCTGGGTGCCGCTCGTGATCGCGATCGTGATCTTCACGCTGATGAGCACGTGGAAGCGGGGCCGCGCGCTTCTCGGCGAGCTGTTGCAGCGCGGGTCGCTGCCGCTCAACCTCTTCCTCGAGGACGTCGAGCGTCGGCGTCCCCCGCGCGTGCCGGGGACGGCGGTCTTCATGACCTCCTCGGCGGACGGCGCGCCGGTGGTGCTGCTTCACCACCTGAAGCACAACAAGGTGCTGCACCAGCAGGTGGTGCTGATGTCGGTGACCGCGGAGGAGGTGCCGGACGTTCCGCAGCGGGACCGCGTCACGCTCGAGGAGCTGGGCCACGGCTTCTTCCGCGTGCGCGCGCGCTACGGCTTCATGGAGTCGCCCGACGTCGAGGACATCCTGCATTGCGCGGCGGAGGCGGGGCTGCAGGCGAAGCCGCAGGAGACCAGCTTCTACCTTGGCCGCGAGCGGCTCATCCCGCGGAAGAAGGGCGGGATGCGAAAATGGCGGAAGAAGCTCTTCGTGCTCATGTCACGCAACGCGCGCTCGGCGACGGAATTCTTCAACATCCCGCCGAACCGGGTCGTGGAGCTGGGGACGCAGCTGGAGTTCTGAGGCTCGGCGGGCGAGACGATCTCTCGTGGCGCCCGGAGATCGTTCCTGGCCGTGGCGTGACATAACAGGAGCCGTGGGGAGCAGGGAGCATGTCGTGAGGAGCAACGGCTCCCGACACGGCCCTCGACACTCTCCACGGCTGCTCTCATTCATGGATTCGGCTCCGGCAACTGCCGACACAGAGTTTCACAGAGCTCGGCACTGACGAGATCCACAGAGGACGGCGCTGCCAGGTAGTCCTCCGTGGAGCTCATCCTTGCAAAGCTCTGTGGATCTCCGTGTCGGCGTTTGCAAAAGCCGCCAGGTCAGCTCCGGCCCAGGTAGCCGTGTTGACCGCGGTCTACGCCGCCCGCACCTTCCCCGCGAACCTCAACCGCATCGCATGCGCTTCCTTCCGCTCGCCCTGCTCGCGTCGCTCCTCGCCACCGCCGCGCTTCCCGCTCAGCGCGTTGCGACGGATTCCGTCCGCGACGACCGCGCCTTCTCATTCTACTCGCGTGGGCCGTACCGCGCCGGCATCCCGCGTCCGGAGCAGGTCCTCGGCTACGACGTGGGTGAGATGAACACGCAGTTCGCGCTGCAGGAGAAGACGCTCCTCGCGATCGCCGACGCGGCGAAGGACCGCGTGCGCGTCGAGGCGATCGGCTCGAGCTACGAGCGGCGGACGATGCGGCTCTACATCGTCTCGTCGCCGGAGAACATCGCGCGGCTCGACGCGATCCGGGCCGATCTCGACCGGCTGGCCGATCCGCGCGGTGCATCGCAGGCAGAGCTGGACGCGATCGCAGCGCGGACGCCGGCGGTGGTGATGATCAACGAGAGCGTGCACGGCAACGAGTCACCCGGCTTCGAGGCGGGGATGCAGACGCTCTATCAGCTCGCGGCGAGCGAGGAGCCGGCGACGCTCGACATGCTGAAGAACACGATCGTCGTGCTGAACCCGAGCACGAACCCCGACGGCCACGAGCGCTTCACCGTCTGGTACAACTCGATCGGCGTCCGCACCCCGGACACCTTCTCGATGGAGAAGGACGAGCCGTGGAGCATTCAGGGGCGCTTCAATCACTACCGGTTCGACATGAATCGCGACGTGATGACGACGACGCAGCGCGAGGCGCAGACGCTCGTGCGCGCGATGCTGCGCTGGCACCCGATGGTCGCGATCGACCAGCACGGGCAGGTGACGACGTACTTCTTCCCCCCGACGGCGGCGCAGCTCAACCAGAACTTCGACCAGACCTTCGTCCGCTGGATGGAGATCTACGGCCGCGCGAACGCGAACGCCTTCGATCGCTACGGGTGGATGTACTACTCGCGCGACATCTTCGACTTCTTCGGGCCCTTCTACTGGGACAGCTGGCCATCGCTGAACGGGGCGATCGGGATGACGTACGAGACGGACGGCGGCGGATGGAAGGGGATCCTCTGGCGGCGCGAGGACGGCTCCATCGTCTCCTTCCGCGACGGGATCGCGAAGCACTTCACGACCGCGCTCGCCACGATCCAGACGACCGCCGAGCATCACGCGGAGCGCGTGCGCGACTATCTGGCCTTCCGCCAGTCGGCGATCGCCGCCGGGCGCACGGGAACGATGAAGCGCGTCGTGCTCGTGCCGTCGAGCGATCCGGGGCGCGCGGCGGAGCTGGTCGCGACGCTGCTGCGCGGGGGGATCGAGGTGCGCCGCGCGAAGTCGGGGTTCTCGGCCTCGCGAGCGCACGCCTACGCCGACGACGCCGTGGGCGCGCGCCGTTTCGACGCGGGCGCGTACGTGATCGACCTCGCCCAGCCGCAGGGTCGAGTCGCGAAGGCGATCCTCGAGCCCAACGCGGGGTTCGACTCCTCGTTCGTGCGCGCGCAGCTCGAGCGCTACCGGCGCAACATCCGCCGCGGCACGAACGCACCGCGCGAGGGCTACGAGTTCTACGACGTCACCGCCTGGTCGCTCCCGGTGACCTTCGGCGTCGAGGCGTACTGGACGGAGGACGCGCCAGGCGTGGACGGGGATCTGCTGCAGCTCCCGGCGGAGGAGCCGGCGCTCCCGCAGGCGCAGACCTCGGCGCGGCTGGTCGGCGGCGAGCTTCTTCCCGTGGACATCGCGAGTGGCGTGGTGGGCGGCGTCGCGCGGCGTCCGCAGTCGGCGTACCTCTTCAGCGCCGAGCGCAACGGATCGGCGCGGCTCGCCTACCAGCTGCTGATGGAGGGGTACCGCGTGAGCTCGGCGACGCACCCGGTCGAGGCGGACGGCAGGAGCTGGCCGCGCGGGACGTACATCGTGCGCGTCGCGCGCAACGACAGCACGCTGCCGGCGCGGATCGACGCGCTGGCGCGGGAGAGCGGCGTCGAGGTAGCCGGCGTCAACAGCGCCTTCAGCGCGTCGGCGCAGTACGGAATCGGCTCGGAGATCATCGCAGAGCTGAAGGCGCCGCGGATCGCGCTCGTCGGCGGCGACGGGGTGAGCCAGACGAGCTACGGCGCGGTCTGGTGGTCGCTG
Source organism: Gemmatimonadaceae bacterium (assembly GCA_036392515.1). Taxonomy (GTDB): domain Bacteria; phylum Gemmatimonadota; class Gemmatimonadetes; order Gemmatimonadales; family Gemmatimonadaceae; genus JABFXC01. The sequence continues at coordinate 7,009 of DASVXU010000088.1, read as the reverse complement.
GAGCGGCGCTACGGGATCCGCTTCACCCCGGTCGCGGTGCGCTGGCTGGCCTCGGGCGACCTCGCGGCGTTCAACGTCATCATCATCCCCGACGCGTATGCCGGGGCGCTGAACGGAGCGTTAGGCAAGGAGGGCGCGGACCGGCTGCGTGCGTGGATGCAGGCGGGAGGAACGCTGATCACGATGGGGGGCGCGTCGGAGTGGGCGGCGCGCGAGAGCGTGAACCTCACCACCTCGCGGCTCGTCGGCGCGGGGGCGGAGCGCGACACGACGGGGATCGCCGGCGCGACGACGGATACCGCCGCCGCGAAGGCGCGCGGGCGCGAGAAGACCAACGACCGCTCGCAGCAGCAGGACGATCTCCTCGCGACGACCAGCCCGTCGGCGACGAATGCGACACCGATCGAGCTCGCGGGGAGCCATTTCGACGTGGTACTCGACCGAACTCACTGGCTGACGCAGGGCTACGAGCAGCCGCGCGTGACGGTGATGATGTCGGGAAGCAGCTTCTTCAAGCTGTCGAAGGAGGGCGCGAACGTCGGCGTCTTCCCGGCGACGGGGAAGCTCTATCGCGCGGGGTTCGTCTGGCCGAACAACACCGAGCGCCTCCTGCGCGGCACCGCGTTCCTGATCGAGGAGCCGATCGGCGAGGGGCATCTGGTGCTCTTCGCCAACGACCCGATGTTCCGCGGCTGGTGGCGGTCGCTGGATCGGCTGGTGCTGAACGCTGTACTTCTGGGACCCGCCATGTGAACGGCAGGGGCCAGGGGCCAGGCGTAAGGAACGGCGTCGACCGCCGTTCCTTACGCCTGGAAGCCGACCCCTACATGCGGAGCGAGACCTTCCGTCCCTTCCGCAGCACCGTGTAGTCGTGCCCGCCCTCGGCGCTGATCACGCCGCCGTCGCGGAGTGACGTTCCGTCGATGGCGATGATGACGTCGCCGGCGTGCAGGGCGCCCCAGTCGCCGCTGGACTCGAGCACGAGGTAGCCGTTCTCGCTGCCCTTGCCGAGGTACTCGGCCAGCTCCTTCGTCACGGGGGCGAGGGAGAGGCCGGGAATGCTGATCTGCCCCGAGGAGCGCGAGTCGGCCGCCATGAGCTCGGCGCTCGCCATGTCCGGACTCCAGAGCGCGGACGCGACGGGCGCCGTGGAGGCGAGGTTCGCCGCGCTGGACATCAGCGTTCGTGTGGAGGCGCGGGCGCGCGTGGCGGCCTTGGCGTCGGCGGCGCGCGCTTCCTCGAGCGCGCGCTGGACGTCGATCTCGGCGCTCGCGTCTTCGACGTCGTCGTCATCCATGTCGAAGGAGTTGATGCGGATGCGCGGCGTGCTCGCGGGAAGCGGCGGCACCGGGGGGACGGCGGGGACGGGAGCGATGAAGGGCGCCCAGTCGCCGCTGATCGACATCGGACCCATGCGGAAGCGGCCCTCGGACTTGTACAACTCGCTCGCCTTCGCCGCGGTGATGCTGACGTTCTTCGTCTGCCCGCCGCTCCAGACGCGGAGCTGGACCTTGTCACCGGGCTTCACGGAGCGCATCACGCGCTGGAAGCGGTTCACCATCGAGGAGCTGACCCAGTCGTCGCCCGCGTCCTCGTGCGCGACCCGCAGGTCGGTCCCATTCACCGAGACGACGCGGTCGCCCTCGATGAGCCCCGCCTTCTCCGCCGGCCCGTCCTCGGTGAGCGCTCCGATGAGGACGCCGAGCGTGTCGCGCTTCGAGCCGGTGGAATTGAGGCTGAAGCCGAGCACCGCGCGGTCGTCGATGTCGCTGGAGCGGTAGCGCGCGGGCATGAGGCTGTCGCGCGCGACGGTCTTCACGCGCACCGTCTTCCACTGGCCGTCGGCCCAGAGCCGCAGCTCGACCTCCTTCCCCGGCTCGACCTTTCCGAGCTCGCGCGTGAGGCGGCGAGCGGTGATTCCCTGCATGTCGGGCTCGCCCGCGTCGGCAGCGCTGAGCCGGAGGTTCACGCCGTTGATCGCGGCGATGCGGTTGCCCTCGACGATCCCGGCCTTCTCGGCGGGTCCGTTGGGGGTGACGCTGGTGACGAGGAGGCCGAGGGTGTCGCGGATGCCGCTCGACGAGGTGGAGACGCCGATCATCGAGCGGGCGCTCATCATGTCGGCGCCCGCGAAGACGCGCAGTGCGCGCGGGGCGACGCCGCTCTCGATCCAGACGCGGCGATCGGGCTCGGGGGTCTTGTCCTTGTCCTTCGAGCTGGTGTCCTGCGCCCGCACCGGCATCGCCGTGACCAGCAGCGCGGCGGTCAGAAGGGGAAAGCTCCGCATGGTTCCTCTACGAAAGAGTCAGGTAGGGGGGTTACGGTCGATAGACACCGCCGTGCGGGTGGAGGGTTTCCCTGAAGGTTTTCCCATCTTCGCGCGCGCCGACTTCCGGAGTTGACGGGGGGCCGCGAAGTCCCAAGTATTGATGCCCGTCACAACGCCGGTCCGCCGCTCTGGTGGATGGGCGCGGTTCGTGCACCGTCGCATCGTGCGACCAGCTGGAGCAGTCGGTCGTGAGCTCATCGTTCCTGACATCATCCCGCACCGGTCGCCTGGTGAGCGGGAGCAGTCGACCCACGTCGTCTCTCATGCCATCTCCGGATCGGGCACCCGAGTCGCCGCGAGGCAGCCGCTCCTCCGAGCAGCGCGCGGCGGCGCGCTACACCCCGGATTCGCGCGCGCGGGAGTTCGTCGACAACGACGGCGTGCGCTGGACGGTGCGCGAGATCATCCCGGAATCGCGAAGCGCGAGATGGGGCGCGCTGCTCACGCGTCCGGGCTACGAGAACGGCTGGCTCTCCTTCCGATCCGACGCGATCAGCTGCCGCATCGCCCCCTTCCCCGCGAACTGGCGCTCGATCTCGGAGTACGAGCTCGAGCGGTGGTGCATGAAGGCGAGGGACGCGGCGCGGGTCCGGAAGCAGGGGAGTTAGGGACCCAGCCCACAGGGGTCGCTATCTTTCCCGAATGGCTTCCTCCCTCCAGACCCGCGATCCCGCGGCGGCGCCCGACCTGCACGCGTTCGAGCATCACTGGCAGGACGAGGCGGACGCCGCGTTTCTCTACGACGTGCTGGCCGGCGCGGAGCAGGACTCGGCGAAGCGGGAGCTCTACCGGAAGCTCTCCGAGGTCGAGCAGCGCCACGTCGAGATCTGGGGGAACCTCCTCCGCGAGCATGGGCGCGCCCCCGGCGAGTTCCGGCCGAGCGCGCGGGCGCGGATCCTCGCGTCGTTAGGCAGGTGGTTCGGGCCGAGCTTCCTCCTTCCGATGCTGCTGCGCGAGGAGGGGCGCGAGGTGAAGGCCTACCTCGGGATGCACCGCGCGACCCCGGGCGGCGTCGCCGGGAAGGGCGAGGCGCTGACGCTGGCGCGCGAGAGCGCCGAGCACGCGACGACGCTCTCGCAGATCGCCGGGCGAGCCGGTGAGCCGTGGCACCGCACGGAGAGCGGGGGCTTTCTGCGCAACGTGGTCTACGGCTTCAACGACGGGCTCACCGCGAACTTCGGCCTCGTCGCCGGCGTGATCGGCGCGTCGACGGCTGCGCAGCATCACACGGTGATCGTGGCCGGCGTCGCGGGGCTGATCGCCGACGCGCTCTCGATGGGGTCGAGCGGCTATCTCGCGGCGAAGAGCGAGCAGGAGGTCTACGCGCACGAGATCGCGATGGAGCGCGACGAGATCGCGATGATGCCGGAGGTCGAGCGCGACGAGCTCGCGCTGATCTACGAGACGAAGGGTCTCGCTCCCGAGACGGCGCGCGAGCTCGCGAACGCGGCGATGGCGGACCCGCAGCGGATGCTGCAGGAGCAGATGCAGGAAGAGCTCGGGATCAGCGCCGAGCAGGTCTCGCCGATGCGCGAGGCGTGGCTGACGGGGATCGCGACGGCGATCGGCGCGTTCATCCCGGTGTTTCCCTTCCTCGTCTGGGAGGGAAGCACGGCGATCGCGATCTCCTTCGTCCTCTCGATGGCGTCGCACTTCCTGGTCGGCGCGATGCGCTCGGTGTTCACCGGCCGCTCGGTGTTCCGCTCCGGGCTCGACATGTTCGTCGTCGGCCTCGGGGTCGCGGTGGTGGGCTACTACGTGGGCGAGTGGGTGGGGAAGCTGCTGTGACGCGCGCGGAGCGCGTCTCGGCGGAGGCCGTGATCTTCGAGCCGCTGCATCCCGGGGTGGTGGTCCCGGCGCGGGCGACCGAGCAGTCGGCGGGGTACGACCTGCGCGCCTTCCTCCTCGGCCGGCCGACCAAGGTGATGACGCCGGGGGGCGCGGTCGACCGCGCGCCGGTGCGCGAGGGCTCGGGGGCGTACGTCGAGCTCGCGCCGGGGGAGCGGGCGATCGTGCCGCTCGGCTTCCGCGCCCGGCTCCCCGACGGCTACGAGGCGCAGCTCCGGATGCGCAGCTCGGTCGCGTTCCGGAAGGGACTGACGATGCCTAACGCGCCGGGGACGATCGACGCGGACTATCCCGACGAGTGGCTGGTGATGCTGCGCAACGACGGCGACGCGCCGGCGCGGATCGAGCACGGCGAGCGGATCGCGCAGGCGGTGCTGGCGCGCTACGCGGCGCTCGACTGGGCACCGGGGAGGGTCGGGATGTCGACGTCGCGGGCGGGGGGGGTCGGTTCCACGGGGCGATAGGAGGTTGCCGGGTGCCGGTAACCGACACCGGAAACCGGCACCCGGAAACCCGCCCTCAGAATTCCCGCTTCTTCATGATGTTGAAGATGTCCTGCGCGTCCTCGTCGGTCGGGCGCTCGGGCTGCTTGGTGGCGTCGATCGTCGAGTCGTAGCTCTTCGGCGGGCGCTTCGGCTTGTTGGACTGACCGGAGAGCTTCTTCACGAGCTTGGCGAGCTGCTTGTCGTCCATCGCGGGTCCTCGGCGCGGCGGGTCAGGGGCGGGCTGTCTGCGAAAGAATGCGAAACCGACGCGCCGCGGCAAGGCCACGCGTCACTCAGCGAATCGTGAACGCATTCGAGACGACGGAGTCGTCGCCATAGACCGCCGACGCATCCATCCCCCAGGAGATCCGGATGCGGTAATATCCAGGCTCATAGAAGGGAAACTCGCTCGTCAAGCGCTGTCCAGCGCGAAGCGCGATCGGCGCCTGGGCGTTCACGGCGAGGCAGAAGCCGCCGCTGTACTGCTCCCAGTGGTCGCCCACGCCCCGCTCGATGCTCGCGCTCAGCTGCCCTCCGCAGCCCGGAACGAACACAGTCTCATCGCCCCGGTTGGTCACCGTGAAGGGCACGGTGGCCTGGGCGACGGTCCCGGTGCCCCCGCGGTCGAAGACACTGCCCACGGTGGCTAGACGCACCACCGGGCGGTCCCTCCCGCAGGCGATGATGAGAAGTGACAGGACCACCGCTGACAGACGTCGGTGCATGACTCGGTTCCTCATCGTGGGTTCTCACCGCCGAACCCCACGCCCCGCCGTCGCGTCACACCACGATGTTCAGCAGCCGCCCCGGGACGAAGATCACCTTCTTCGGCGTGCCGGTGGCGAACTTCGCGACCCCCGCATCGGCCATCGCCAGCACCATCACCGCCGCCTGGTCCGCATCCTTCGCCGCCTCCACCGTGCCGCGCAGCTTTCCGTTCACCTGCACCGCGATCTTCACCGTGTTCTCGGCGGCGAGCGCGGCGTCGAAGGCGGGCCAGCGCGAGTCGAAGATCGACGTCGTGTGGCCTAACGTCTCCCAGAGCTCCTCGGCGACGTGCGGCGCGAAGGGGGACAGCAGCTGGACCAGCGGCTCGACCTCGGCGCGGTGCGGGACGCGCTCGTGCGCGCGGAGCACGTTGACGTACTCCATCATCGCCGCGACCGCGGTGTTGTAGCTCAGCTTCGCGATGTCGTCCCCGACCTTGGCGATGGTCTGGTGGAGCTTGCGCATGACGCCCGCGTCGGCCGCGCCGTCGGTGCGCGCGTCGTGCACCGACGTCCAGACGCGGTCGAGGAAGCGCCGCACCCCGGAGATGCTGCGGTCGCGGAAGTCGCCGCCCTCCTCGAAGGGACCGAGGAACATGAGGTAGGTGCGGACCGTGTCGGCGCCCCAGTCGTCCATGTACTGGTCGGGGTTGACGACGTTGCCGCGCGACTTCGACATCTTCGCGCCCTCGCGGATGATCAGTCCGTGGGCGCGGAACTTCGTGAACGGCTCCTCGAAGTGGACGAGCCCCGCGTCGTGCAGCACCATCGTCACGAAGCGCGAGTAGAGCAGGTGCAGCACCGCGTGCTCGTTCCCCCCGATGTAGGAGTTCACCGGGAGCCACTTCCGCGTGATCGCCGGATCGAAGGCGACGTCCTCGCGCTCCGAGCTCGGGTAGCGCAGGAAGTACCAGGCGCTGTCGAGGAAGGTGTCGGAGACGTCGGTCTCGCGGCGGGCCCGCTTCCCGCACTGCGGGCAGGGGACGTGGTACCACTCCTCGTGGCGCGCCAGCGGGGAGACGCCGGAGTCGTCGGGGCGGACGTCCTCGACGAAGGGCAGCTCGACCGGCAGGTCCTTCTCGGGGACCGGCACCGTGCCGCACGACTCGCAGTAGATGATCGGGATCGGCGGGCCCCAGTAGCGCTGGCGCGAGATGCACCAGTCGTGGAGGCGGTAGGTCGTCACCGCTTCGGCCGCCTCGCGCGCGGCGAGCCAGGCGACGATCCGCGACTTCGCCTCGTCGACGGGGAGGCCGTCGAACTCCCCGGAGTTGACGATGCGGGCGCCCGACGTCTCGACGTCGGCCGCCTCGAGGGGGGTGCTCGCCTCCACCCCCTCGCCGGCGACGACGCGGACGATGGGGAGCGCGAACGCCTCGGCGAACTCGAAGTCGCGCTCGTCGTGGCCGGGGACGGCCATGATCGCCCCCGTCCCGTACTCCATGAGCACGTAGTCGGCGATCCAGATCGGGATCGGCTGCCCCGTGGCCGGGTTGATCGCCGTCGCGCCGGTGAAGGCGCCCGTCTTCTCGCGGTTCGTCTTCCGCGAGACGATGTCCTGCCGCGCCGCGCGCTCGCGG
>DASVXU010000087.1:0-7872 GCA_036392515.1 Gemmatimonadaceae bacterium | reverse complement strand
GGGCGACGTCACGCCGCGCGCCGCGGTGTCGGCGTCGGTCGCGGCGGAGGCGCCGAGGGTCGCCGTGGTGAGCCAGGCGACGAGCGCCGCGGCGAGAGCGCCGCCGGCCGCGCCGACGAGCGCGACCCGGCGGCGACGCGTCGCCCCCTGCGTACCGGCGAGCGCCGGGACGGAGTCGGTCGGCGTCCTGCGGATCGGCTGCAGCGGGGGGAGGGCCCCGGCGTGAATCAGCGTCAGCGCGGCTCCGCGGGCGAGCGCGCGGAGCGCGTCCTCGCCGAGCAGCTTCGACTCCCCGTCGAAGGGGACCGCCTCGATCGCCTCGAGCATCGCGTCGGTCGTCGCGAAGCGGTTCTCCGGCTTCTTCGCCAGCGAGCGCATCACGATGTCGAAGAGCGCGGGCGGGACGTCGGGGCGGGCGACGCGGAGGTCGGGGACGGGGGTGTAGAAGTGGTGGTGCATGATCCCCGGCAGCGTCTCCGCATTGAAGGGCACGTTGCCGGTGAGCATCTGGAACGCGACGACGCCGAGCGAGTACTGGTCGCTCTGCGGTCCGATGCGGCGCGCCGCGCACTGCTCGGGACTCATGTAGTACGGCGTCCCGACGACGGAGCCCGTCGCGGTGAGCGAGGCGTCCTCGGCGGCCCGCGCGATGCCGAAGTCGGCGACCATCACGCGACCCTCGCGGTCCACCATGATGTTGCCGCTCTTCACGTCGCGATGGACGATCCCGCTGCCGTGCGCGTACGCGAGCGCCGAGGTCGCGCCGCGGAGGATGTGGATGACGACGCCGATCGGCAGCGGCCCCTGCGCGGCGATGATGTCGTCGAGTCCCTTCCCGTCCACGAAGCGCATCGCGATGAAGTGCGTCGCGCCCACCTGCCCCACGCGATAGACGGGGATGATGTTCGGGTGGTCGAGCGACGCGGCGAGGCGTGCCTCACGCTTGAAGCGCTCGGCGACCGCCTTGCCGACTGGGGCGGAGGGGGGGAGGACCTTCAGCGCGACACGGCGTCCGAGCTCGACCTCCGTCGCCCTGTAGACGATCGCCATCGCGCCGCGCCCGACCTCGCACTCGACGTCGAACTCGCCGGCGAGGGAGCGCTGCAGGCTGCGCAGGAGGACGAGCGACTCGTCCTCCTCGATGATCGAGGTCTGCGCGAAGGGATCGCCGATCGCGGTCCCGCACTCGAGGCAGAACTTCGCGTTCTCGGGGACGGCGGAGGAGCAGCGGCCGCAGCGCATCAGTTGCTCGACACCGTGAAGACGATCGTGTCGCTCAGCCCCGGCGCGGTGACGGTGATCGTGAACGTGCCGCGGTCGCGGATGCGAACGCTGGTCTCGGCGATGCCGCCGTCGTTGGTGATCACGTTCAGATTCTTCACCCCGCTCCCGAAATCGATGCGCGCCGTGCTGTTGACGACGAAGTTCACCGAGACGTTGCGCACCGGCAAGCCATCGGCGTCGGTGACGCGCACCGAGAGCGCCTGCGGGAGGGTGACATAGCTGCCGGTGTTGACGACCGACTGGCCGTCGCCGCGGAGCATGATCATCCGCGACGCGGCGACGCCGGGGCGGAAGGGAAGAGTGCGGTACGGAGTGGCGACGACGGTACCGATGATCGTGTCGCCGACGGAGGCGGCCGTGGTGCCGGCGGGGCCGCGGCCGTCACCCCACCACACGTTGGACGCGACGCCATTCCCGATGAAGGCGGCGCTGTCGGCGTCGTAGAGATCGTCGTCGCGGATCGTGAGGCTCGTCGGGTTCGTCCCGAGCTGCAAGCCGATGAGGCTGCGGTTCGCCGCGGTGCTGTCGACGCGGACCGTCCCGCCGCTGAGATGCATCGCGGCGCGGTCGGGGAACTTCGTCACGAAGGAGCCGATCACCGAGAGGCTGTCACCGGCGAGCTGGACGCCGCCGCTGCCGGCGACGCCGCTGCTGAAGGCGCCCGGGCCGACGATCGTCGAGCGACGGAGCGTCACCCGTCGCGCGCTGTCGGCGAAGATCGCGCGCGGGTTGCTCCCGCTGACCGTCAGCCCGTCGATGGACGCGGCGCCGCCGACGAGAGCGAACGCGGGGGAGCCGCCGACGCCGCACTGCGTGCCCGAGACGCGCGTGATCGTCGCCTCGGCGAAGCGGAGCGAGGCGCACCCCGCGCCGGCCGCGGTGAGCGTGTCGTCGACGAGCGAGAGCGTGTCGGACGCCGACTCGATCGTGAGCGCCACGCTGTCGGCACGCGAGCGGGTGAGGCTCCACGAGGAGCGGAGCGAGCGGACCGCGCGCCGGCCGCCGGTGAAGCGCGCCGAGTCGACGCGCGTCGAGCGCGCGCCGTCGAGGAAGAGCGCGTCCATCTGACTCGACACGCCCGTCGCGTCGCGGAAGCGGTTGCGGAGCACCTGGACGCCACTGGAGCCACGGACCGTGAGCCCGGCACGTCCGTCGGTCGCCGAGGTGCCGGTGTAGGGATCGTCGATGGGACGCGCGAGGTCGAAGACGTTGTCGGCGATCGTCGTGACGCCGGCGACGCTGTCGGCGAGAATCAGCTGCCGCTCGCCGGTGAAGGTGCCGAAGTTCACCGTCGCGTCCGTGGTGGCGCCGAGGACGAGCTCCGCGCCGTCGGTGGTGCGGACGGTGAGACCGCCGATCATCGCGCCGCGGCCGCCGGTGACGGAGACGCCCGCGCCATCCTCGCGCCCGCCGCCGCCGAGCACGCGGACGCCGCGCACGCGACTGCGCAGGACGCGAACCCCCGCCGAGGCGCGGATGCGGATCCCGTAGCCGATCACGCCCTCGACGACGACCGAGTCGAGCCGCGCGGTCTGCGGCGCGCGCTCGATCAGGATCCCCGAGCCGCGCGGCGTGTCGGCGCTTCCGGGATTCACGTAGAACGACGAGAGGTTGACGTCGGCGTCGGCCGCGGCGAGCGCGGGGCCGTCGGCGGTGTGGCGCACGACGAGGTGACCGATCGTGATCGAGCCCGCGCTGACGAGGAATGCTCCGCTCCCGCTCGCGTTCACCACCGCGGGGAGACGGTTCGGATCGCGCCCGCCGGCGAGGAAGGAGTTCGAGTCGCCGAGGATGGTGAGTGTCTTCGAGATCGAGAGCGTCTCGCGGTAGGTGGTGCCGGGCGCGACGATGACGCTGTCGCCGGCGCTCGCCTTCGTGACCGCCGCGTCGATGGTCGGGAAGGGACGCGCGAGCGTGCCGAGCGGGCCGGCGCCGGCGCGCACGCCGTCGACGTGCCAGTGCGTGGGGCGCCGGACGACGATGGCGACGGTGTCCGCCGCCGCGCCGGCGCGCACGATGACGCTGGTCGTGCCGAACGCGGCCGCGGTGACGACGCCGTTGCTCACCGTCGCGACGCTCGGGATCGTCGAGCTCCAGGTCACCGGGTAGCCGGCGACCACGGCGCCCGCGTCGTTGCGCACCGTCGCGGTGTAGGCGATCGAGCTGCCCGGGGTGGGGATCGTGTCGGGGATCGCGTTAGGCGCCCCGTCGATCGTCACCGACGCGGCGACGTTGTAGACGACGATCTGCGTCGAGTCGCGCGCCGAGTCCGCCCACGCGACGACCCAGGTCGAGCCGCTCCCCATCGCCGTCACCTCGCCGAGCGAGCTCACGGTGGCGACGCGCGTGTCGCGGCTCTCCCAGTGCACGCGCGTGCGCGGCAGGGTGTCGTTGATCGCGTTGAGGATGCGGACCGGGAGGAGCTCCTGCTCGCCGAGCACGCTGAGCGTGTCCACCGACAGGAGCATCTTCACGACGCGCGGCGCGTTCGTCACCTGGACGACGGAGGTGTCGGCGAGGAGGATCCCGTTCGAGGCGACGGTGCGCGCGATGACGCGGGCGCGTCCGCTGTCGACGGCGACGAACCAGCCCGGGCTCGACGCGCGCGCGACGAGGGTGTCGGGCGTCGCCCACGTGACGGCGGCGCTGTCGATCCGGTCGCCGGCGGCGTTGTAGACGGTGGCGACCATCTGCGTCGAGTCGCGCGCCGACTTGATGAGCGCCGAGTCGGGGGTGACGCGGATCAGCGCGGGTTCGTTGACGACGTTCATCACCACGCTGTCGCGCTGCGCGTCGAGCACCGCGGTGATCGTCGCCGTGCCCGGGGAGTACGAGTTGAGCAGCACGCGGTTCCCCGCGGCGCCCTGGCCGAAGTCGATCACGCTCGTCGCGCTCGAGGACCAGCGTGGCTGCGCGTCGGTGACGGTGTTGCCGAGCCGGTCCACGCCGAGCGCGTCCACGGTCAGCGTGTCGCGGGTGCCGAGGGTGGTCTTCCGCGGGGGGAGGATCGAGACGCGCACCGCGCGCTGGTCGACGACGAGCATCGTCGAGTCGGCCTTTCCGTCGGGGCGCCGGGCGCGGACGTAGGTGGTGCCGTTGCGGATCGCGCGGACGCGTCCCGTCCCGTCGACGGTGACGGTGGTGCTGTCGGCGCTCTCCCAGAGCGGAGTGGGCGCGCCCGTGGTGATCACCGAGCCGCGCGCGTCGAGCGGAGTCACGACGAGCGTCGATTCGGCGCGCAGGGCGTCGAGGGTGTACGCGGTGCTGGCGAAGGCGAAGCGCGCGAGCCGCTGCGTGACGCTGACCACCGCGCGCGCGGTGTCGGTGCCGAAGAGCGCGAGGACGTCGGCGGTACCGGCGCCGCGCGCGGTGACGCGTCCACCCGAGAGGCGAACGATCGTCGAGTCGGCGGGCCTGAGCAGCGTCCACTGCGCGCTCGCCCCGTCGAGCGGGGCGCCGTTGGCATCTACCGCGGTCGCGACGAGCGTCGCGGTGTCGCCGATCGCGACGAGCTGCAGCAGCCCGGGGATGATCGAGAAGGACTTCGGCACGACGACGATGGTGCGCGTCGCCGACGGCGGGATCTCGGGGAAGAGGGAGTTCTCGATCCAGGCGGTGATCGTCGCGCGGCCGAGCCGGCGCGCGACGAGCGAGTCGCCCCCGCGCGAGAGCGCGACGACGGCGGTGTCGGAGGAGGAGAAGCGGACGTGCTGGCCGACGAGCGCCGAGGCGCCGCTGGTCACCGTGACGAGGGGGAGCGCGCGGGTGCCGGCGACCATCTGCGAGTCGCCGCCGAACTCGACGCGCACGTCGTGCGCGCCCACCGGGGCGGTCACGTCGGTGACGTGACAGCTGAGAGTGATGAGGACGGCAGCCGCGGCGAGCAGTCGCGACGCGACCGCTCGCCCATGGGAACTCGACACGTTGAAACGGGGCTCGGCGATGGGTGTCGAGCGCGCGGCATCGCGGGCTCAGACCGACGAAACTCCAGTCGTAGATAGGACCGTCGTGCCCGCCTCCAAGTCACCGGATTTCCCGCACTTGCGCGTGCGAAACCGCACCGCGTTCCCGAACAGAAACCGGGCGCGGCTCGGCGTCCCGCTCCGCGTCCGGTGCGTACCGTCGCGATCGGCTTCCGACTGGCAGTATGGTGGCGCCTGAATGTGGCGCTCATGGGCCGTCGACCTCCCGCGAAGCGCCGCGATGGCGCAGCGGACGAATATCGCTCCGGCTTGCGCGCGGGGACCGGGCGCCTACTATGATCGCATCGACTCGCGGCCCGGCGTCGAGGCCCGCCGAGCCCTCCGAACTCCCCCGGAGGCCTCGCCCGAGGATGTCCCCATGGTACTCCTCCCCCTCGGAGCGCTCATGCTCGCCACGCTCGCGCCTAACGCGCCCGCGTCGCCCGCCGCTCGCCCCGACTCGACGCCCCCGCTCTATACCAACCTCGGAGACTACCACGTCCCGATCAGCACCAGGGTCCCCCGGGCGCAGCTGTACTTCGACCAGGGGATGCGACTCGTCTACGCCTTCAATCACGGCGAGGCGATCCGCGCCTTCGACGAAGCGGCGCGGCTGGACCCGGATTGCGCGATCTGCCACTGGGGTGCCGCGCTCGCGTACGGTCCGCACGTCAACGCGCCGATGGACTCCGCGGCGGGAATGGCGGCGTGGTCCGAGCTGCGCCAGGCCGTGGCGCTCGCGCCGCATGCATCGCCGCGCGAGCGCGCGCTGATCGGGGCGCTCGGCGCGCGGTATGCCGCGGCGCCGCCCGCCGATCGTGGCGCGCTCGATTCAGCCTACGCGCGCGCGATGGGCGAAGTCGTCAGGCAGTTCCCAGGTGACCTCGACGTCGCGACGCTCTATGCCGAGTCGCTGATGGACCTCCGCCCATGGAACTACTGGACGAAGGATGGAACGCCGCAGCCGGGCACGGACGTGATCCTCGCGCAGCTCGAGCGTGTCATCAAGGCGAACCCCGATCATCCGGGCGCCTGCCACTATTACATCCACGCGCTCGAAGCGGTGCAGCCCGCGCGGGCGCTCCCCTGCGCGGAGCGGCTCGCCTCGCTGATGCCCGGGGCGGGGCACATGGTGCACATGCCCGGGCACATCTACATCCGGCTCGGACGCTATGCCGACGCGATCGACGCCAACGTCCACGCGCTGCACGCCGACGAGAGCTACATCGCCGCCGAGCATCCCGCGGGCATCTATCCCATCGGCTACTACCCGCACAACTATCACTTCCTCGCCTTCGCCGCGACGATGGCCGGCCGCAGCCGCACGGCGATAGACGCCGCGCGCGCGCTGAGCAGCAAGGTGGATCCCGACATGGCACTGGCGGTGACGCAGCTGCAGCCGCTGATCGCGTACTACCCGCTCACGCTCGCGAACTTCGGCCGATGGGACGAGGTCCTCACCGCGCCGATGCCGCGCGCCGATCTCCGCCTCGCCACTGCGCTCGCCGACTACGCGCGCGGGATCGCGTATGCGGAGAAGGGACGACTCGCGGAGGCCGACGCGATGCTCGACAGCGTGACGGCGATCGCGAACGCGAGCGCGGCGCAGGGGCGGGTGGCGATGGCGGCGGGGGAAGGGGAGAACAAGACGGTGCTCGACATCGCGACGCACGCGCTCGCCGGCGAGCTCGCGAAGGCGCGCGGGAACGTCGGCGACGCGGTCGTCCACTACCGCGAGGCGGCGCGCCTCGAGGACACCTTCAACTACACCGAGCCCCCTCAGTGGGCCTTCCCGATCCGCCACGCTCTCGGTGACGCGCTGCTCCGTGCCGGCAGGGCGGAGGAGGCCGCGCGCGTCTACGAGGAAGATCTGAAGCGCTTCCCGGAGAACGGCTGGTCGTTGTACGGGCTCGCGAAGGCGCTTCGCGCCGGCGGACGGAGCGACGAAGCGCGCGCGGTCGAAGCGCGCCTGAACAGAGCCTGGAACGGCGCCGACGTCGTGCTCGCGTCGTCGCGATTCTGAGAACGGCCAGCCAGCCTCCAGCCGTCGGCCGACGGCTGGAGGCTGGAGGCGAGCGGCTAGTGCGTGCTCTCCTGCTGCCTCCGCCCCACCAGATAGAGCGGAACGCAGATCGCCAGCGCGTAGATGATCATCGAGAGCAGCGCGCTGTTCGCGAGGAAGGGAACGCCCTTCGAGAGGTCGAGCCCCGCGTCCCACCGCTTCGCGGCGAGCGCGGCGAGGAGAACGCCCATGATCGCGCCGCCGGCGATGAGCCCCGAGGAGAAGAGCACGCCGGGGCCGGAGTCCTCGTTCGTCTCCTCGGCGCGGCCGCGCGTCGCGCGGTCGACGAGCCAGCGCACGATCCCGCCGGCGAACATCGTCGCCGAGGTGGAGATCGGGAGGTAGACGCCGACGCAGATCGCGAGCGAGGGGAGACCGAGGATCTCCATCGCGACGGCGAAGAAGACGCCGATCATGATGAGTCCCCAGTTCAGCTTCTGCGTCAGGATCCCGTCGACGACGAGCGACATGATCTGCGACTTCGGCGAGTCGAGCTTCTCGACCTTGCGGCCGGTGTAGTCCACCGTCTCGCGGCCGCCGATGCCGGGGTCGATCAGGTACTGC
>DASVXU010000086.1:0-25033 GCA_036392515.1 Gemmatimonadaceae bacterium | reverse complement strand
TGCCGGTTACGCGCCGGAGGTCCTGATCCCGTCGGTCGCGGGAGCGACCGAGCGGATCCGCGTGGGCTCGGGCGGCGTGATGCTGCCGCACTACAGCCCGCTCAAGGTCGCCGAGACCTTCAGCCTGCTGGCGGGCCTCTTCCCCGGCCGCATCGACCTGGGCCTGGGCCGCGCGCCGGGCACGGATCCGCTGACGATGTTCGCGCTTCAGCGCGACCGCCGGCAGGCGAGCCCGGACGACTTTCCGCAGCAGATGGCGGAGCTGATGGGCTACCTGAACGACACGCTGCCCGACGACTTCCCGTTCCGCCACCTCGCGAGGGCGCTGCCGGGGCTGCCCGAGAAGCCTGAGCTGTGGCTGCTCGGCTCGTCGCACCAGAGCGCGATCTGGGCCGAGGAGTGGGGCCTGCCCTACGCGTTCGCCGACTTCATCAACCCGAACGGCGCGGACCCCGCCGAGATCGTCTGCGTGTCCGCGATCTGCGCGGAGACCGACGAGGAGGCGGAACGCCTTGCATCGAGTGGGAGGATGGCGTTCTCGATGCTGCGCCAGGGCCGGCCGATTCCCGTTCCCCCGGTCGACAAGGCGCTCCGCTATCTGGAGAACCGGCCGCCGCCGAGCGGACGACGGGCGGTTTTAGGCTCGCCTGTAACGGTCAAGCGAGAGCTCGAGGCAATTGCAAAGTCGTACAACGCGGACGAGGTGATGGTCGTGACGATCACGCACGACCATCGGGCACGCCGCCGCTCCTACGAACTGATCGCGGAGGCAATGATCGAATGAAGACCAGGAAGCTCGGGACACAAGGCCTGCAGACGTCAGCCGAGGGGCTCGGCTGCATGGGCATGTCGGAGTTCTACGGCGAGGCCGACGAAGGCGAGGCGGTCCGCACCATCCACCGTGCGCTGGAGCTCGGCGTCAACTTCCTCGACACGGCCGACATGTACGGGCCGTTCAAGAACGAGAAGCTCGTCGGTCGTGCGATCGCGGACCGGCGCGACCAGGTGGTGCTGGCGACCAAGTTCGGCAACGTCCGCACCGAGGACGGAGGGCGGGTCGGCATCCGCGGCGACGCGGACTACGTGCGGCAGGCGTGCGACGCATCGCTCGAGCGGCTCGGCGTCGACCACATCGACCTCTACTACCAGCACCGCGTCGACAAGTCGGTCGAGATCGAGGAGACGGTCGGTGCCATGAAGGAGCTGGTCGAGGCGGGCAAGGTCCGCTACCTGGGCCTGTCCGAGGCGTCGCCCGACACGATCCGCCGCGCTCATGCCGTGCACCCGATCTCCGCGCTGCAGACCGAGTACTCGCTCTGGAGCCGCGAGCCCGAGGACGAGATCCTTCCCACCACGCGCGAGCTGGGGATCGGCTTCGTGCCCTACAGCCCACTGGGGCGCGGCTTCCTCACCGGCCGCTTCCGCACGATCGACGACCTCCCGGCCGACGACTACCGGCGCAACTCGCCGCGCTTCCAGGGTGAGAACTTCCAGAAGAACCTCGATCTGGTGAAGCACGTCGAGCAGCTCGCGGCGCGGAAGGGGTGCACCCCGTCGCAGCTCGCCCTCGCCTGGCTCCTCCATCGCGGGAAGGACATCGTCCCGATCCCGGGGACGAAGCGGGTGCGCTACCTGGAGGAGAACGCCGGCGCGCGGGACGTCGAGCTGACGGCGGAGGACATGCGCCGCATCGACGCGATCGCGCCGTTAGGCGTCGCCGCGGGAATGCGATACCCCGAGGGGGGAATGCGCACGGTCAACGGGTGATCCGCTGTTATCCGGCGGCAAGGAACGGGCGGCTAACGACAACGAGCGACGAGCAATCAACTACAACCGGCATCGGAGTCGCGACGAGCTGTCGCTCGTCGCTCGTTGGGGTTGAGTCGCTCGTCGCTCGTTGTCGTTGTAGTTGCAGTTCGCTAGCTTGGACCCTCCATGCCTCCTCGTCCCCGTCGTGAGCTCTTCGACTTCGCGAAGAAGCTCGTCGCCGAGCACATCGACGACGATCCGTTCGGGCTGAACGAGGAGTTCGCGCCGCCACGACTGACGGCCAAGGCAATCACGAGCATCCCCCTCATGTCCCGCTCCCGCGAGAAGATCCTCAACAATCTCGACGAGATGTACCGCGAGGCATTCGAGCGCGCCAAGGCGTCCGGCGACGCGAGCCAGATGGCCGCGCTCGACTTCGCCTACCGCCGCGAGCAGCTCTACTTCGAGATCCTCCTCGACGTCCGCGACGCGATGGAACGGCGGTAGCGCGAGGGGGTCAGCCTCGGGGGGTCAGGGGTCGGCGCTTCCAGCGGGCGCCGACCCCTGACCCCCGACCCCCGGCCCCTGCTTCGCCGGCCACACCAGCGACGCCGCGATCGACGCGCCGAGCGTCAGCAGGATCACCACCAGCGAGGCGAGGATCGGCACGGTGAACCAGTGCTCGCCGAGCATCTTCACTCCGATGAACGTCAGGATCAGCGCCAGCCCGTACTTCAGCAGGTAGAAGCGCTGCACCACGTCGGCCAGCAGGAAGTACATCGAGCGGAGGCCGAGGATGGCGAAGATGTTCGAGGTGTAGACGAGGAAGGGGTCGCGCGTCACCGCGAAGATCGCCGGGATCGAGTCGATCGCGAAGATCAGGTCCGTGAACTCGACCAGCACCAGCACGAGCAGGAGCGGCGTCGCCACCCGGCGGCCGTTCGCGACGCTGAAGAAGCGCTGCCCGTTGTACTCGGCGGTGAAGGGCAGGACGCGCCGCACCATGCGGACGATCGGGTTCTCGTCCCCCTTGAAGTCGTCGTCCCCCTTGAACGCCATCCGGACGCCGGTGATCACCAGCATCGCGCCGAAGACGTAGAGCACCCAGTGGAAGCGCGAGAGCAGCAGGGTGCCGAGCCCGATGAACGTCCCGCGCATGATCAGCGCGCCGATGATTCCCCAGAACAGCACGCGGTGCTGATACTTCTCCGGCACGCGGAAGTAGGAGAAGATCAGGACGATGACGAAGATGTTGTCGACGCTCAGCGACTCCTCGATCACGTAGCCCGTGATGAAGGTCAGCGCCGCGTGCGTCGAGTGGAGCGCGGCGAGTCCGCCGGCGAAGAGCATCGCCAGCGCCACCCATACCGCCACCCAGATCCCCGCTTCCTTCGGGCGCACCACGTGCGCCTTGCGGTGGAAGATTCCGAGGTCGAGCGCGAGCATCGCGAGCACGAACGCGTTGAACCCGACCCAGAACCAGATATTCGTCGCCATCGGCCTCCAATCGGACGCTGCGCGCGCGTATAAGAACAAAAAAAAGACCATCACGCGAGCATGTCTCGCGTGATGGTCTCGCCAGGGTCACCGACCCGTCGGACGACCGGGAGCGCTCGCGCTCCGTGATGACGATCGTCCGCTCCGGCCTTGCGCCTCGTGTCGCCGCGCCGCCGGCAGGCTACTCCCCACCTCTCGCCCGAACGCAAACACACCGCGTGCGCCACGTCAAGCGCGACTGCTCGGCGATGTCGCCCTTTCCCGGCGCGGGATGGCGGGGATAGCATTGGACACTTCCTCCACGCGCATGCCATCACTTCGCCTCGCGCGCGCGCTCGGGCTCGTTCCCGTCGCCGCCCTCATCTCGAGCTGCTCGATGCATCATCCCGCGACTCCGGCCGCGCCCGTATCGCTCGCGATCGTCAACGCGCGCGTCTGGACCGGCGACCCGCGCCGTCCCTGGGCGGACGCCGTCGCCGTGCGCGGCGACCGGATCGCCGCCGTCGGCTCGAGCGCGGAGATCCGCAAGCTCGCCGTCGCCGCCACGCGCGTCGTGGACGCGAGGGGACAGATGCTCGTCCCCGGCTTCCACGACGCGCACGTCCACTTCATCGACGGTGGCTTCCGCCTCGCCTCCGTCCAGCTCCGTGACGCGAAGACGCCCGCGGAGTTCGTCGCGCGCGTGAAGGCCTTCGCCGCGACGCAGCCCAGGGGCACGTGGATCACCGGCGGCGACTGGGATCACGAGCAGTGGGGCGGGCAGCTCCCCGAGCGCTCGTGGATCGACTCGGTCACGCCCGACAATCCCGTCTGGCTCAACCGCCTCGACGGACACATGAGTCTCGCGAACTCCGCCGCGCTGCGCGCCGCCGGCGTGACTCGCGCGACCCCCGACGTCGCCGGAGGGACGATCGTGCGCGACGCGCGCGGCGAGCCGACGGGGATCCTCAAGGACAATGCGGCATCGCTCGTCGACGCCGTCGTCCCCCCGCCGACCGACGCGCAGAACGACCGCGCGCTGGAGGCGGCGATGCGCTACGTCGCCGCGCGGGGAGTGACCTCCGTGCACAACATGGGCACCTGGAGCGACCTCGCGACATTCGAGCGGGCCCACGCCGCCGGCACGCTGATCACCCGCATCTACGCGGTCGTCCCCCTCGCGAGCTGGGCTCGGCTGCGCGACACCGTCGCCGCGCGCGGCCACGGCGACGCGTGGGTGCGCATCGGCGGCCTGAAGGGCTTCGTCGACGGATCGTTAGGCAGCCACACCGCGGCCTTCCTCGAGCCCTTCACCGACGCGCCGGGCGACACGGGGCTCTTCGTCAACACCCCGGAGGACCTCTACGCCTGGACCTCGGGCGCGGACCGCGCGGGGCTGCAGGTCATCGTCCACGCGATCGGCGACCGCGCGATCCGTACGCAACTTGGCATCTTCGCCCGCGTTGCGAGCGAAGATGGCGCCCGGGACCGCCGCTTCCGCATCGAGCACGCGCAGCACATCGCGCCCGCGGACATTCCCCGCTTCGCCGCGCTCGGCGTCATCGCCAGCATGCAGCCCTACCACGCGATCGACGACGGGCGCTGGGCGGAGAAGGTCATCGGCGCCGAGCGCATTCGCACGACGTACGCCTTCCGTTCCCTGCTCGACAGCGGGGCGCGCCTCGCCTTCGGCAGCGACTGGTTCGTCGCGCCGCCCACTCCCCTCGAGGGGATCTACGCCGCGGTCACGCGCCGCACCCTCGACGACCGCAACCCGGGCGGATGGGTTCCCGAGCAGAAGATCGGCGTCGAGGATGCGCTCCGCGCCTACACGATGGGGGGCGCGTACGCATCCTTCGAGGAGAAGGAGAAGGGCTCGATCGAGCGTGGCAAGCTCGCCGACCTCACCCTCGTCGATCGCGACCTCACCCGCATCGCCCCGGAGTCGATCCGTGACGCGCGCGTCGTGATGACGATCGTCGGCGGGCGCGTCGTATACGAGAGCGGCGCCGGCGGGGAAGGGAGCTCCCCACCGGCGCCGCGTTGAGCGCGCGCTGCGCGCCGCTCAGCGATCGCCGGCCGGTGTCGCCGCGCCGGTCGTTGCCGCCGCGCGGATGCGGAGCTCCGCGGGAGCGCGCACCGGCTGGGGGAGCTGCTTGAGGTACGCGATGAACGCGTCGCGGTCGTTCATCGGCAGCGCCGTCAGGTCGAGCACCGTCTCGCCGAGGACCCGCTCGACCGCCATGTTGCGCACGTAGTCGTTGAGCACGATGGTGTACTTCGCGCTGTCCACGAGCGCGCGGCCGCTCGCCAGCTGCAGGTCGGTGATCCGGTGCCCCGCGGGACGCGTCGGGTCGTAGACGACCGTCGCTCCGCTCAGGTGGCGGATGATGGCGTCCGTTCCGACGATCGCCTCGAGGTACGCACGCAGCGCGTCGCCCTGGACGGTCAGCTTGTACAGCGTGTTGCCGAAGGGCTGCACGTCGTAGACCCGCTTGTAGGTGGCGACCCCGCCGGCGAGACCGGCGTGGATCCCCGTGTTGTTCGTGACCGCGATGTCCGCCTGCCCCGCCCATCGCTGCGCGTCGGTGACCAGGTTCCCGAGCGGGTACTGCGAGCCGTTTCGCTCGAGGGCCGTCTCGATGGTCGCCACTCGCTGCGCGAGAAACGCCTGCGCCCGCGCCGTGGCCGTCGCGATGATCGAATCGACCGCACCGATGCGCGGCGCGACCAGCGTCTCGTTCACGTCGCGCGTCGTCGCCACGATCTCGTCGTCGAGCGCGTGTCCGGTCGCGTCGAGCGGGACGTCGACGATCGCCACCGACCGCCCGTTCGCCGCCGTGGAGACGAAGAAGGTGCTGTCGGCGCGGATCGCCGCGCGCTGGTGCGTGTGTCCCCCGACCCAGACGTCCACCGGTCTCTCCAGCCTCGTGATGGCGCCGAGCGCCTCGCCCTCGCAGCGATCCGCGGGCGCTCCGGTCGCCACGGCATAGAGGTTTCCCTCGCAGCGCACGCCGGTGTGCGACAGCACCACGATCACCCGCGCACCACGGTCGCGCAGCCTCTTCGCGCGCGCATCGACGGTGGTCGCCGGATCGTCGAAGCGCAGCGCGGTCACGGCGTCGGGGTTCGTCGACTGCGGCGTGAGCTGGCTCGCGATCCCGATCACTCCGATCACGGTCCCGCCGCGGCGGATCAGGGTGTCGGCGCGCAGCCACGACAGCGCGCGGCCGTCGGCTCGTCCCACGTTCGCGCCGAGGATCGGCAGCTTCGCACCGCGCACGCGCGCTTCCAGGGTGTCGAGCCCCCAGTCGAACTCGCGGTTGCCCGGCGCGATCGCGTCGTAGCGGAGCAGCGCGAACGCCTCGGCCGCCTCGCGCCCGTGCATCAGATCGGACTCGGGAGTGCCCGAGAAGACGTCGCCCGCGTCGACGAGCATCGACACACAGCCGGGCGCCACGCACTCGCGACGCGCCTGCTCAATCGCCGCGGCGACCCCCGACAACCCGCCCGAGCGGTATCCGCGCGCGTCCACGTACGGCGCCAGCGATCCGTGCAGGTCACCAGTGACGATCAGGCGAAGCCGCTGGGCGTGCTGTGCGCGCTGTGCCTGCGCCGGCGTCGCACCGCCCGCGAGCGCCGCGAGGAGAAGAATCAACGCGGGAACGCGGATGCGGCCCGCGGAACGAACGACGGATGGGAGCTTGGTCATGGGAGGAATTGGTCCTGGCGCGCGGCAGCGGCGCGTCGCGCGAGCGGTGTGCTCCTGCTCGGATCCCGAGTATCGACATCCACCGCGCAACCTCTGAGCGTCGCGCCGAGCCGGTGCGGGAAACACGACGCGGGAAGCGAGGAGTCCCTCCCTCGCTTCCCGCAGCCATTCTTGGTCGAGCCTGATTGCCGCTGGCTCAATCGGTGACGGTCAGCGTCTTCACGCCGCCGCCGAGCCGAGTTCCCGACGCCACGTAGCCGACGGCACCGGGATTCGACCGGACGTAGTCCAGCACCTCGTCATCGCTCTTGCGCTCGGGCGGCGGCACTTCGCGCCCGGAGAAGATCTGCTGCTGCCAGTACGAGCCGATCGCGCGCGTCGACTTCCCGTGAACCTTCTCGGTGAAGGCGTCGCGGACAGGGTTTCCGGCCGCGAGATCGACGGGCATCGCCGCCGTTCCACCCGGCCAGCTGCGGGCTTTCTTGGTGAAGAGCTTCGAGAGATCGCCCTTCGAGATCGAGGTCGCCGGGTTGCTCGCGTTGACCACCACGACGAAGCCGCCGCTCTGCGCGGCGGCCGACCTCGGCGCCACGCCCGCGACCGCCACGGCGGCTGCCGTGACGATCGCGAGACGCACGCGCCCGAGCCATCTGTTCGACATGTCTAGAAGACCAGCGAGAGACTGGAGATGAAGTACTTGCCCTTCACCGGGGCGGCCGTCGGGGCAAGCACGCTTTCGAGGTTGTGATCCTTCGTCTGGTGCCCCTCGAGCTTCAGGAGGAGCGACGGCGTGAAGGCGTAGCTGATCCCCGCCGCGTCGTCGCGCACGAGCGAGGAGGTGTAACCCGCCGTGACGGCCCGGATCGGCTGGACGATGTAGTTCGCGCGCTCGGCCTGGCCGTTCAGCGACAGCTTCTGCGTCAGCGCGACGCCACCCTGCATGTACCAGCCGCGGTAGTCCATGAGCTTGTGCGCCATCAGACGGCGATACTCCGACCGCAGCAGGACACGCTCGAACTTCGCGTCGACCGCTCCGTTCCAACCGTCGAAGCTGTATTTGCCGGGCTGGAAGAAGGCGTTCTGCACCGTGTAGCGGTTCGCGCCGCCGCCGAACCTCAGTCCGTCGATCGGCGTCGACAGCCAGAGCGAGCCGCCGAGCGTGCTCGACGCGCGCTCACGCTGCCCGACGTACGCGTAGGCCGTGGGGCTCACGCGCGTCGTGATGAAGTCGAGGTAGCTGAAGCTGCCCGCATACCCATTCGCCTCCATCGCCCAGGCGCTTCCCGTGAAGATCGGCTGCATCAGCGTCAGCCCGTCCACCGTCTCCGAGGTGTAGATCCCCTCGTGGTACATCGCGTACGGCGCGCGGTAGAAGGGGAGCTGCGTCCCGACGTAGCGCGTCTCGTTGTAGATGCCGAACGGGATCGGCGCCTTGCCGACGCGAAGCCGCGTGTCGGCCTTCTGGAAGGTGTGCTCGTAGAACGCCCAGTCCACCTTCACGTCCGGCTCGAACTGCATCGACGGGCTGTTGCCCAGGCGCCGATGCGCGATCTGGAGGACGAAGTTGTCGTTGTCGCTCGTCGCGTAGCGCATGAGGAGCGCGGCGCGGCGGTAGTCCGTCGTCCCTTCCTTCGGGATGCCCTCGATCAGGGCGCTGTCGGAGATGGCGTAGCCCTGCGTCAGATAGCCGTGGATCGAAAGCTTGTCGGTGCCCTGCGCGGCGGCGGTCCCCGCCAGCGCGGAGAGCGCCGTGACGGCGATGGCGGAAGCGACAGCGGTTCGGAGAGAGTTGGACATTGACGGGGTTGGGGCTTGGCGCCCGAGAATGGTTTGGTAGGCTGGAAACACCTGTGGTCCTGATGAGGACGGCCTAATCACCCGGCCGGTCACGGCTCGGTCCGCTGGACCGCGGAAGCGCCGGGTTAGGGCCCCGAAAACGTTACCAACCCCCTCCGGAACCCGTCCCTTCTGGTCCCGGTCGCCCTTTACGGTTGCGACCGGCCCGGCAGGGGGCGCGCACACCTGCCGGGCGCTTTTCATTGCCCGGAAACCACCGCCATGACCGGTCGCCCCCTCGTTCGCCGAGCCGTCGCGCCCCGCATCGCCGGCATCCTCGTACTCGCGCTCGTCGGGATCACCTGCCGCGACCGCGATCCGATGGGACCCGGGCTTCCGAGTCAGGCCTCGCTCGCAATCGCGCCGCAGATGGCGCGCGCCGCGGCGGCTGGAGGACCCAGCTTCGTCTCGCTCCAGAAAGTGCGCGGGATCCTCACCCCTGTCGGCGGCGGCCAGCCGTACTCGGTCGAGGCGACCTTCGTGAACGACACGGCGACGCTCGCCTTCGACGTCACCTTCGCCGGCCCGACGCAGCGCTACTCGCTCTCCCTCACCGCGATCGACACCGCTGGCGACACGCTCTTCCGGTCGCTCCGCGAAGTCACCGCGACGCCGGGGAGCAACGCGCCGGTCCACGACACCCTGAAGTACGTCGCTCCCGACACCGCCGTCGCGACCATCGCCCTCGCCGTCGGCGACACGATGGTCCTCGGCGGGGACACCCTCGTCGTCTCGGCGACGGGGCTCGACGCGCAGCGCAAGCCCGTGACGCCCCTCTACGTCGGCTGGACCTCGCATGACTCGCTCGTCGCGAAGGTCGTGTCGAGCGGTCCCGCCACCGGGCGCATCATCGGCCGCGATGTGGACGGCGTCACCTGGATCGTTGCGCGCGCCTTCAATGGCACCGCCGATTCGCTCCCGATGCGCGTCGTCGCCAACGTCGGCTCCGTCGTGCTCGCGGCCGACACGCTGCGCACCACCGTCGGTCTCGCGGTCGAGGGGAGCGCCACGGTATTCGGCGCGAGCGGCGCGCCGATCGATCGGCCGGTCACCTGGAGCTCGCTCGACACGACCATCGCGCTCGTGCAGCCACTCGTCGCCGCGGTCAGCACGATCCCGCTCGAGGGCGCCGCCGCGGGCGCGCAACTCATCAGCGTGCTCGGCGTGCGCGCCGGCGCGACGAGAATCGTCGCCCGCAGCGGCGCGAAGGCCGACACGAGCGTCGTGATCGTCGCGCCGGCGCCGGTGGCGTCGCTGCGCATCGTCCCCGACTCGCTCGCCCTGCTCGTCGGCGACAGCGCGCGCTTCGGCGTCGTGCTCCTCGACGCGCGTGGCGACACGCTGAGCGGCCGTACGGTCGCTTGGTCGAGCCTCGATCCGCAGCTCGCCGGCGTGGACGCGACGACGGGAACGGTGCGCGGGCTCGCCGTGGGAACGGTCGCCGTCACCGCGACGAGCGAAGGCGTCACCGACACCGCCTGGGTGCGCGTCGCCGCGCAGGCCGCGGCGATCGCGCGCACCGTCGTCACTCCGAAGACGCTGCAGTTCCTGGCCCTCGGCGAGTCGGCGCAGCTCCATGCGCAGTCGTACGCCCCCGACTCCTCGCTCGCGCCCGGCCGCTACAGCTGGAGCATCGGCGCGGGCGCCGGGATCGTGTCGGTGGACTCGCTCGGCCTCGTGAAGGCGCTCGCGGTCGGGAATGCGTGGGTCATCGCGACGGAGCAGGGTGGCACCACCGATTCGGCGCAGGTCACCGTCGAGCAGCTGGTGCAGACGGTGCGCATCTCTCCCTCGATCGTGACGGGCGGCGTCGGCGACACCGTGCGCTTCGCGGCCACCGCGATCGACGCGGCGGGGAACGCGATCGACTACGGCGTCGTGACCTGGAAGAACCGGCAGAACTTCGTCACCACGCTCGACGCGAGCGGGCTGGTGACGCTCGCCGAGCCCGGGCTCGACACGGTCTCGGTGACGATCGGCGGGCTCACGGCGCGTGCGCGGGTCACGGTGCTCGGCGCGGCGAGCGCGGTCGCGATCAGCGGCCCGACCGCCTTCACCGCGCTGCGCGACACCAGCGTCCTCCATGCATCGGCGCTCGACCAGAATCAGAAGCCGCTCGCCAACGCGGTGTTCGAGTGGAGCACGCAGAACCCCTCGGTCGCGGCGATCGTCGCGACGGGCGGGGACAGTGCGGTGGTGGTCTCGCTCGCGAACGGCGACGGCGCGGTGACCGCGCGGATGGGCACCGCGAGCGCGAGCTCGCGCATCTCGGTCGCGCAGAAGCCGGCCTCGCTCGTGCTCTACCCGGCGAGCGCCTCCCTCGCCCCGGGGGGCCGCGCGATGTTCGCCCCGCAGCTCCTCGATGCGCGCGGCGTCGCGATGGCGCAGGGCGCGGAGGTCGCGACGTGGAGCCTTGCGAGCGGCGCCGACAGCGCGCTCGCGCAGGTGGACGGGCAGGGCGAGGTGCTCGCGACGGGAGGCGGCGGGACGGCGAAGGTGCAGGCGAGCGTCGCCGGGCTGACCTCGACCGCGCTCGTCAGCGTGAGCGACACCGGCGCGAAGGTCGTGCGCTTCGGACGCGACACGATCCTCGTCGGGCTCGACACGGTGAAGGTCCCCGTGATCCTCTCGGCGCCCGCCGGGGGACAGGGACTCGTCGTGACGTTAGGCGTCATCGGCAGCCAGGCGGAGTGGGTCGGTGGCAACACCGTCACCTTCGGCCCGACCGAGACGCTGCAGTACGCGCAGCTCACCGGACGCGAGGCCGGCGCCGCGACCCTCACCGTCGAGGACTCGGGCCGTGTCTTCGCGGCCGACAGCGCCCTCGGCGTAGTGCGCTCGGGGGCGCAGCTCGCCGACAACTGGTTCTATCCCATCCTGGACACGGTCCACGTCAACGCGACTGACGACGTCCCGCTGCGGGTGCTGATGCGCAACGCGGCGCCGGCCGGCGGCGCATCGATCGGCATGCTGGTCGAAGGACCGCAGGGAACGGCGACGCTCTCGCCGGCGCCGGCGCGCATCCCGGCGGGACAGCTCTCGACCGACGTCGTGCTCCACGCCGCGACTCCGGGCGTCGTGCGCTACACGCCGCAGACGAGCGGATTCCCCGGTGCGGCGAGTGTCTTCGTGATCGACACGGCGATGCTCACGCTCTATGGGGACACTTCGACCAGCGGATGCGACGGCCCCTGCGGGGCGCGCCCGCGCGCCACGCGCGCGTCCGCGAAGCACGTGTTCCCGTCGATGCCGTACGACGCGCCCCGCCGCGCGCAGGCGAGCGCCGCGGTGCTCGACCAGCAGCGGGTCGCGCAGCAGCGGGTGCGCGCCGCGAGCGCGTCCGGACCGCGGCTCGCCTCGGCGCAGCTCCGCAACCGGGGCACCACCGATCACATCGTGCTCGGCGCCGGCCAGTATCTGCCGACGGCGAGCTACTCCGGGAGCTGCTACGCCAGGTGCGGCGCGGTGCTCGAGCTTCCGAACCACACCTTCGCCGGGGTCCGCGCGACGATCACCGCCGACGATCCGACCATCGTCCGCGCGCAGGACGCGGTCGAGATCCCGACGGAGTACGCCGCCAGCTACATGGCCGTGAGCGCGCTTGCCGCGGGCACGACCACGCTCCGCGCGCGCGCCGCCGACTGGCGCGAGGCGGCGCTTCCCGTGACGGTGACGACCCCGCGGCTGATCGCGGTGTGGAATGGCGCGAGGCTCACTCTCCCGGGGCACATCGAGGGCGACAGCATCGACGTGCTCGTCGCGGACAGTCTGTACATCGCGCATCCGCGACTGAGCTCTCTCGCCGTGCGCGCCTCCTCGTCCGCGCCGCAGGTCGTCGACGTGCGCGACTCGATCGTCGTGGTGCCCGCGGGCGACGCGCGCACCGCGGTCTTCCTCGTGCCGCGCGCCGCCGGCAGCGCGTGGATCCGCGTTCGCGCCGGCGGACACGTCGCCGACTCGGTGCAGGTGACGGTCGGCTCGCCGCGTCTGCAGACCTCGGTGCAGACCATCACGATCGGCGCCGGCCAGATGCGGCAGGACGCGCCGATCGAGCTCGCCGACCCGGCAACGAGCACGGTGGTGTTCAGCGTGCGCAGCCTCGATCCGTCGATCGCGTCGGTGCGCGACACGCAGTTCGTGATCGTCCCCGGATGGTCGTATCCGCGCAGCGGCCCCTCGTCGCCGACGATCGTCGGGGTGAAGACCGGCACGACGCGCATCGTCGTCACGGCGGACAACGGCTTCGCGCCGGAGTCGCTCGACGTCGTCGTCACGACGCCGCACATCAACGCGTACATGCCTGACGCGACGGCGGGCGTCGTGACGAGCCTCTACGTCTTCGCCACCGACTCCACGGGCGCGTGGACCGCGAGCGCGGATCCGAACGGCCTGGACGGCGTGCGCGTCTGGTCGTCGGACAAGTCGGTGCTCGCGCTCGACACGACCGTCACGATCCCGCCCGGTGCGCAGTACACGACCCTCAACGTGATGCCGCTCGCCGCGGGCAGCACCATCGTACGCGCCGAGCGTACGGGGTACGTGAGCGACAGCGGGTTCACGGCGACCGTCTCCGGACCGCTGCTGTCGGCGGGGCTGAACAGCTGCACCTACACCGGCTACTACTACTGCCCGAGCGATCGCGTCGGCGTCGGCCAGCAGAGCGGCGGCGCGGACCTGCGCGTCATGGTCAACGCCCCGGCGACGCGCGACGTCGTCGTGCGGTTCAGCGGGGCGAAGCACGTGCAGCTCCCGGACTCCGTGGTCATCCCCACCGGCCAGAGCGAGGCGACCTTCGGCTTCAGCGGTCTCTCGGCCGGTGTCGATTCGGTGGTCGTGAGCGCGGGGGCCGGATACAACGAGAGCTGGATGATCGTCGGCGCGCTCCCGAGCTTCACGCAGGCGGTGGTGAACGGATCCTCGGGCTATTTCCCGGACACCGTGAGCGTGGGCGGGACGATGCCGCTCTACCTGCAGGTGCTCGACCAGAGCTACCAGACGCATCCCGCCGCGAAGGACATCAGCTTCCAGATCACCTCCTCCGATCCGAAGGTGGTGACGACGGACAGTGCGGCGCTGCTCCTTCCGATCGGCGGCACGCAGACGGCGACGTCATACCTCACGTTCGGAGCTCAGGGGACGGCGACGTTGACGATCACCGATCCGTCGGGCACGCTCGCGCCGGTCACCCTCGGTCCGGTCGTCGTCACCGGTCAGCGGCTGCGCTTCACCGATACGCGTGCCACCGTCGGCACGCGACAGACCACCGACGTCACCGTCCAGCTTCCGATGGCTGTGGACGGGTTGATCGTCGAGCTGCGGTCGAGCGACGAGCGGCTCGCGAAGGTCCAGGTGCCGGAGGACACCGTCCGCGGCGCGAGCAGCGCGACCTTCCGCGTCGAGACCTTCGACACGACGGGCACGGTGCAGCTCGAGGCGCGCGCCAACGGCTACGACCGCGCGACGATCCCGCTCATCATCACGCGCGGCCGCCTCTACGCGTATCTGCCGAGCGACGCGTCGCTCCAGACCGCGCCGGTGACGCCGGTGGTCGACGTCGGCGACGAGTTCGGCTACTACCATCCGACCACGGTGCCGCTCGCGATCGACGTGACGCCGGCGCACCCCGAGGTCGTGGGTCCCGCGGTGAAGGTGCAGGTCGCCGTGGGTGCGACCGAGGGTTCCGCGGACGCGCAGGTGAGCTTCCTCCGCGTCGGCACGACGGACGTGACGGTCCGCGAGGAGAGCGGCCGCGCGAGCGGCTATCTCCCCGTGACGCAGAGCGTGACCGTTCGCGGCGCTCGGCTATCCAGCACCGACCAGCGCGTCTGGCTCGCTCCGGGCCAGGTCGCGACGCTCCAGCCGCAGCTGGAGGGATCGAGCACCGCGAGCCTCAAGGTCCACTTCGACGTGCGTCCCGGCAGCGCGATCTCGCTTCCGGCCGACCAGCAGCTCGCGGCGGGAAGCTACGGCTTCAGCTACGACGTGATCGCGAAGGCGCCGGGGATCGACACCCTCGCCATCCTCGTCGACGCGTACGAGGCCGCGCGCCAGATCGTCCGCGTCGGCGACGGACGGATCAGCTTCGACGAGGGTGGCACGCTCCCGGATTCACTCGCGGTGGGGGACAGTGCCCAGATCGCGCTCACCGCGCTGCCGCCGAACGGCGCGTGGGACAACTACATGCAGGCCGACACCGCGAGCTTCAGCGTGGAGTATCGTGGCGCCGCCGCGACACTGAGCGACGGCACGACCACGCTCGCGACGATCACGGTACCAGCGGGGGCGCGCACCAGCGGCAGCTTCTGGCTCAAGGCGACGGGCGTCGCGGGTGACGTCGGCGACATCGTGGTCAGTCGGCCGGGGTACGGGAGCTACCGTATCCTGGTGCGGATCGTCACCCCGCCGGCGGGGGTCATCGCGCGCGCCGTGACGCCCTAGCACGGCGCCGACCGTCGGAATTCGATGGGGAGTGCGACCGGCGACGGTGGCACTCCCCATGCGTTTCGAGGGGTGTCCGCAACGTCGCTCGCTCCCCTCACGCCGAGGCTCCACATGCCCCCGGTCACTCATCATTGCACCTTCTGCGACCTCATCGGGGGCGCGGGTGAAGTCAGCGTCTGCTACGAGGATTCCGTCGCGCTGGCATTCATGGACATCCAGCCCGTGAACGCGGGGCACGTGCTGGTCGTGCCGCGGCGGCACTTCGAGTCGCTCGAGGACCTGCCGCCGGAGCTGGCGCTGCACCTCTTCGAGGTCGCGCTGAAGCTCGAGCCCGCGGTGCGGCGCGTGACGAACGCGAAGGGGATGAACATGGTGGTGAACAGCGGAAAGGCGGCGGGGCAGGACGTCTTCCACTATCACGTCCACCTGATTCCGCGTCGCATCGGCGACGCGTTCGACATCCCGCTCCCCTTTCCGGCGTCGGACATGCCGAACCGGATGCAGCTCGATGCCTGCGCCGCGCGGATCATCGCCGCGCTGCACGATTCCGCCGAATCCTCGGCGCATCGTTCGGACGTGGACGTCGCCGCGGACTAGACCCGCTGGATCGCGCCCGGCCGCCGCGCGGTGTTACCCGCGCCCGCGGCCGGGCGTCGCATTTACAGAACGGCAGCGCGTGCGATCTCGGCACTGGCGCGATTGGCACACTGGCTGCACTCTAGTGGCGCGACGGCACTGACGCCGTCCACATGATCGGAGGCGGATGATCGGCGATACCGGCGATCCTCGACACCGACAGGATGCAGGCGGGCGACGCGCGGCGTCGCTCGTGCCGGTCACGATCCTCCGCAGCACGTCGTACGCCCCGCCCGGGAGAGCATCCCGGCGCGGGGCGTCGTCTTTCACCCCGAGGTGAGATGCCGAGACGTCGTTCGAGCCGTCACCAGATGATGCGGGACCGCGCGACGCTTCCCCGCGCCGGCGCCATCGAGCGCCGCCGTCGCCGTGACTCCGCCGCCGCGACGAAGCGCGCGTACAAGCATGCCGCGATGCGGGACTGCGGCCACCGCTGCGTGTACTGCGCGACATCCCTCGGTTACGACAGCGCGACGCTCGACCATGTGCATCCCCTCGCGCATGGCGGCGCGAACGCGCTCGGCAACGTCGTCGCCGCGTGCGCGCGCTGCAATCTCATGAAGGGTGACATGCTCCCGCACGAGTTCTTCGTGCGGCATCCGTGGGCGGGAGCGAACTTCATCCGCTACGCGCGGGCCGTTCATCGCGCGCTCAAGCGCTCGGCGCGTCGCGCGGTGAGCCTGGCGATGGCGGATTCCGGCCGCTGGCAGCAGCTCGCGGCGTGAGGCCCTATCTCGCCATCGCAAGACCCAGCTGCTCCGCGCGCATCGGCAGCGCCGGCCCGCCGGTCTCCCCTTCGCGCTTCGCGAACTCCCACGCGAGCATCGCACGCTTGCGCGCGATCCCGCCCCCGTAGTTGCCGAACGCGCCCGTCTTCCGGATCACGCGGTGGCAGGGGATGAGGTAGCTCACCGGATTCTGGCCGACCGCGTTCCCCACGGCGCGCACCGCGCGCGGCGCGCCGGCCGCCGCGGCCACCTGCTCGTACGTCGCGACCTCGCCGGACGGGATGCGCAGCAGCGCCTCCCACACCTTGAGCTGCAGGTTCGTCCCCTTCACGAGCAGGGCAAGGGGAGCCGGCCCCGCGTCCACCGCGCCGAAGATGCGCGCGGCGAGGGGACGCGTCGCCCGCGAGTTCTCGACCAGCCGCGCGCCCTCCCAGGTCTCGGCGAGACGCTCGCGCGCGCCCTCCACGCCGTCGCTCCCCACCGCGAAGTTCAGCCCGCAGATCCCGCGCGACGTCAGGCCGATCACGCATTCGCCGAAGGGCGTCTCGTGCGCGCCCCACTCGATCGTCAGCCCGTCGCCGGCGCGCTTGAACTCCCCCGGCGTCACCGCGTCGATCGTCACGAAGAGATCGTGCAGCCGTCCGGCGCTCGACAGCCCCGCCTCGTAGGTCGCGTCGAGCAGCGACCGTGATTCCGCGAGCAGCGCGCGTGCGTGCGCGACGGTCTGGAACTGGAGAAAGCGCTTCGGGCTGATCCCCGCCCAGCGCGTGAACAGGCGCTGGAAGTGCGACTCGCTCAGCCCGACGTACGCCGCGACGTCGGCGAGGGACGGCTGCTCGCGCGAGCGCTCGTCGAGATACTGGATGGCCAGTTCGATCCGGTCGTAGTCGGTACGCATGACACGAATGGCTGCAGGGTCCGCGATGGCACGCCTCGCCGGAGCGACGAGGCCGGGGCGCGATCCGCGCCCCGGCCTCATCATACCATCGGCATCGCCTGCCGCCCACCCGATTCGTGCGGCGCGCGCGAGCTAGTTTCGCTCGTCCTGGCGCAGGCCGCCGCCCGTGGTGTCGGGCTCCTGCTCGGCCTCGTCGTTCTCGGCTTCCTTCGCCTCGCCGGTGAGCTTCTGGATCTCGAGGGCGCGCGCGTTCATGCGGTCCATCTCCGCCTTGTGCGCCTTGAGGAATGCCATGTTCGCCTTCACGTTCGGCGTGATCGCGCTCTTGTCGGCGCCGGGCATCTCGGCGAGCGCGGTCGCCATCCCCGCCTGGAACATCGCCAGCGAGGCGATCATGTACTCGCGCGTCGTCAGCCCCGCCTTCGCGATCGCGCGCTTCAGCTCGGGCACCGCGTTGAGCTTCTTCGCCATCTCGTCGATGGTCTGCGCATCCTCGGCGTTCCCGTCGTCGTCCTCCTTCATGTTCGCGTACTTCTTCGCGAGCGTCGGGTCGGCCTTGAGCATCGCGTAGATGTTGTCCTGCACCTTCGTGAGCTTCGTGAGGAGCGCGGGCGTGAGGCGGTAGCGCTCGATCGCGCGGGCGTCCGCCTTCGCGGCGGCGTCCTGGGCCTTCGAGACCGGCTTCTGGGCGAGCGCGGGGTTCGCGAGCGCGGCCGACGACACGGCGAGGGTGGCCGCGACGGCGACGGTGCGGGTGAGGCGAGCGAGCATGAGTCGGCTGGGACGGAGGGAAGGAGCGCGGCGCGGCGCACCGCGCGCCGCCGGACGAACACGAGTCAGCGCGGACGTGGTCACGCCGCGCCACCCGTTATGGCGCTAGTAGTCCACCGGGCGCAAGTAGCTCTCGCCGATCGCGCTGTGGCTCAGCATCGCCACGGTCGGCAGCTTCCGCTTCCAGTGCGTGCGCGCGACCCGCTTCCGCACGATCTCGACTTCCGTCGGCGGGAAGCCCCGCGCCACGATCTCGACGGGCGTGT
Organism: Gemmatimonadaceae bacterium; assembly: GCA_036392515.1. GTDB lineage: Bacteria > Gemmatimonadota > Gemmatimonadetes > Gemmatimonadales > Gemmatimonadaceae > JABFXC01. Next base: position 6,520 of record DASVXU010000086.1, on the reverse strand, counting down.
AGCCGGCGAGGAGATGGTTCAGGATGCGGTCCGCCTTCTCGTAGCTGATGCCGAAGTCCCCCTCGTCGGTCTGGCCGGCGACGAGGTCCGCCGACGGCGCCTTGTCGACGATCGGCGACGGGACGCCGAGGTGCCGGGCGAGCGCCCAGACCTGCGTCTTGAAGAGGTCGCCGAGCGGGTTCACCGGCGGCGAGTCGTCGGCGTGCCAGGTGAAGTAGCCGAAGAGCCGCTCGGTCTTGTTGCCGGTGCCTAACGGCATGGCCGCGTCGCGCGCCGAGAGGTCGAAGATGGTGATCATGCGGACGCGCGCCATGACGTTGCCGCGCCGCGTCGCGTCGGCGTCGGGCGCCGTCGAGAGGTAGCCGTCCACCGCCGCGCTGATGTCGACCGTGCGCCCCTCGATGCCTAACGCGTCGATCACGAGCTGGCCGTGGAGGAGGCTCTCCGGGCTCGAGGTGCGGTACGGCATCCGCACGCCGATCACGTTCTCCGGGCCGAGCGCGCGCGCGGCGAGGAAGGCCGTCACCGCGGAGTCGACGCCCCCCGAGACACCGACGATCGCCTTCTCGAAGTGCCGCGCCGCGGTCTCCTGCCGGATGAAGTGCAGCAGCCACTCCGTGGTGAGCTCGGGGTCGATCTCGAGCGGCGGTGGACCTCCCGCGTCGCAGGCGCGCACGACGGCGATCGCGCCGTTCTCGCGCGCGGGATCGATGTCGGGGGAGACGGCGCGGTTGTGCGCGGCCGGGGTCGCGGAGCGATCGTGTCTTTCGGGGGGGGCCCCCCGCGTCGGCGCCTCCGCCGGCGACGCGACTCCCTCGTACGACAGCTCCGCCCGCTCCCTCGCCATCACCTGGCCCAGATTCGCCACCAGATGCGGCATCATCGTCTGCAGGTCGGCGATCAGCGGCAGGTCCGCCCGCGCCCGCGTCAGGTCCGCGAGGTCCACCGTCGCCGTCGCCAGCGCCTCCCCCCACAGCGGCGCGCGCACGCGCACGTCCCCCTTCGGCCCCACCAGCGCCGATCCGCCGGCGAAGAGCTTTCCACCTTCGCTCCCCGCCAGGTGCGCCAGCGACACGAAGACCCCGTGCTCCTCGGCGAGCTCGCGCACCAGACGCTCCCACCGCGCGAGGCTCGCCGGACCGGGCACGCCGTCCACGCGGAACGCCCCCCGCGCCGGCGCCGCCGCGCACACCAGCACGAGCTCCGCACCGTCCAGCGCCGCGATCGTCCCGCTCAGCGAGTGCCACGCGTCCTCGCACACGAGCATCGCCACCCGCCCGACCGGCGTGTCGAAGGCGCGCACCGCCTGCCCGCGCTCGACGAAGCGCTCCTCGTCGAACAGCCCGTACGTCGGCAGGAACACCTTGCGGTGGATGTGCCGGATCACCGGCTCGCCGTCGCCGAGCGAGAGGTACATCGCGCTGTTGTAGAGCTTGTGCTCCCACAGCTCGTAGAACCCGATCGCGACGTCGAGACTCCGCCCGCGCGCGTGCCGCCGGTGCAGTTCGGCGAGGTCGCGCGCCAGCGTTCCCGCCGTCATTGCGTGCTCGCGAACCCCGCCCTCGAGGAAGTACCCGGTGAGCGCCGTCTCCGGCAGATGCAGGAGCTGCGGCTGTGGTGACTCCGCGACTACCCGGGCGAACATCGCGCCCAGGCGGTCGAGGTTGCGGCGATACTCACCCTTTCGCGGATGAACCTGGCCGATCGCGAGATGGACGGGACGTTGCATGGGCGCGAGTCTGTCGAAGCGGTTCCTGCACCTCCTTCAATGTAGGATACCGCCTCACGGCGCGGATAGCCTCGCTTGCGCCGCCGCCCGGTCTTCGACTCCCCCGCCGGCGAGCACCCAGCTCAGCGCGTCCTCGATCACCGGCCGCGCCAGCGTCAGATGCCGCAGGGAATGCCCCGCCAGCGCGATCTCGAAACGTCGCGTGTGTGGCCCGCCGTTCGCGAGCAGCGCCGAATCCGCCGAGCCGAACCGGTCGTGCGCCCCACGCACGATCGCCACCGTGGTTGCCCGATCCCGCAGCACCCGCATCACCTCGGCGACCGCGAAGCTTTCCGGACCGGTCGGCTCCCGCTGGAGCAGGTCGGACGCGGAGACGTCGAGGTGGCTTCGCGAACCGGGTGAGAGCGCGACGATCCCCGCCATGCGCGGCAGCGCGACGTGTGCCCCCGTCCAGAGCGCCAGCTCCGCGCCCAGCGAATGACCCGCGATCACCAGCGGCGCGTCGGCGATCGACAGCTCGCGGCGCGACCGCGCGACGAGGTCGGCGATCGCCGCGGCGCAGGCGCTGTCGCGCGCCGGAAGCCGTGCAGGGAGGGAAGCGAACAGCGGCCGGATATCGACGCCGACCACCGCGTAGCCGTCCGCGGCGAGGTCGCCGGCGAGTTCCCGGTGCGGCTGCCAGAACCCGATGTCGTTGCCGAAGAAGACCACCAGCGCGCGCGGCGCCCCCGTCGGGACGTACATCGCCGCCACGACGCGCGCGAGATGCGCGTCGCGCACCGCGTGGTTCGGCCGCGCGCTGCCACCGCACGTCATCCACGCCGCGGCGCTCGCGAGGAGCGCGATCGCGGCGAAGAGGACGGTCGTCCAGCGCTGGCGCCGGTTGCGTGGCGATGCGTGGTTCATCGAATCTTCAAGTGCTTGCCGATCGAGGCGCCCGGATGATACTTCCCTCCGCCTAGATCCTCGATGACACTCACCCAGTCAGCAGACCGCTTCATGCCGATCGCAGCGACGATGCTTCCAGAGTTCGACCAGGAGATGAAGACCACGCGCGCCCTCATCGAGCGCGTCCCCGACGCGAAGGCGAGCTGGAAGCCGCATCCCAGGTCGATGTCGCTCGGCGAGCTGGCAGCGCACATCGCCAATCTCGTCGGCTGGGGAACCGCGATCATGAGCCAGCCCGAGTTCGACTTCTTTCCCCCGGGTGGCAAGCCGCAGACGCCCCCGCCGTACAGGGACGCCACGGAGCTCGTGCAGCGCCTCGACGCGAACGTCGCGAGCACCCGCGCCGCGATCGCCGCGGCGTCGGACGAGTACCTCGCGCAGCACTGGAAGCTGAAGAACGGCGGACGCGTGATCATCGACGTCCCGCGCGTCGCCGCGCTGCGCAGCTTCATGATCAATCATCACATTCACCACCGCGGGCAGCTCAGCGTCTACCTCCGGCTGAACGACGTCCCGCTCCCCAGCATCTACGGCCCCACCGCCGACATGACCTGAGGGAGGCTGGAGGGCTGTGAGCGCAGTCACGCGCTGCGGATCGCTGACCTCCGCGGCGCGTCGCTCGTCGGAAGGAGGCTATCTTCCGACAGAGTCGCGGGTATGACCGACCGGGCCGATGCGACAGGCCCGATCTCCGACCCCTGACCCCTGATCCCCGACCCCCGCCCGTGCTACGCTCCGCCGCCATCGCGCTTCTCCTCGCCGCGCCCGCAGCGCTCCCCGCGCAGACGCAGGCTTCCACCGGCGAGCCCTGGCAGCTCATCCAGCCGCCGCAGTCATCGCTGGTCTACGCGCGCGACGGCTCGCTCATCGGCGAGATCGGCCGCGAGTGGCGGACGAGCGTCTCGATCCGCACCCTCCCGAAGTACGTCGGCCAGGCGTTCGTCGCCGTCGAGGACCATCGCTTCTACCAGCACAACGGCGTGGACGTCGTCGGTGTGCTCGGCGCGCTCAAGGACGCCGCGATGGGCGGCGCACGCGGCGCGAGCACGATCACGCAGCAGCTCGTCGGGAACATGCACCCCGACATCATCGACCGCCGCGACAAGTCGGTCGGCCGCAAGCTCCGCGAGCAGGAAGCGGCGCGCGAGATGGAGCGCCACTACACGAAGGACCAGATCCTCGAGGCGTACCTCAATCAGATCAACTTCGGCCACGGCTGGTACGGCATCGACGCCGCGGCGCGTCACTACTTCGGGAAGCCGGCGTCTAAGCTGACTCTCGCCGAAGCTGCATCGCTCGCCTCGCTGCCGAAGAGTCCCGTCGGCTATGACCCGTCGCGCTTCCCGGACCGCAACCGCGAGCGGCGCAACACGGTGCTCGCCCTCATGGCGGACCAGGGCTACATCACGAAGCAGCAGGCCGATGCGGCCGCCGCCGAGCCGGTGACCACGGTCGCCGCGGGCGGGATGTCGGCGACCGCGCCCTACTTCGTGGACGTCGTGAGGCAGCAGGCCGAGCGCGCGGGAGTGCCGGTCAGCAACGGGGGGTATCACATCTACACCACCCTCGACCCGGCGCTGCAGCGCGCCGCGACCGTCGCCCTCGTCGAGGGAACCGCGGCGGTGGAGCTGCGCCCGGGCTACAAGCATCAGACCTACACCAACCGGCCCAAGGGAAGCCCGGACTACCTGCAGGGCGCCGTCGTCGCGCTCGACCCGGTGACGGGCGAGGTACGTGCGCTCGTCGGAGGGCGCAACTACCAGGAGTCGCCCTTCGACCGCGCCGTCCTCGCGCAGCGGCAGCCGGGGTCCTCGTTCAAGCCGATCGTCTACGCGCTCGCGATCGCCGACAGCACGCCGCCTAACGCGATCGTGCAGGACACCGCGCTCAAGATCCCGCTCCCGACCGGCGAGACCTACGAGCCGGGCAACAGCGACAACAAGTTCCTCGGCCCGCTGACGCTGCGCGAGGCGCTCACGAAGTCGCGGAACCCGGTCGCCGTGCAGCTCGGGATGAAGCTCGGCATGGACTCCATCGCCGGACTCGCGCACGCGATGGGGATCCAGTCGCCGATCGCCCCTGTCCCCTCGAGCGCGATCGGTGCCTCGGCGCTCCGACCGATCGAGCTCGTCGCCGCCTACGCCGCGTTCGACAACCTCGGCTCCTCGGTCGAGCCGACGTTCATCCACCGCGTCGAGGACCGGGCGGGGAAGACGGTCTGGAAGCCGAGCCCCGCGGCGTCGTCGCTCGCGCTCGACCCGCGCGTCGCCTTCATCGTGCGCGACATGATGCGCGACGTCGTCGAGCGCGGCACCGCGACTTCCGTTCGCCGCTACCTGCCGGCGACGATCCCCGTCGCCGGCAAGACTGGGACGACCAACGACAACACCGACGTCTGGTTCGTCGGCATGACGCCGGAGATCGTCGCCGGCGTCTGGCTCGGCTTCGATCGGCCGAAGACGATCACCCCCGGAGCGGCCGGCGGCTCCCTCGCCGCTCCGATCTTCGGCGCGATGATGCAGCGCTGGTACGCGGGCAAGACACCCGGCAGCTGGGAGCCGCCCGCGGGCCTCGTCTCCGGCGAGCTCGATCGCGAGACCGGCATGGTCGCCGACGCGCTCACTCCCCCGGAGCGCCGCTACACGGAGTACTTCCTGGAAGGCACCGAGCCGCCAGGACTCCAGTGGGATCCATGGCGGCTCTTCGAGCTGGGACCGGTGGGATTGGCGTTCTGAGCTGAAAGGGGTCGGGGGTCGGGGGTCAGCCGTCGGCGCCGACCCCTGACCCCCGACCCCCGACCCCAGCCGTTAGGCGGCCGTCTTCTTCGCCTCCTCCTCCGCCTGCTCCATCTCCGTCTTCCGCGTCCGCACCGGGCGCGCCGTCGGGAGGAGGGCGATCTCGAACAGCTCGTCGAGCGTGCGCACGCAGTGGAACTTGAGCTGCGCCCGCACGTCCTCCGGGATGTCCTCGATGTGCGCCTCGTTGTCCTTCGGCAGGATGATCGTGGTGATCCCCGCCCGATGCGCGCCTAACACTTTCTCCTTCACGCCGCCGATCGGCAGGACGCGTCCACGCAACGTGATCTCGCCGGTCATCGCGACGTCCTTGCGCACCGGGCGTCCCGACATCGCGCTCACCAGCGCCGTCGCCATCGTCACGCCCGCGCTCGGCCCGTCCTTCGGGATCGCCCCCGCCGGTACGTGGATGTGCACCTCGATCGAGCCGAGCCGGTCCTCCGGGATCTCGAGCGAGCTCGCGTGCGTCGCGGCGTAGGTCAGCGCTGCGCGCGCGCTCTCCTTCATGACGTCGCCGAGCTGCCCGGTGAGGATCAGCGACACGTTCCCCCAGCCGCTCACCTGCGTCTCCTTGTCGCTCGGCTGATAGCCCTGGAGCCGCCGGATCGCCGCCTCGACGAACATGATGTCGCCGCCCGCCGGTGTGTAGTACATCCCCGTCGCGACGCCGACCTCGTTCTCCTCGGCGGCGTGCTCCGGGTGGACGCGCGGCCGGCCGAGCAGGACGCGCACCTCCTCGGCGGTGATCGTGTCGTCGGTCAGCTCGCTCGTGTCGCCGGCCGCGATCTTCCGCGCGACCTTCCGCGCCACGGCGCCGATCTGTCGCTCCAGCTGGCGGACCCCGCTCTCGCGCGTGTAGCGCGAGACGACCTCCATCACCGCCTCGTCCGTGAACTTCATGACGCGGCTGCCGAGCCCCGCTTCCTCCATCTGCCGCGGGATCAGGTACTTCTTCGCGATCTCCGCCTTCTCGCGCTCGGTGTACCCCGCGAAATCGACCACTTCCATTCGGTCGAGCAGCGGGCCCGGGATGTTCTGGATGAAGTTC